>WQRT01000079.1 GCA_009786625.1 Treponema sp.
TAATCGGCGGCAGTGTTTGGATTACCCAATCTGTTCCGAGGGATAGTAAAATCTACACAAAATCGTAAAAACAGGTTTTTCCCGTATTAATTGAATTAATTNTCATAACGTGATACAATTACTTTATTANACTTTGGAGGATTTATGAAGAGATTTTTNTCTTTAATTCCGCTTCTTTTTTTCCTGTCTGGCGCTGTTTATTCACAGTCCGGNTCTATTCAGGAGTTTGACGATGCTGTAAGAAGCCTGGCAGGTGAGATTCACGNAAAATTAACCGAAAAACGCGCNGAAAGAGCGGTAATCGGACAGTTTACCTTTCAGGATACAATGACGCCTTTNAGTTCCTACTGGGTCAATCAGNTAATCGGCGAAATAACAAATACAAGCGGCAGAAATTATTCCGTACACGCGGGCAGCGCGGCTGACGCNGGATGGATGATAACAGGCGAAATCGTACAGGCCGCCGACATTATCAGGGTTTATTCCCGTTTAATCCGTATGTCAGACAGAGCGATTGAAGGGACATTTTACTCAAGCTTTGAACGCACTGATCAGATAAACGAAATGCTTTCGGGCGGCGGCGGCGGAGGCTCCGGGAGCGGCTCCGGCGCAAGAGACGCGTGGGAGACAGACAGTTGGGACAATCCTGTTTCTTTTACAATCGGCACCAGCGCGAATACGCCTTTTATGAACCGTAGTGTGGCAGGCGAAGACGAAGATTTTTTTCTCCTCGTCCCAGATAGGGACGGAAGACTAACAGCGGAGACCAGCGGCAATATCGANACGTATATGCACTTTTTCGATTATGATTCGGGAGAGGAACTTGCGGTAAATGACGACGGCGGACAGGGGTTGAACGCGAGNATTAATATCAATGTAAGAGCCGGNACGCGTTATCTCGCTCTTGTGCGGGGNTACGGCAGCAACACTGCGGGAGCATACGGTTTTCGCGCGTANATTATCGAAAGGGAAGGTTCCAGCGGCATGGATAATCCCATCGCTTATGCAATTGGAGCAACCGAAAACGATGTTACAGCCGTCAACCGTACGCTTCAGGAAGGTGATCAGGATTACTTCCTTCTTGTTCCCTCAAGAGACGGACGGCTTACGATAGAAACAACAGGCAGAATCGATACTTATATGGAATTATTCGATGCCGATTCAAGAGATTTACTCGATGAAAATGATGACGGCGGGCAGAATTATAATGCGCGTCTGCGTTACAACGTCCGCGCGGGAAACCGCTATATAGTGATGGTTAGAGGTTATTCAAGCACAGTCCGCGGCAGTTATGGTTTTAGAGCATTCTTCCCCGGCGCCGGTGCTTTACCTGCCGATGCGTTTGAACCGGATGACGAACCTTCGCAAGCCGGCACAATTGAAATCGGCCAGTCTCAGGAGAGAACTTTCCATTCAGGCGATGATGTTGATTGGATTAGATTTCAGGTTCCAAGAGCCGGGCGTTATACGATCAATGTAAGAGGAATGACTAATAACCGTTTAGATACTTACATTGAGCTTTACAGCAATAACATGAACCTTGTAGCCGAGGATGATGACGGAGGCGATGTATTAAGCTCGCGGATAACAATGAACCTTAACAGCGGCACATATTATTTAAAAATATGGTGCCTTGATGAAGAACCTGATCAGGGTTACACAGTAAGCATTACAGCTCAGTAATTTATCGCGGTAATGAGAGCGGCCACAGTNCGCGGGTNTTCCGGCGCCGCTGTAAAGGCCGCTTCATTTTCNCTGAATGAAACATTTGTCGTGTAGCCGTCTCCGACAGCCCGCGCNAGTCTTTTGTTTATGGAACCCGGAGTTGATACAAAAGAGTACATGATCGTATTAATATCTAATGTCCGCTTGGAATAGAGCGTGATAAGGTACGATGTGCCTTCTCCGCGCGGTATTTCACCGGGCAGCGTAATCGTGTTTTCATTATAATTTAACAGCGCCGATACCCCTGCCTGCGGAAAGAGCAGTACAGGCGAGAAAAAACTGCCGTGGTTCGCAGGCTGGAATACCGTAAACGAATAAACGTAAGAGCTTTCCCTGGTGCCTACAATGTGGCTGATCCTTGATCCTTCCTGCGGCCGCTCGTTCGATACATAATAACCGTTTTCGTTAAGCGCAAATATAACTGATCTTGTTTCCGTAATCGGGAAATCCGGCGTTATATTCCGCGTGCCTGTAATCTCCGTTCTTACAAAACCGTTAAACCTGATTCCGTTGCTGAAATTAGTGATATTCTCAATAATCTCATATCCTTCCTGCACAAAATCGACAAAAACCTGATATGGAATCCAGATATAGCCGCCGTTTCCCCATTTCCTGCCCCAACTGTTTAAAACTTCAAAAGCCCCGCCGTACCTGTTGTCATCATATCCTGTGACAACCAGCGCATGGCCGTAGTAAAAATAACGCGGGTCTTCATGCGGCCGCCACACCTCATTGGCGGTAATAAAAGAATCAGGAGCGTTCATACCGATTATAACAGGTCTTCCCTCAGAAAGGCTTTTCTTAACGATTCTTGAAATAAGAGCCGGTTTTTGCCTGTCATCTCTTGAAAAAAGAGTAACATAACCGGCAATCGGGTAGTTTCTGACAGTCCTGTAGTAGGCAAGGTTTACATGAGGAAACGATGTTTCGCGTTCTACATTGAGCATCCTTACAGTGCCTACATCCCTCATGTAATCGAGAGCCGTGTAAATTTGCGCTCCCATCACACATTCAGGGTCGTCAGGTCTTATATTCCTGTAGATATAAACNGGCGAAAANACATTTTGGGTGGTTTCGGTCTGATTTGTCCTGTTAAGGGTCACAGATTCGCTTATTGTCCTNGCATANGCGGCCGCCCAGCCGACGCAAGTNCCGTAATTCCCCTGATCTCCCGGCAATGGAGCGTATTGCCGNAGCGAAAAAGAGCTTGGCAGCCTCTCATAAGCGGCGATTGACAATTCCGCTCTGCGCGGCAGATTATCATATTCCTCATCAAAAATCGCTCCCATCCCCTGTGAAAACACAAACGATGCCGTAAGCANAAAAATCGATAAAATAANGGCTTTTTTTCTTTTATTAAGCATATGTCTATAATATAGCGTTTTTTANCAATTTTCAATATTTAGTTAGGGGTTAGGAGTTANGGGATAGGGGATAAGGGGTAGATGACTGATGGACTAGAGATCAGGGATAAGGGGTAGGGGACTAGGGACTGGGGTTGTTGTTCGAAAATAATGAGTGAAATAATCACGCATAGATAACAAACAAAAACACTATCCCCTATCCCCTATCCCCTAATCCCTAATCCCTAACCCCCTATCTCTTGCATATATTTTTCAATTCCGATACACTTGATTTATATCTATTTTTGGAGCCGGTAAAGATGGGAATTTTGAGTATTGTTTTATTAGTATTTTTTATAATCGTTGCGGTGCTGCTTGTATTATTGGTTTTGATCCAGAATGACGAAGGCGACGGCCTCGGCGGTATTTTCGGCGGAGGATCAAGCTCCGCGTTTGGTTCACGCTCCGGTAATGTTCTTACCCGCGCGACTACTGTGCTGGGTTCTCTTTTCCTTATTATCAGTCTTGGTCTTGCTCTTTTAAGCCGCACTCCCTCAGGAGCCGGTGTTGAAGAAATGGGCAGACGCCTTTCTACGGAAGGAGAGAGAACCAACTGGCTTGATGAGGAATTAAATCCTACTGTGATACCGGATGATAGTTTTATCATTAATGATTTACCGGCGGAAATACCGCAATAGAAAAAGTTCTTGAGGTTTTGAAATGATCCTGCAGGATGTACTGTTACCTGAATTCATCAAAGTTGAAATGGAAGCCGAAGACAGAGACGAGGCTTTTGAGGAGCTGGTAGCGCATTATTGTCAGGCGGACAGATCAATGTCTCATGATGAAATTCTTGACGCGATTCTTGCCAGAGAAGCGAAAATGTCAACAGGAATTCATAAGGGCATTGCGGTTCCTCACGGAAAAACAAACGCGGTAGATACTCTGCGCGGAGTTCTCGGCATATCAAGAAAAGGAATTCAATACGATTCGCTCGACGGAGAGCCTGTATATCTTCTTTTTATGATCATATCTCCCATGGAAGATTCAGAAAAATATTTGCGTCTCTTAAAACATCTGGCGGAGCTTGTGGAAATTCCGCAGTTCCAGACAGAGCTGCAGGTTCAAAGGGATCCGCACAGCGCGCATAAAATTATCCGCAAATTCGAAGAACTGCTTGCCTCAAATCCCGTTTGATTATGGCAAACGAAGTTCTCGATCATTTATTAAAAGTGGAATCTGATGCGGCCGCTATGGTAAGCGGCGCTCAGGCTGAGGCGGACAGGCGCATCCGTGAAAATGAAGAAAATAACCGCACCGGCTGGGAAGAGCGTTTCAAGGCGGAGATTCATACGCGCGAAGCTGTCTTGGAAAATGAAAAAGAAAAAGTAAAACAAAAATACAATGAAGCGCTTGAAGAATACCGCAGGGAAATTTCCGCTCATAAAACCGATGTAAAAAAATTCTGCGATCTTGTTAATTCCATTCTTATTAATAACGGGGATGGCTGATGTGGACGGATTCAGGCTACGTGTACGCCAAAGCAAGCTGGATAATCGGTAAATCCTTTCTGGGAAAAAGGCTTGCGCTTTTATCCGGGCTTCATACATTAAACGAACTTGACAGATTGATTTTTCCCGAGTACCACCGCGAGCTTCCCGGTAGAGAACTGTTAGCTGACATGGAAAAGCGCATAATGGAGCGGGCTGTGCGCCGCATACTTTCAGTCGTAAACTCGTTCACCGAACCTCCGCGGCTTTTGGTACGCATGATTAAAGGCTTTGAATACAGCGATTTAAAGGATTGTCTTTCGCACATCGCGAACGGGAAAAAAGAACTTCCCGTTATAAGCAATATAGGCAGGTTTAAATCTATTCATTACGAACATTTTCCTGATATCGCAAACATGATAAAAAGAACAGAGTTCGAAACGGTTCTTGCGGGCGAGATTAAATCGATAATGCCCGGTATGGATTTGACTGCCGCCGATATTAAACTGGATTATGATTTTTATCAGGGGTTGATAGAAAGCCTTTCTCAGCTTTCAGATGAAGATCGCGATGTAGCCGCGCGCGTTCTTGCAAGCGAGATATCGCTTCGCAATTGCGTCTGGGCTTTGCGTCTTAGGACTTATTACCAGAAAAACGAACTTGAGACCGCAAAATATCTTATGCATTTTAAACTGCACGAGAACATTTATCAAAAAAGATCAGATCTGGCCGGTGCGGCAAAAGCGTCCCTTGATATGTCCCTTGACATAAGAAAAGATTGGAACGGCTGGAGATGGGAGAGGTTCCTTAACGCGGAAGAATCCGCTGTTCACTGGTCTGTTGACCCCCGGCATTTTCAAAACGCCGCTTCGCAGTATCTTTATCATCTTGCGTTTCACAATTTTCACAGCCTGCCTATGTCGGTAAGCTCGATCTTTTGTTTTATTAAGTTAATTCAATTTGAGGAAGATCTTTTAACAAGCATCGCCGAGGGATTGTCTCTGGGTATGGACAGTACCGCTGTTTACAAACTTCTGGAGGCAGCCTGATGTTCCGCCCCCGTAAAATGAAATTTGTCGAGCTTACGGTTTTTAAACACGATATTGATTCGGTTCTTGAGTATTTAGGCAGAAAAGCCGCGATTCAACTCGGCGAAAAGGACAGCGTGACCGATAATCCGGAAATTTCGCGTATCAGGGAAATAATCACAAGGCTTCGCGGCGCTTTGGAGTATATCAGTTCAGGGCAAGTAAAAATCGATACTGACGATGATGTGTTTTCAGTCCCCGGAAGCGCGGAGGAAAATCTTACGCAAACATTATGTTCCGCAATCGAAAATTTCAAAGAACGCGAGTCCGGGGCAATAAAGGAAAGACAGCAGTTACGCGAAACAATAAACGAGACAAGAGCATTTTCCAAAATGAATGTGCCGTTCGCCGATTTTGAGCATCTTTCGTATCTGACGCTGAGGATTGGCCGCCTTGATCCAAAGGGTCTGCCGCAGTTACGCGAAACTCTTGGAGATCGCGCTGTAATTATTCCGCTAGACAATGAAAACAGAATTCTCGCGGCAAGTTCAAAGAAAGGACGGTTCGCGCTTGACTCTCAGCTTAAAAAAGTTTCATTTGAACCGATCGAAGTGCCGGAAAATTACCGTGGTATTCCCGCCGGAATGATTAAAAGCCTTAATGATCAGCTTAATAAAATTGAAGCGGATATTGAAATAATTAAAAATGAAAAAGAACAACTTGAAAAAGACAGTGTGCCGGGTATAATGCACCTTATTTTATCGTGGGAAGCCGCGCTTGTAATCGAAGGAATAAAAGCAAGATTTACAGCGACCGAAACCATGTATCACTTTTCCGGGTGGACACCGGCGGACATACTTACAAAGACCGCAAAGGAACTTTCGCAAATAACGGAAGGCAGGATAGCGATTCATGTTTATTCGCCGGATGAACTTCCTTCCGTAAAAAGCGGAAAAGAAAAAGTGCCTGTCTCGCTTAAGCATAACGCGTTTGTAAAAGGTTTTGAGGGAGTTGTTTTTTCCTACGGAGCGCCGCTTTACGGAACGATTGATCCCACGCCGATTGTCGCGGTTTTTTTTACGCTTATGTTCGGGATAATGTTCGGCGACGCGGGGCAGGGGTTTGTTTTATTTTTACTCGGGATTATTATTAAAAATGGCGGCAAAAAATTTGCCGGTTTTTTAAAATATTCCGTTCCATTAATTTCTGTCGGTATAGCATCGATGATAATGGGTCTGCTCGCCGGTTCTGTATTTACAAATGAAAAACTGCTCACCGCTCCCACAATGGCTATAACAGGCGCTGTTTTCGGAAAGCCGATGGACAGGATTTTGCACATTCTTCCTATGGCAGGAGAAGGGGGCAGCATAACAAAACTTCTTTATTTTTTTGGTTTTACAATAGCGATAGGAGTTGTGCTTAACTCGCTTGGGTTAATTATAAATATTATTAACAGATTCGCGCTTAAAAAATATGAAACAGCAATTTTCTCAAAAACCGGGTTAGCCGGGCTTTTTATTTTCTGGTACGCTCTTTTCACAGCGGTACGGATTATNTCNGGGGGAAAATTCGAAGCGTATGATTTATTTTTTCTTTTAACGCCTTTATTTTTNATTTTTTTTGGACCTGTAATCTGGCGTATTATTAAAAGAGAAAAACCGGCGCTTGAGAACGGATTTCTNGTTTTTTTTATGGAAGGTTTTGTGGAAGTANTAGAAACAATTTCCACTTATTTTTCNAATACGGTCAGTTTTTTAAGGGTCGGCGCGTTTGCTCTTGCTCACGCGGTNTTTTCGTTTATTATTTTTTATTTTACCGATGAACTTGCCCGCTCCGGGTTAGCGGGGACATTCTCGGCAGCGCTNATAATGATAATAGGAAACGTGATTATCATCGCTCTTGAAGGNTTAATTGTAGCTATACAGGTGATACGCTTGCAATATTATGAATTTTTTAATAAATTTTTTACAGAGACAGGCGTGGAGTTCGCGCCGTTTCGTTTTAAACAAAGAAATATNTAAAAAGGAAAGGAGCAGATATGAAAAGGACAGTTTTTTTGTTATGCGTCATGNTAATTTTNTGTTTCGCGGGCGCAGGAGTTTTCGCGCAGGAACATTCCGCCGCGGAAGGTCAGGATGAATCGCTTGCCGCTTCATTAAAGTACATCGCGGCGGCGCTTGCCGTAGGCGCTTCCTGTATCGCAGGCGGCATCGCGGTAGGGCGTATCGGTTCCGCCGCGATGGGGGCGATGAGCGAAAACCCCGATCTGTTCGGAAAAGCGCTGCCGTACGCCGGTCTTGCCGAAGGCATCTGCCTCTGGGGGTTTCTTGTCGCGCTTTTAATTCTGTTCCTTTAAAATTTAAGGATAACTGATTGGATTATTTCTTTCTGGGCGATGAAGAACTTGTTACAGCTTTTCGTTTTATCGGCATAGACGGGTTTGCGGCAAAAGATCCGGAGCAGGCAATCGCCGTCTTCAGAAAAATAACCGAAGACTCATATACCGGCGCTGGTGAACCGCCTTCGCCGTCATTGTTTGGAGGCGAGAGCCTGCCTGAGAATATTCCCGGTGCGGAGGAATGTCAGGTTTTAATCCTTACAGAGGAAACCGCCGACTGGCTCGGCGACTACATGATCAACTGGCAGCTTCACGGAAATTATCCTCTGTTAGTTGAAATCCCCGGCATCACCGGCAGGCTTGAAGGAAGAAAAACTCTTGTGGACGCTATTCGGGAAGCGATTGGGATAAGGGTTTAAGAGATTATTTTTTAACCAAAATCACATAAACAAACACGGACATAAGATTTTAACTACGAAGATACAAATATTTATGCCATTAATAATAATACCATGCTATAATGCATAATCTAGCAATAAGGATAACTCATGAACACAATTCAGATTAATTTTATTAATTCAAAAAAAACGGTGACCTGCCCGTACGGCACTAAAGCGTCATCTCTTGTGGAGCATTTCGACATTCCCGCCCGCGAGATTGCCGGAGTCAGGGTCAACAACGAAATACGCCCGCTTGGTACGACGCTCCTTATGAACGCGGCGCTGGAAGCTGTCCTTGTTGATTCGCCTGACGGCGTTATGATTTACAGGCGCACTCTTTCTTTCGTCCTTGCGATTGCCGCGCGAAGCGTATATCCCGATGACGGCGTTTATGTCGGTCATTCTCTCGGTAACAGTTATTATTATACATTACTTTCAGGCGAAAAACCGAAAGAAAGCGATGTTGAAAAATTGATGAATGAGATGCGGAATCTTGTTAAACAGGATCTTCCTATAACTTTTAATTATCTTTCCTACGAAGAAGCGGTGGAACTGTTTAAAAAAAATAACCAGACCGACACGGCCCTTCTTCTGGAGCAAAGAAGCACTCCGCGGATAAAAGTAAATGAGTGCAACGGTTACATGGACATCTATGTTCAACCGTTACTCGATCATACAGGTCTTTTGGACGCTTTTGAACTGATGCCGTATAAGGATGGATTTCTGCTTCGGTTCCCCGGCATTGGAAGAAAAAAAACGATTGATCCGTTTGTGGACGAACCGCAGATTTTTAATGTTTACAGCGATTACAAGCAATGGGGAAAAATTGTCGGGGTGCGCGTTGTAGGAGAGTTAAACAGTAAAATTTCTTCAAGAACATTCAGGCAGTATATCAGGATTGCCGAGGCGCATCAGGCAAGAAAGCTCGCGGAGATTGCATCAAGAATCGTGGAAAAACGCGATACCATCAAAATGATTTTGATCGCGGGACCTTCAAGCTCGGGAAAAACAACAAGCGCAAAACGGCTTGAGATTGAGCTTATGGTATCTGGGCTTAAACCGATTGCCGTAAGCCTTGACGATTATTACAGGGGAACAGCCGAGACTCCCAAAGATGAAAAAGGCGAGCCCGATTATGAATGTCTTGAAGCGCTTGATGTTCCTTTTCTCAATGAACAATTGCAAGTCTTGTACAGGGGAGAAGAAATTACCCTGCCTGTATATGAGTTTAAAACAGGAAGCCGCAAGAATTCGGGCGGTAAAAAAATCAGGCTTGAAAAAGATAATATTTTAATACTGGAAGGAATTCACGGTCTTAATGACGCTCTTACATACAGTATCGGCCGCAGCACGAAATTTAAAATTTATGTTTCCGCTCTTACACAGCTTAACCTTGACGATCACAACCGCATCCCGACAAGCGACAATAGGCTCCTTAGGCGCATGGTGCGTGATTCGCAATTCAGGGGAATGGAAGCGTCGGGAACAATTAAAATGTGGCCGAAGGTGCAGGCAGGGGAGCGCAAACATATTTTTCCGTTTCAGAACTCAGCGGACGCGGCTTTTAACTCGGCTCTTGATTATGAGCTTTCGGTATTAAAGTATTACGCGGACCCTCTGTTACGCGCTGTAAAACCCGGAATGATCGAGTACGCCGAAGCTGTAAGGCTTTTATCGTTCCTTGAAAACTTCACTCCGCTTCCGCCGCAGTATGTTCCCGGGACGAGTATTCTGCGCGAGTTTATCGGCGACAGCGAGTTTAAGTATTAGGCTGAGAAGCAGTCTTATCAATTAAATCAAAAAGTTTTGACGCGTCTTTTTCGTCAAGTCTTTTTTCTGTTTCTTTTACATATTTATCAATTATATCATCAGGTATGGAAAAAGACCTTGTAAAAAAATCTGTCAGAAAACATTTAACGTTCCCGGGCGGTATGTAATTTTCTACCGTGTTGAATGTCCTCACTCCAAGCATCAGGTTTTCCGTTGCGTTTTTGGTGACGCTTAAAGGAGGTTGTATGTACTTCATGTTGACCCTTTTAAAGCCGAATTTNTCCCACATTTTCACATTTTGCGGGATTTCACCTTCGTATTTGTCGATTTCAAGGTAGACATAATCAATCGATTTATTNTTTATTCTTTTCGCNTCCTGTTCCATAAGGCACATTCCGCCTTCAAATATCATTTTCGCGTAACCTTTTCTTCTCTGATTCTCGTCAACAGCGATGTAGGAAATGTAACCTGAGTTCGCTTTATGAAAATAATTAAAAACCATGCCGCCTAGAATGACGGTATTCTGCTTTAGGATCAGAATATGCCTGTCTTCTCCTTCTGCGCTTTCACGGATATAGTCGATTAAAAATTCAAGGCTTTCTCTTTCGTCNGGATCGGGAAACGCCTGAAAGAAAATATTACCGTAAAAGGAGCAAAGNTCTGTCATTCCGGCGTAATCATCCTTGATATCAATAAGAGATACAGTTTCATCGTCTGTATGGTTAAAGACATAATCAATGTCCTTTAAAATTCCGACAGGCGTTCTTATAGATTTTGTGATGATAAAATCATTGAAATATTTATATTCATCGTTCTGAGACATCTCATAAACTTTTTTACGGAACGCGATCTCCGCGTCGTTACTGCTCGCTATGCAGAAACGGTATTTGTACTCCGCGTTATTTTTTACCATGTTCTCGTGTTTTTTTACAAGGTACGCGCACGTTTTACTGATTAGCGTTTCCATTAAAAATGATCTGTGGCCGTTATCTGCAAGATTCGCGTGTTCGAACATTATAATGCATTTTTCTATCGAGAACGGATCAAATATTTCCGTTATGCGCTCAAGCATTATCCAGATATACGCGGTACAGTAATATTTCGCGTCTCCCAAAAGATATTTCGGTTTGTGGGAGCGGTATTCCATTATGCAGGCGAAATCGTCGCCCTTGTTCCGGTACTGCTCAAGAGCGTACTGGTATTCCAATGTAAAAAGATCATTGTATTTTTCGATATAACTGTTGGAAGAAAATATTTTTAACTGTATCTCGCAGTTTTCGCCCCATGAATCATTGGCGATCCAGTGCTGCGCGAACGAGTTCTGATGCGCGGGTAAAATAACAGGGATTGCGTTATTCTCATCGCCGAACGAATAGTTAAAGATTGCGTATGATTTCTTGTTAAAAAC
>WQRT01000080.1 GCA_009786625.1 Treponema sp.
TCGTATACTTTATAAATCGCCCAGTCGCCGCTCCAGTGCTCGTCCATTATTTTCGACGGGATTTCTTCCTGTATCGCTACGTCGTTCACAATATCCTGATGCGCTCTGAAGATTCCCGCCTTCTCAGGATCGTCTTTCTCCATCGCAAGCCTGATATTTTCAAGCTCGTCAAACGCGAGTTTTTTTACATTTTCGAATTTCTCAAGATGAGACTTTTCCTCTCCGGGAGCGCAGAGGCTTTTTCCCGGCTCGACATGAGTTATACTATAAACGTATATTTTTCCTATGGCGATTCCNGGCGATACGCCGTTTCCCTTCAGTTCAATCATGAGTATTTTATATCCAACGCGGAAAGTTCTTCCATNGAAGAAACTTTTAACAGATCCGCGCANAGTTCCTCGTTAGTAAGCATTTTCCATAACTTGCGCATATTNAAAAGATGCTCTTCCGAATCTCTGGCNGCGAGAGTGAAAAAAACAGACGCGTCTTTCTCGTTGTTATCGGGATTAAAAGACACAGGCTTAGCAAGCTTCATGAAGGCAATGCCGTTGTTATGCGCGTTAGATGAACCTTTCATCGCGTGCGGAAGAGCGAAGCCGGGCATAAGCACGATGTAAGGACCGAGTTCGTGAACCGCGGCGATAACTTCATCCGCGTAACCGGAGCTGATTACTCCTTCATTGATTAAAAGTTCGCAGCTCATCCTGATTGCGTCCTCCCAATTTTCCGCCTTTTCCGCGAAACGGGCTCGCTTATTTTCTATAATTTCTCCTAACAGCACGTTAAAAACACCTCCGTCTTTAAGCTATATAAAATTCTATTATACTATCCCCTAAAATTCAAGAAATTTTTTATATTGACACCGATTGATAATGAACACTATACTTGATCCACGGCAGCCTGGTGCTAAAAAATCTATCACAGGAGGGCGTTTAAATAACCAGGAATATTTAAACCGGGAAAACTATGGGATTTATAGAGTTTTTTGTCAGTATTTTGTCAACACCTGCCGTCCTAGTCGGCTTGTTTGCGATGCTGGGGCTCATCCTGCAGGGAAAACCCGTTGAGGAAGTTATNAAAGGAACTTTTAAAACCATCGTAGGTTTTATGGTTCTTTCCGCCGGCGCAGGCTATCTGGTCAGCGGATCGCTTTCNAACTTCGGAACNGTTTTCACGGCTGCGTTCGGACTGGAAGGACAAACTCCCAANAACGAAGCAGTTGTCGCCATCGCGCTCGGAAGAGTTGCCTCCACAACCGCCTACATCATGGTAGTCGGCATGGTAGCGAACCTTGTTCTCGCGCGTTTCTCCAAAGCAAAGTTCATCTTCCTTACAGGTCACCACACCTTGTTTATGGCATGTCTTTTAGCGGTCGTCCTTGATTTTGCCGGTCTCTCAATGTGGCAGTCGGTCGTAGCAGGCGGCCTCGTACTCGGTCTTGTAATGGTGTTAATGCCCGCTCTCGCGGAATCAACAATGAAAAAAATTACAGATAACGCGGACATCAGCCTTGGACACTTCGGAACGCTTGGTTACTGGATTTCCGCTCAGACTGCGAAACTTGTCAAGGGTGATACAAAAACCGAGGATATAAAATTCCCGCAGCGTTTAACGTTCCTGAGAGATACAATTGTCGCGATCAGTATTACAATGGTAATTATCTTCCTTGTAATTTCAACAGTAGCTGCCGTCAAGGGCGAGTTCTCAAGCACAGGCAGCCTTAACGCTCTTCTCGCCGGTGAAGGCGGACTGCGCGCATCGTGGATCGTATGGGCTATTGTTCAGGGACTTTCATTCGCAGCCGGCGTCTCCGTTATCCTGACAGGTATCAGGCTTATCATCGGCGAAATTGTTCCCGCGTTCAAAGGTATCGCGGACAAACTCGTACCCAACGCGAAACCCGCGCTGGACTGCCCCATCGTATTCCCCTATGCGCCTAACGCNGTTCTTATCGGCTTCCTTTCGTCGTTTGTCGGCGGCATTGTAGGCTTCGGCATCATNTTCTTAATCAATAATGCATTTGTCGGAACCCCGGTATTGATGNTGATCCTCCCCGGCGTAATTCCGCACTTCTTCTGCGGCGCGACAGCCGGTGTATTCGGCAACGCCGAAGGCGGATTGCGCGGNTCAATTATCGGCGCGTTTATCCACGGTATTGTAATTACNTTCATTCCCGCGTTNCTGTTTATGGTGCTCGGGCAGATTGTTCCGGGAACCACTTTCGGCGANTCGGATTTCGGTCTCGTTGGAATTATACTCGGCGGTATCTCGCTCGCGGTAAGAGAATGGGGTTTGTTCGTCATTTGTATCGTCCTCTTCCTTCTCCCGATTATCATTTCTCCTTTTATTAAGAAGAAAGGCTAAGCATTTATTTACGGCTGCCGGATTTGCGTCCGGCGGCTTTTTTTATTAATTTGAGGTAATGCAAAATATTTGCAATTAATAATTCGATATTTTACATAAGCCGATCTAACATAATTTATCCGGAGGTCTTTATGGCGATTAAGAGTATTGTTTGCTGCTGCGGTATGGGCATGGGAACCAGCCTTCTGGCAAAAATGAACATTGAAAAAGCGTTAGGCAACATCGGCGCGAAAGGTATCGAGGTTGAACACTCTACATTAACAGAGGCAAAGGGCAGTCATTTTGATTTATTCATTGTCAGTAAAGATCTTGCGGATGCCGCGAAGACCCTGCCGAATGTATTAATCTTGAATAACATTATGGACATAAAAGAAGCCGAGACAAAATTGAAAGCGGCTTTGGGAATGTAATTTATTTTGACAGCTCTTTCTGAATTCAACATCCGCACAGGAGCATCCAAAGAGGCGTGCGGTAAAACTGACTGGATAAACATCACAGGCGAAGTACAAAAAGCGGTGACCGCTTCCGGCGTGCGCGAAGGGATCTGCGTTGTCTTTATTCCTCATACAACAGCCGCTGTTACAATCAACGAGAATGCCGATCCTGACGTACCGCGCGATTTAAATCTTGCATTTAACATAATCTCGCCTGACCGCCGGGAATTCCGCCACAGCGAAGGCAACTCCGCCGCTCACGCGAAAACAAGCCTTATAGGCCCGTCCCTGTCAATAATCGTAACAAACGGCAGCCTTCTGCTCGGCACATGGCAGGGGATTTGGTTCAATGAATACGACGGACCGCGCACCCGGAAAATTCAAGTGCGCGTACTTGGCGAATAAGCCGTATAGAAACAATTTGCATAATTGTATATAAATAATTTTAATAATAAAACTGTTAAGGTGAGGTAATCAACAATGAAAGGAACTGCGTTTTTATTTATTATTATTTTAACCGCGAACGCGCTATTCGCGCAGGATGACAGCGGCTATGTTTCGTCACGCGAGCTGACATTGCAGGTTTCAACTCTGCCGGAAGCCAAACTCGCTTTTAACCAGCGTTTCGTTTTTCCATTTTTGCAGGGCGGCAGCCCCCTTATGGAAGGCAACAATTTAAGGCTCGATCTGACGGCGGAGATTACTCCGATTTCGATTAACGGAATTTTTAAAACAACTCTTACCCCGATCGCGTTCATTGAATTATGCGCCGGCGTGAGGCTTGGAGCCGGATGGCCGTTAAATCTTTTTGGCGGCGATATTTACGGAACAGGCATCAGTTCCGGTAACAACACTGACGGAAAATTGCAGTATGAAGGCAGCGTGTTTGACGCGCTTTTATGGAAAGGATTCGCCGGCGGAACATTTCAATTTGATCTCGCCGCGGTTCTTCCGGGAGACTGGAATCATGTTGTCTTTCTTACCTATCATGAAATTAATTATCACGGCAACACAAAAGCGAAATCATCACAGTCATGGTATTATGAAAGCGGCAGCGGCGAAAACATGAACGGTTTTAACTACTACGGCAATTTTTTAATCGGTTATCAAATGCCGATATTTATAAACTTGTTCGCGTTTCTTGTGGAAATGGATTTGTATCTTTACGATACGCCGGGCCGAAGCGAATGGGGAGACGACCTGATCCGCTGGACATTCGCCGCGGCTTTAGGTTTTCAGATAACGCCNCGGTTCAGCATCACGGTTCTTACNCAGATGAGATCGATGAGAAATTATACCAATGATAACTGGGAAGATTTATATTANAAAAACAGAAGACTGGATACTTCAAACCCGCTGCGCNTAGAATTTTACCGCGTTGCGGCGGCGTTATCATATAAATTATAGTCAGGAAGGAGATCATAATGTCGAAAAGCGCNCTTAAAGCAAAAGCAAAGCAGCAAAAAAAGGATAAAACATCGAAAAAATCCGTTAAAAGAATTGTAATATTTGTTGTTTGCGTTGCGGCGGTATTTGGACTTATATTTCTGCCGATATATTCAGCCGGCAGAAAAAACGCGCACAGCCGGCAAGGACATACCGCGGAAGCGCACAGTCATGATGAGCAAACGGCGGAAACATACAGCTACCGGGGACAAACGATCGCGTTATATTCTGACGGACATTTCCACGCCGTTCTTGCGCACAACGTACGGAAAGACGGGACATACACAAAAGCGAATGAAAGCGGCGTAATCATTGTATCATTTAACGTAAACGGCAATATTGAAAGGGGCAGGATAATTGACAATGCTCTGCATCTTCCGGACGAGTGGAATGACGGGCATGGCCACGGGAGTGTTTTCCCCAGAACAAACGAAGCGCCTTCCGCAGAAAGGCATGATCACGATCATTAGGTGAAAAAAAATNAGGGATCATTATTATGATCCCTGATNATCAAAATTAGAACGAGTAAGTAACGCCGATAGCCGGTGTTATGCCGATATCAGCGTCTTTAATGCCGATATTAAAGAACTTGCAGCTTGCGTAAACTTGAAGCCCCGGAATGATCGTATAACCAAATAACGGAGTTACACTGATGCCGTTCGGAAGGGAGAAATCAAAAAATGAACTCGGACCGGCTCCTTCATTAATAAAAGGAATGGATGCCGCAACTTCAAAATAAATGGAACCTGCTTCATAAAACACGGTTAAATCAAGACCGGTAAAACCTTTGTTGTCATCACCAAATTCATCGGATAACTGTATATGTCCTGTTGCATCAAAGCCAAGACCGAAGGTACTATTCCAGCCGGCTGTAATATCAATACCAAAAAACATATCGGCTCCGAAATATAAATACGCTACAGGCACTTCGGCGGTAACAAAAATATCTCCAGCGCCGGTTTCCTGAGTAAACATAACTCCGGGCTTTAGAATACCTGCGATAATGTCATCGGCTTCGGAAGAAATCGCAAAATACATATTGTTAGCTAAAAGGAGAGACAGTGTAGAACTGCCGCCCAAACCGATGTTGTATCCTAACGCTAAATCAAAATACAGATCCTGATAACTTTCATCGCCGAAACCTACATCTAATGCCAGCCCCGTTGAAAAATCAAGATCCCCGAATGAATTTTCGTAGCCGAGGCTTGCCCAAAGATACGGCTGCGATGCATCAGATGTAACATCCGATATACCGAATTCCAAACCGGCAGTAATACCAATACCGTCGCTTTCCTGCGCCGCCGCGAAACCCGCGCTTAACGCAGCCACAAGAATAAAAACCAGAAACTTTTTCATTTTTCTTCTCCTGTTATTTATTTAAACAACAAAAAAGGCGTTGTACCTGAGACCTAAACGGCCGGGTACAGCGCCTATGCTGTTTATGCAATTAATATATACAATTTGATAATTTTTGTCAACCTTTTTTAAATTTTTTCTTATCAAAATTTATAAAATAAATTTTTACCCTGTTATTACAAAATTTTTATCCCGGCGGCGGCGCAGCCCGTTATTGCGGCGCTGTCCCACACCGAAACCTGCACCTCGCCGATATGCGCTTTTTGAAGCATGAGCATACACAGCCTTGACTGCCCTATCCCTCCGCCCATCGTAAGCGGAAGTGTTCCCTCAAGCAGCATTTTATGAAACGGAAAATTTTTGCGGTTGGCGCAGCCCGCCTTCGTAAGCTGCGCGTCAAGAGATTGAGAATCGACGCGGATTCCCATCGAAGATATTTCCAGAGCGCAGTCAAGAATGTCATACCAGAATAAAATATCTCCGTTTAATGTCCAGTCGTCATAATCAGGCGCGCGGCCGTCATGCTTGCTTCCCGATTTTAATACGCCGCCAATCTGCATCAGAAAAACGGTTTTATGTTCTTTTACATAAGCGTTCTCCCTTTCTTTTGGTGAAAGCCCCGGGTATAAATCCTCAAGCTGCTGCGTTGTAATAAATTTCACATCACGCGAAAGATTGAATTTTAAAACAGGATAAATCTCTTTTACTTTTTCCGCGGTATCGCANATTGCGTTTACTATCGATATGACTGTCGACTTAAGGTAACCTTCATTCCGNGTCGATTTTTCAATGACTGTCTCCCAGTCCCATTGATCAACATATATTGAATGAAGATTGTCCATTTCCTCGTCGCGCCGTATCGCGTTCATGTCGGTGTAAATGCCTTCTCCAACAGGGAAACCGTAATTGTAAAGCGCCATNCTTTTCCACTTCGCNAGCGAATGAACAATCGCGGCGGTTGTTCCTGTTTCCTTTATTTCAAANTCGACAGCGCGTTCAACGCCGTTAAGGTCATCGTTAAGTCCGCTCTGCGGCTCGACAAAAAGCGGCGCTGAAACCCGCTTTAAATTAAGCGCGGCGGAAAGATTATCCTCAAAAATGCGTTTAATCGCGCCGATTGCCTTCTGTGTCTCATAGACCGAAAGAAGCGGCTTGTAATCCTTCGGAACGATTAATTTACCCATATTGCCTCCATATAGTGCGTCAAACCGCGCGGAAATAATTTTTAAAGCGCGGCGCTTTGCTCAATCTAAAGCATATCTTAAAAAAAACATCTGTACCAGATGAGTATTTCGAAGTATTATTAGTTATGAGTAAATTAAAATTTTTTATTGCAGTCATTACAATTTTAATTCTATCAACATGCGTGACAAGCCGGTCTTCCGATGATCCGGATGCGCTCGGCACGGTAGGAACGCCAAACGCGAACATCGCCGTGGATGTCGACACGAGATATCAATATGTGCGCGGATTCGGCGGAATGGATGTCGGTTGGGGAAATTTTCCGCGTACCACAGCGCGTGATACGGAGCTGATGTACAATCCTGATACGGGACTCGGCTTAAATATTCTGCGCATAATGATTATGCCCGGTAATACAAATATTGACGCTACACTGACAAGCATGATAAACGGAACAAGGCCGGACTATTACGAGAATGTGCGGATCGTAAACAGGCACGGCGGTTATGTTCTGGCAAGTCCGTGGTCGCCTCCCGCCGCATGGAAAAGCAATAACCACACAAGAGGCGACGGCAGGCTTAGACCTGAACATTATCAGGATTACGCGAATTATCTGAAAGCGTTCGCGGCGAATATGCAGCGTAACGGTGCGCCGATTTACGCGATCTCGATACAGAATGAACCCAATTATCAGGTTACATATGACGGCTGTTTATGGTCGCCTCAAGCTATGAGAGATTTTTTTAAACAGGTCGGACGTTTTACCGAAGGAGTAGCGGGTTACGGCGGCGGCAGGGAAATGCCTTATGTTCTTACAATGAACGGCGAATCTGCGAATCATCCAAACATCAATGACGCCGCGCTTAACGATCCGCAGTCAAGAGCTGTTATCGATCTTATCGGCAGACATACATACGGCGACAGATTGAACCGTTACGCGCTAGCTATTGATCATCCGACAGATCCAAAAGAAGTCTGGATGACAGAGAATAATATCAACAGCGGGAACGAGGCTTATTATCATCTTGACTCGACATGGAACTATGTATGGATGTTTATGAATGATGTCGATCTGAGCATCAGACTGAATCATGAAAGCGCGTATATCTGGTGGGCGGCAAAACGTTTTTACAGTTTTATCGGCGATGATCAATGGGAAACAGATGATGGAGTGATTCTCCCGCGCGGGTACGGAGTTTCGCATTACGCGCATTTCGCGAAAGAGATGTACCGCGTAAATATAACATCGAGCGGAACCACAGCCGGCGGCGATAATCTCACGACATCCAATTTTAACAGGCGCGTATATGACAGAAACGACATAACGGCAAAAGTAACAGCGTTCGTATCACCTGACGGCAATACCATCAGCTTTGTCATGTTTACTCCGACATTGGCAAGCGGCGAAGGAGGCGTAGACATGGGAACGATCAGATTACAGCTTCCCGAAGGTTTTATCATAGGCAGCGCCGCCGCGATGAGAACGAGAAGAAACAATTACGCGCAATGGGAAGACGTTGTGATATGCGACGACAGGAACTCCGCTCTTGTCCTTCTTCCGCGGGGAAATATTTATTCTGTAAGGTTTACAAGATTGATTGAGGAATAATGTCATACCATCTCGCTGTTGATATCGGCGCGTCATCGGGGCGGTGCATACTCGGCCGCCTTGTTGACGGTCTTTTTTGTATCAACGAGTTTCATCGTTTTCCCAATCAACTGGTTGAACGCGGCGGGCATCTGTGCTGGGACATTGACAGAATCTTCAGCGAAATTTTAGCGGGACTTGTAAAATGCCGCGGACTTGATGCTCCATTATCGTCGGTTGGCATCGATACATGGGCGGTCGATTTTGTGTTACTCGACGAAAATTGCGCGTTACTCGGCGATACTGTTTCCTACCGCGATAAAAGAACAGAAGGCTGCGACGAAGATGTATACGCTATAATTCCCGAAGCGGAATTATACCGCCGGACAGGAATCCAAAAACAGCTTTTTAACACAATTTTCCAGTTACGCGCCATTCAACGCGATTCTCCCGTTTTACTGGAACGCGCCGCTCATTTTTTAATGCTGCCGGATTATCTTCATTATAAACTGTGCGGCGTTATGTCAAATGAGTATACAAACGCGACATCAACAGGGCTTGTAAACGCGCAAAAACGCAGCTGGGATTTGGAAATAATAGAAAAACTTGGTTTCCCAGCGCGAATTTTTAAACCATTAATAAAACCAGCCGTAAAACTTGGCGGATTTACCGCTGAGGTTCGGGAGGCCGCAGGTTTTAACTGTGATGTGATAATTCCCGTTACACATGATACGCCGAGCGCGGTGATGGCAGTCCCAAGCAGTGACGCTGTTTATATCAGCAGCGGCACATGGTCTTTAATCGGTATTGAATGTGACTCGCCTAACTGCGGCGAAGATGCGCGTAAAAATAATTTTACAAACGAAGGCGGCTTTGACAAATTCTGCTTTAGAAAAAATATAATGGGATTATGGCTATTTCAGGAAGTCATACGGGAATCAGGCGGAGACTTATCTTTTGAATCCTGTGAATACGCCGACATTGAATCAATTATTGACGTAAACAGCAACCGTTTTTTCTCGCCCCATAGCATGACGGCGGAAATTAAAAACGCCTGCGCCGAAACAGGACAGAAAGCGCCAAAAACACCGGCGGAAACCGTTAAAGTCATTTTCAAAAGCCTCGCGCACTGTTACGCGAAATCCACCTCGGAAATAGAGACGCTGACAGGAAAAACATTTAACGTTATACATATAGTCGGCGGCGGAACAAAAATTGATTATCTAAACCGCCTTGTCAAAGAAGCCTCCGGGAAAAAAGTACGCGTAAATCCTGTTGAAGCGTCCGCTATTGGAAACATTTCGGCGCAGATGATCGCATACGGAGAATTTAAAGATCTAAAGGAAGCGCGAGAGTGTATATCTAAATCTTTTGCGGTAAAGGAATATTAACATGAGTTTTGAAAACGCTAAAAAACTGTACAGTGAACACGGCGTTGACGTTGAACACGCGCTTGAAACCGCCGCGTCCACGCCCATATCGATTCAATGCTGGCAGGGCGATGATGTGACAGGCTTTGACAGCGGAGGCACAGGCGGCGGCATACAGGCGACAGGAAATTATCCCGGCAGAGCGGGAAATTTTGATGAACTGAAAGCCGACTTTTCAAAGGCATGTTCTTTTATTCCCGGAAAAAAAAGAATAAACCTTCATGCCAGTTACGCGGTTTTCTCAAACGGGAAAAAAGATCGTGACGCGCTAAACTACGAACATTTTTCTCCGTGGGTGGAATTCGCGAAAGAAAAAAGAATCGGCATTGATTTTAATCCGACATGCTTCGGCCACGCGAAAGTAAAAGACGGATTGACATTATCAAGCCCCGATAAAGAAACGCGGGATTTCTGGATCAGGCATTGTAAACAATCAAGGATTATCGCGAACGGGATTGGAGATGCGCTTAGCGATAAAGTCCTTAATAATATCTGGATTCCCGACGGCTTAAAAGATATTCCGGCTGACCGTACAGGTCCGCGTAAAAGATTAAAAGAAGCGTTAGATGAAATTTTCGCCTCGCGCCTTCCCAATGTTATCGACTGCGTGGAAAGCAAAGTTTTCGGAATAGGGCTTGAAAGTTATACCGCCGGTTCCAATGAATTCTACCTTTCTTATTGCGCATCACGCGGTGATGTATACCCGCTTTTAGATAACGGACATTTTCACCCGACAGAAAACGCCGCGGACAAGATATCCGCCCTTGCGCTTTTTTTTGACTGTGTTCCGTTTCACATAACGCGCCCTGTCCGCTGGGACAGCGATCATGTTCCGCTTTTTAACGATGAACTGCGCGAACTGTTCACGGAAATTGTGCGAAGCGGTGCGCTTTCAAAAGCCAGAATCGGACTTGATTTCTTTGACGCGTCGATTAACCGCGTAGCCGCGTGGATAACAGGAACACATTCGGCGCAAAAAGCGCTTTTGTACGCGCTGCTGACTCCCGATTTAAGCGGGCTTCAAAACAGCGGCGATTTTACCCAATTGATGTACCGGCAGGAAGAACTGCGGTTATTGCCGTTTGGTGAAATTTGGGACGAATACCTTAGACGCGGGAATATTCCCGGAAACTGGTATGATGTAATAAAAAAGTACGAAAACGAAGTATTAAAGGCAAGAAAATGAGCAAAATTGAAAAAATTACAGACATTCCTGTAATCCAAGGCTTTGTCAGAATGTGCAAAGACGCGTGGCTTCAAGGCTGGCATGAACGTAACGGCGGAAATCTAACATACCGCATGACAGCTAACGATGTAGATCAATGCCGTGTTTTTTTCGGACAGCCGGGGGAATGGACAGCGATAGGGGTAAGCGGCGAAAACCTCGCGGGCGAATACTTTATAACGACAGGCAGCGGAAAATATTTCCGTAATGTTGAACTTGACACTTCAGCTAACATCGGCATTGTAGAAATAAACGAAAAAGGCGGTTCATGGCGCGTTGTATGTGGTCATGAAAACGCGCGTCCGACAAGCGAGTTTCCAACGCACCTTATGAGCCATGCTGTGCGAAAAAAAGCAACTAACGGCAGAAACAGGGTAATTTA
>WQRT01000081.1 GCA_009786625.1 Treponema sp.
ATCGTCTCTTTATAAATCTTTTTCAGCCGGGGTACATAATCTTTATTGACTGTTGCTGCTGCCGCCGCCATTATAATACCTCCCCGCACTTTTTACAGATTCTTACCTTTTTATCGCCTTCCATCTTTATTCCAATACGGGTCGGTCCGCATTTTTTGCAGACGATCATTAAATTGGAAGAATGAAGAGCGGCTTCTATTTCAATTATGCCGCCGCGATCGTTCTGTTTTCTTTTTTTCTTTGCCTTTTTTACAAGGTTTACGCCTTCAACAACAATCCGGTCTTTATCACGAATTATCTTTAAGATCCTGCCTCTTTTACCTTTATCTTTTCCGGCAATAACCTGGACAGTGTCTTCTTTTTTAAGTTTAAATTTATGCGCCGCTGTGGTCATATCATGCTCCTATAATACCTCCGGGGCTAGAGAAACGATCTTCATAAATTCGCTCCTTTCTCTCAGCTCCCGCGCTACGGGCCCGAAAATGCGTTTACCTTTCGGGTTTAACGCCGCGTCGATTATGACGCACGCATTATCATCAAACCTGATATAGGTTCCGTCAGGCCGGCGGTATTCTTTATGCGTACGCACTACAACTGCTTTTTCCACCGTGCCTTTTTTAATCACGGACGTAGGAATGGCTTCTTTAACCGCGACTACAACTATATCGCCAATCGCGGCGTATCTCCGCCTTGTTCCGCCCAGAACCTTTATGCACTGAACCAGTTTTGCGCCTGAATTATCCGCCACATTCAGGAAGCTTTCAACTTGAATCATCTTCTATCTCCCCTATTTGGCGCGCTCGATAATTTCTACGAGCTTCCAGCATTTCTCTTTGCTGATTGGCCTGCATTCAATCACACGGACGCGATCGCCGATTTTTGCTTCGTTCTTTTCATCATGAGCCTTTAATTTCTTGGCGCGTTTGATGTACTTTTTATAAAGAGGATGGAGGGTCAATGTCTCTATTGAGACAACGATTGTTTTTTCCATCTTGTCGCTCTTTACAACACCGATAAATTCTTTTTTTCCGCTGACGGCTTTTTCTGACATTATTTAGCCTCCGCTCGTTGCTGCGGCAACGCTTGTTGCTGCGGCAATGCATTTTGCTTTTGCTGCGAAATTTCATGCGCACGGATCAATGTATTTAACCTTGCAATCTGCCGGCGCAGTGTCCGTTTTTGCAGAGGGTTATCAACATGCCCGATAATTATCTTAAAACGGAATTCCATATACTTCTTTTTAAGGTCGTCCCGCTTGGCTTTGAGCTCGGCNTACGACAGGTTTTTAAATGAATTTTTCATTTTTACTCCTAAGCTCCAAGTTCCATTTCNGCGCGGGCTACAAACTTCGTTTTAATCGGAAGTTTTGATCCCGCAAGAGCCATCGCTTCTTCGGCGAGAGCGCGGTTGATACCGCCGCCGAGTTCGAACATTACTGTTCCCGGTTTAACGACAGCTACCCAATACTCAGGTGCGCCTTTTCCCTTTCCCATGCGGGTCTCCGCCGGTTTCTTGGAAAACGGCTTGTCCGGGAAAATGCGAATCCACATTTTGCCGCCGCGTTTTACATGGCGGTTAATCGCGATACGCGCCGCCTCAAGCTGCCTGTTGGTGATCCACATCCTGTCCAAAGCAACAAGGCCGTAATCGCCGAAAACAACATTGTTGCACCTGGTGGCATTTCCGGGCATATTGCCCCTCTGCACTTTCCGGCGCTTTACTCGTTTTGGACTAAGCATACTAACTCCTGGCAGGAGATCTTTCCCGCCGTTTGCGGACAAGAGCGCCTGCGTCTTCCTTTTGTTCTTTTCCGTATTTCATGCCGTTATAAACCCAAACCTTTACGCCGATTGAACCAAAGGGGGTATGCGCCTCGGAAAAACCATAATCAATATCAGCCCTTAATGTATGAAGCGGGATGCGTCCCTCTTTCGCCTCTTCAGTGCGTGACATTTCCGCGCCGCCGAGACGTCCNGAAAGACGAACCTTGACTCCCTGNGCTCCTTTTTTAATCGCGTTGGAAATAGCCTGTTTCATCGTGCGCCTGAAAGAAGCGCGGGCGAGGAGCTGGCGCGCGATTTTCTGCGAGATGATCTGCGCGTTATTATCGCCGTCGTTTCCAACNTGTTTAATTTTAATCTGAACTTTTTTACTGTTATTTTTAATTACTTTTTTCTGTAAATCGTTGCCGATTTTTTCNATTGTCGCGCCTTCTTTTCCGATGATAACGCCGGGACGCGCNGTATGAATNGTAATNGTAATGCGCTGCGGATGACGGATAATTTCCAGCTCCGCAATATCAGCGCCNTTTGTCTCGGGCATATCAAGNATAAATTCACGAAGTTTTAGATCCTCGTGAAGAGCGTTAATATACTCCTTTGGATCAACGTACCAGCGGGAACCCCATGTTTTATTAATGCCGACTCTAAGCCCTGTCGGGTTAACTTTTTGTCCCATTATTTCGCCGCCTTTTTGGATTTATTTCCGTCCGCCGAACTTACTGGCGCTACTTCACCGGCTGCCTCATCAACAACTACTGTTATGTGGCACATTCGCTTTACCTGCATATCTGCACGCCCCCTGCCCCGGAACCAGATTCTTTTAAGACGAGGTCCTTCGTCAATATAAATCTCGCGGATATAAAGCATATCCTCGTCAAGTTTTTTATTACCAACAAGAGCGTTAGACGCCGCTGATTTAACCGTTTTACCGATTAAGCGGGCTCCCTTGTGAGGCATATTTTCCAGAATTGAAACAGCTTCCGGATAAGTCCTCCGCCGCACCAAATCCGCGACCGGCCTGATCTTAAACGGAGAGCCGATTAAAAATTTTGTGACTGCTCTATAACCAGTTTTCGTGTCTTTCATAATCCTGCCTATTTCGCCGAGGCCTTCTTGTCCGAGCCTGCGTGCCCGCGGAAAATGCGCGTGGGAGCAAACTCGCCAAGTTTATGGCCAACAAGGTTTTCGGTAATATACACGGGAATCCATGTTTTTCCATTGTATACGGAGATGGTTCCGCCTACCATTTCAGGAATGATGGTGGAACAGCGGGAATAGGTCTTTATCATTTTCCTTTCTCCCGACTTGCTCAGCTCCAGTACTTTTTTATAAAGGCTCTTCTCAATAAAGGGCCCCTTCTTTACGGATCTTGACATACTACCTTCCTACTCTCCTATTAAAAACAATTATGTTTAACATCATTTTTTCTTCTTGCCTCTGCTTACGATAAACCTGGAAGAAGGTTTGTGTTTCTTTCTGGTCTTATATCCCTTAGTCGGCTGACCCCAGGGAGTAACAGGATGAATACCCTTGCTTCTGCCTTCGCCGCCGCCGTGCGGATGATCCACAGGGTTCATCGACATACCGCGGACAGTCGGGCGTATGCCCTTCCATCTTTTTCTGCCGGCCTTGCCGTCGACCGTGTTCATATGGTCTTCGTTGCCGACGTTTCCGATTGTCGCGTAACATTTTTTAAACACCATGCGCATTTCGCCTGACGGAAGTTTCAGCGTAACATAATCGCCTTCTTTCGCGGCGATAAGCGCGCTTGCTCCTGCCGAACGCGCAATCTGCCCGCCCTTGCCGAGAGTAAGCTCGATATTGTAAACATTAAAGCCGAGGGGAATATTTTCCAGCGGAAGCGCATTACCGGCTTCAATGGGAGCGTCAGGGCCGCTTAAAATTTTCGCTCCAACTTTTAATGTCTTGGGAGCAATGATGTAGCGTTTCTCGCCGTCATTGTAAAAGATGAGGGCGATATTCGCGCTGCGGTTTGGATCGTACTCGATTGACGAGACCTTACCGGGGATGCCGGTTTTATCGCGTTTAAAATCAATCACTCGGTATTTGCGTTTATGACCGCCGCCTTTATGGCGTACGCTGATACGCCCGAATGAATCGCGGCCTGATCCTTTTTGCTTGCCTTTTGTAAGCGTTTTTTCCGGTTTCTGAACACTCAGTTCCGAGTTATCAAGACTTGTGTATGTCCTCATTCCCGGCGTTATTGGTTTGTATGTCTTAATGGCCATATTATTCCTCTGATCCCCTATACGCCTTCAAAGATTGAGATTTTCTCTTCTTTAGGAAGTTTCACAATCGCTTTCTTCCAGTCGGCGGTGTATCCCTTGCGGTACCGCTGCCGTTTCGGCTTGCCGCCAACATTCATTGTTGTACAGGAAATAGGATGTACGTTAAACAATCTGCGTACAGCTTCCATGATCTGCGGTTTTGTCGACAAGGGGTTAACCTTAAAAACATACTTCCCTTCTTCGCGTAACTGATTCGCTTTTTCGGAAAGAACAGGTTCAATTAAAATATCTTCGTATTGAATCACTTGCCGGCCTCCTTCGCGTTGTAAAATTCGTTGAGGTTTTTCGCGGCAGTTTCCAGCATCAGCACTTGACGCCCGTAAAAAAGTTCATGAGCTTCCAGCCTGTTATAAGAAAGATAACTTAACCAGGGGATGTTCGCCGCGGCGCGTTTGAGCATCGGATCATCATCTTTAAGAATTAAAACGGTTCTTAATCCCGAGTTGAATCCCGCCTGCGTGAAGCCGTCAAGAAGTTTTACAAGGTCTTTTGTTTTTCCGGAATCTATCGAAAAGTCTTCAATTATTTTTAATGTATCGCTTTGCGCTTTCAAACTCAGAATCGTTTTAAGCGCGTTTCTCTTTGCTTTCTTCGGTATTGAATAGGAATAATCTTTCGGTTTCGGACCGAAAATCGTGCCGCCTCCGACAAGAATCGGCGATTTTTTATCGCCTCTCCGCGCGCGTCCTGTGCCTTTTTGCTTATAAGGTTTCGCGTTTGAGCCGTTAACCTCGCCGCGCCCTTTTGTACAGGCATTTCCTTGTCTTCTGTTGGCAAGCTCATTATTTATCGCGTACCAGATCAAATCATCATTTACGGGAAGGCCGAAAACATTATCGTCAAGAGCGATGGTACGCAGTTCCTTGCCTTCTTTGGAAAATACTTTATAGTTCATTGCTACCGTCCCTTCTTGACCGCGGCTCTGACAAACACAAGACCTTTGTTAATGCCCGGTACAGCGCCGCGAACCATGATAAGCCGTTTTTCCGTATCGGTTTTTACGACTTTAAGACTTAAGACTGTGACTCTTTCCCGTCCCATGCGCCCCGGCAGCTTTCTGTTTTTAAAAGTTCTGTGCGGGTAGGTGTTCTGTCCTGTGGAACCGGGTTCACGGTGAAATTTGGAACCGTGGGTTTTCCGCCCGCCGCCAAACTTGTATCTTTTTACAACGCCTTGAAATCCCTTGCCCTTTGAAACGCCGGACACATCAACATACCTTAAGCCTTCCAATACCTCGATTCCAAGAGCGTCTCCTACAGCGACTTCCTTCTCAAAATCGCGAAGCTCAAGTATCCGCTTTTTTACAGTTATATCAATCTCGCGGATGATCCTTTTTGCTTTACCTTTTTTGCCGGATCCCTTATCTGATTCTTTCTCTTCCTTGATAGAGGTTTTCGCGAACTGCCCCGCGTCCGGTTTTGATACGCGGTGTTTTTTGGCTTCGTCTATACCGATAACCACCGCGGCGTAACCGTCAATTTCTTTTGTCTTTGTAGCGATGACAACATTCGGATCGACACGCATTACCGTTACCGGATGCATGTTACCCGATTCATCAAAAACCTGTGTCATCCCGACCTTTCTGGCATACAGCCCTAACATCGTTGTACTCCTAAGCAGACCGCTTTTTAAGCCGCCTGCAACGCACGTTATTCAGGGGAAACCCCGGAACCGTCTACGATTTTTTTACGGAAACATAAAAGTCTCCGTTTATGGCGGTTTACGATGTTCCACCAAAGGTGGAATGTAGGGCGGCGAAACCGCCCGTAAACCGCTGCGTTAAACGACGTTAGGCCGAAAGACCTAATGTCATTTAACGTGTAAATAAGCGACGTTTCAATGTCGCTTATTTACTGTTTGATTTCTACATCCACACCCGCAGGAAGTTCAAGTTTCATTAAAGAATCCATTACTTCAGGGGATGGATTGATAATATCGATCAATCTCTTGTGAGTCCGCATCTCAAACTGCTCACGGCTCTTTTTATTAACATGAGGCGAACGTAAAACCGTCACCTTATTAATCCGCGTCGGCAGCGGGATCGGACCTGTCACTTTCGCTCCGGCCTTACGCACCGCCGCTGTGATTGACTTCGCGCTCTGATCAATAAGCTCAACATCGAAACCGCGCAGCCTTACGCGAATTCTTTCCTTAACCATCATTCCTCCGGGATAACCCGCCGCAGCGTTACGCGAAAATTATCAGCCGTAAAACGTTTGATAAAACCGCGTAACAAAGCGCCGGCATTCCTACTCAATAATTTCCGTAACCTGGCCTGACGCTACAGTCTTGCCGCCTTCGCGGATAGCAAAACGAAGCCCCTTCTCCATGGCAATCGGGTGAATCAAATCGCCGAAAATTTCCGTATTGTCGCCGGGAAGTACCATTTCCTTGCCTTCGGGAAGCCTTACAGTTCCCGTAATGTCGGTTGTGCGGAAATAGAACTGAGGTCTGTAACCTGTCATAAACGGGCTGTGGCGTCCGCCTTCCTCTTTGGACAGACAATAAATCGTACCTTTAAATTTGCTGTGAGGCGTAATTGAACCCGGTTTGGCGAGTACCTGTCCGCGTTCAACTTCCTTTTTATCAATACCGCGGAGAAGCGTACCGACATTATCGCCGGCCTGTGCGTCGTCAAGCAGTTTGTTAAACATTTCAATACCGGTAACAACGGTCTTTTTTGTAGGCCTGATACCGACAATCTCGATTTCTTCGTTTAATTTGAGAACGCCGCGTTCCACCTTACCTGTGACGACAGTTCCGCGCCCTTGGATTGTGAAAACATCCTCGATCGGCATAATAAACGGTTTGTCGGAGTCGCGCTGCGGATCGGGGAAATATGAGTCCATCGCCGCAAGCAGTTCTTCGATTGATTTTACGGCTTCGGGGTTATCCGGTTCCGACATCGCTTTAAAGGCAGAGCCTTTGATGATCGGTGTTTTATCGCCGGGGAATCCGTTAGCTGTAAGAACGTCTTTTACTTCTTCTTCGACAAGCTCGACAAGATCCGGGTCGTCAAGAAGATCGATCTTGTTAAGATAGACAATCATGTGGGGAACGCCTACCTGACGGGCGAGAATGATATGCTCTCTTGTCTGGGGCATTACAGAGTCGGGCGCCGAAACAACGAGAACGGCTCCGTCCATCTGCGCAGCGCCTGTGATCATGTTCTTGATATAGTCGGCATGTCCCGGGCAGTCGATGTGCGCGTAATGGCGCTTGTCCGACTGATACTCAAGGTGGCGGGTGTTAATGGTGATACCGCGGGCTTTTTCTTCAGGAGCATTGTCAATTTCGTCATAATTCATTACCTTGTCGCCAAACTTTCTGGCGCAGTGCATGGTAATAGCCGCAGAAAGAGTGGTCTTGCCGTGATCTACGTGACCAATCGTTCCGACATTCATGTGGATTTTTTGTCTATTAAATTTATCCTTTGCCATTTTGTGTCCTCCTTCATGGGCACTAAAATATATTTTCTTCGCACGGGCAGTTTTACCGTCCGCACTAAAATACAAAATAATATGAGAGGGAAACGATTAAAGAACGGAAAAGCGGCGGTTCAACACCGGGCGCACGCCCGATATGCACATAACGCAATCAATCCACATTCGTTCCACCTGTCTCACGCGCACATACACGTACGCGATGATCGGTTTGGAATCTCCAACCTACACCTGACCGCTAAATTTTACAAGCAGTCAGTCTATATATTCCTTAACACACTTAAAATTAAGCGGTCAGGTCACCAGCGGTAATGAGCGAACGCCTTATTGGCTTCGGCCATTTTATGCGTGTCCTCTTTCTTTTTGAAAGCGGTACCCGTATTATTATACGCATCGAGGAGCTCCGCCGCAAGACGGTCTCCCATGCCTTTTCCGGAACGGGCGCGCGCCGCGCTTATTACCCACCTCATGCCGAGGGCTTCGCGCCTTGTCTCCCGAATCTCCACAGGAACCTGATAAGTCGCGCCGCCTACACGCCGTGACTTTACTTCGATTACCGGTTTTACATTATCTAAAGCTTTTAGAAAAACTTCAAGGGGTTCTTTCTCGGTTTTCTTTTGAAGTACATCAAGAGCGTCGTGGACAATACGAAGGCCGAGAGAGCGTTTTCCCTCCCACATCATCCTGTTTACAAACTTGGAAACCACAACGCTGTTGTACCGCGGATCCGGCAGAATCCCTCTGTCAATGGTTTTTTTCTTTCTTCCCATAATTTAATCCTAACTTAGGCCTTTGGCCGCTTTGCGCCGTATTTTGAACGGCTGCGTTTGCGGTCAGCGACACCAAGGGTATCTTTCGCGCCGCGAATAATATGGTAACGTACGCCGGGAAGGTCCTTAACGCGTCCACCCCTGACCAAAACTACCGAGTGTTCCTGCAGATTATGCCCGATTCCGGGGATATAAGCCGTAACTTCAGTCCCATGAGAAAGGCGCACACGGGCGACTTTGCGAAGGGCTGAATTGGGCTTTTTAGGCGTTACAGTCATTACACGCGTACAAACGCCGCGTTTCTGCGGGCAGGATTTTAAAGCCGGGGACTTCGTTTTGTGGGTAACCTTCTCCCTTCCAGAACGAACCAATTGATTAATAGTTGGCATTCCTCAAAAACTCCTAAACATTCATTTATGTCAGACCTGTATGCTAGTCAAACTTGCTTACAAGCTGAAATTTCCCAGACACAGTCCTAGACTATATCCTTGACCCCTCAAGAAAAATAAAGGGCAGGACTTTCAATGTACCAAGATTGATGAAATGTGTCAAGTAGATTTAATAAAAATCCATAATTTTTTTGATGAAAATTTAAGGTTTTATTTTTTGGAAAATTAATACAATACGGGCAGGCGGGAGCTGAGCGGGTCTGCAAAACCTTTGCTGAGCACTTGCTTCGGAGCTTCGTATCCTTCGAGCTTCGCTCTACAGATGCTTCATCTCCTGCGCAGGGAACCGCAAAAATGGTTTTCCAGACCCGCTCAGATACCGCCTGCCCGCGTTGTATTGTGTTTACTTTAAGGATCAACCTATTTCTGAAACAATGATATTTTTTTATATTTAGAGGGCTCGAAAGCGAATTCTTAGCAAAGGTTTTGCCGGTACGCCTCCTCGCCGCCTGTAGTATATATGACAATGCCTTCGCCGCCTTAAACCGCGCTGCTTCCTTCATCTGCATTAATTAATTTTTTATTCTATCTTGTTATTAAATACGACAAAACACCAATCACGGCAAACAGCGCGAAAAAGGCCGCGATATATGTCCAAAAAGGTAACGGTTCTGCGGGACGATGAGCGGGTTTGTTATTTGCTTTTTTGGAAGACGATGGAGCCGAATAGCCGCACATCGGACAGCCGTTTTGAAACATTCTGTCAGGCCCTGTATGGCCGCAGGACGGACAGCGGACGGAAGCAAAATAACGGCCGCAGCGCGGGCACGTCTTTACATCGCTTCCGACTTCGGCGCCGCAATTATCGCAAAAAAAACGCGGTTTCCTGCTTGCTATCAAGCTGACTGGCTCTCCTGTTTTGCGGCGGAACACTCGCCGCCTGCCGGGCATTGAGCACAGGCTGAAACGGCCGGTGTTTTATCGGTTTTTGATTCTTTTTTAGCGGATTTTGTCGATTTTCCCTTATCTGTTACATAAAAACCAGAGCCTTTAAAAATAACGCCTGTTCCGCCCAGAATTAACCGGCGGACTTCACCGCCGCATTCGGGACAATCTTTAAGAGGCGCATCGCTCATGGACTGGAGAATCTCAAAATGATGGGAGCAGCTTTTACATTCGTATTCATATGTGGGCATAAATTTTCCTCTTCAAGGAAAGATACCAAAATTATTATCAGAGGTCAAGACAAAAAAACTAAACAAGGTTATTATAATGTTATGAAGAAAAGTAATAAAATTTTTATCTGTTTCTTAATTTTTATTATTATTTTGTCTTGTGCGAGAGCGCAGGATAATCCTTCTTTAGCATCATCCACGCAGGAAACCGCGCCTTCCGCGAACATCGAAGTAACTGCGCCGCAGGCAGAGCCGCCGATGGTTTATTATGACGGCTCAGTTCTTAACATTTTTTTCCATCCGCTTGTGTCAAGACCGCAGGACGCGTTTAGAAGCAGCCACCGGAGTTTTTTTCTTGAATGGTATGTTACAGCGGGTGAATATAAAAAAGTTCTTGATGAATTATACGCGGCTAATTACGTGCTTGTCGATATAAATGAATTATACGAAATTACTAACGTAAACGGGCAAAAGCGCGTAACGGGAAAAAGAGTTCTTGTCCCGCAGGGAAAAAAGCCGATGATTTTATCGATTGATGATTTAAGTTATTACGATTTTGTGAGGGAGAACGCTTCCGTATACAAATTAATAATAGATGATAATAACAGGATCGCGGCATGGACAGACACCGCAAGCGGCGGGGAAATATCATACGATCTTGATGTAGTTACATATCTTGAAGTATTTCTCGCTGAGCATCCTGATTTTTCCGTGCGGGGCGCAAAAGGCATTATCGCGCTTACAGGGTACGAAGGAGTGCTCGGATATCAGACACACGTCGGGTATGAGGGCGTTACGGGAACTCCGAATGCGCGGATTTTAAACTCGCCTGAGTATCTGGAAGAAAAAGCAAAAGCGATAGCTGTCGTTAACAGGCTGAAAGAACTTGGATGGCATTTCGCCTCGCACAGTTGGGGGCATTTGAATATGCCCAACATTCCGATGTCATGGTTTATGAACGATACAAACCGGTGGGACAGGGAGGTGCGCCCGATTCTCGGCGATACCGATCTTTACATATACCCGTTCGGCGCGGGAGTTGAATCCATCGAGGAAAAACACCGCGTGTTACGCGAAAGAGGCTTCAGCGTGTTTTTTGGTGTCGGCGCGGGTTTTACATTCAGAGAAATGCAGAGCTATATTTACTTTGACCGCAGAAACATTGACGGGCAATATTTCAGAACATTCAGAAACAACGAAAACAGATTGTTTGACATAGACCGCGTCATTGACGATCAAGCGCGCCGCATAAGATAGCGCATAACGCGGTTAATTTTAGTTTGTCTATACGATACTAATTAGTTAACAGAAAAAGATTTAATAGCTGCGCTATCTCGCTTTCGTCCATCTCGGCGGTTCTTATATCGACATATGAATTATTCTGAACAGGCGGATTGGCGAAAAAAAGCATAGTAATAAATGATCCGGGATCAGGGGAAATGAAATTTCCGGCAAGGCCGAGGATTGAAGATAATCCGCGGGCTTGGGACACACTTTCAAACTGTAATCTCAA
>WQRT01000082.1 GCA_009786625.1 Treponema sp.
ATATTTATTTAGCATTTAAAATGGAGCGTCAGGCGGTTATGGTTTAATGGCAGAATACGAGAAAAAGGTTCGTGAAATTCTGCGGGAAAATGGCTGTTCTTTTGTAAGACACGGGAAAGGCGATCATGATATATGGTATAGTCCGATAAATAACCGAAATTTTACCGTGGACAGTAAAATCAATATACGGCATGTTGCTAATGGAATAATGAAGCAGGCGGGTATTAAATATCATTTTTAATATTATACTTATTCATTATAATATTTCCCGCTCATCACTTGAAATATCTTTTTTTATTAGATATTATATAGAACAGCGCAGGTGAAATACGCCCGGGTATAAATGTACCAGGATTCCAGCTATAGGAGCTTGCTGATGAGCGATTCAGAAAAACATGAAGACATTCCAATCAGTACAGTAGACTCGCCTTCTGTCGTTCTGGAGCTTATCCATCAGCTTAAGATAAAAGATGTAATGACAACCGCGCTTGTCACCGGAGAGAAAAAGCACACCATGAGGCATATTCAGGCTTTGATGCGTGAAAATAGAATCACCGGCGTTCCTATTGTAGAAGATAATGAATTGATTGGTCTTGTTTCAACCGAAGATATTATCAATGCGCTTGATCAGGGTCATATGGACGCTTTGGTGGGCGATAAGATGACAAGTGATATTATACACTTGCAGGATGATATGCCGCTTTCCTTCGCCATATCCTACCTTAACAAATACAGGTTTGGGCGGTTTCCGGTTCTAAACAAGAATATGGAGCTTGTAGGCATCCTTACTTCAAGCGATGTTATCCGCAATTTATTAATCGAGATGAACCGTGAGGTACTAAGACTGGAAAAATTACATAAAAATATTGATGCCGCCGATACGTCGGCGTATTCCGAGATGGAATTCGCGACAGCTCATTATAATTTTGAGCTTGCGGGAAGGGCTTCAACGGANATTAAAAAGGCGCTTAAACAGCGTAATTTCAACCCNAAANTGATCCGGCGCGTCGCCATNGCCTGTTACGAGCTTGAGATCAACCAGGTCGTTCATTCCGAAGGCGGCGTTATGCGCTGTTCAATCATGCCCGACAAAGTGATAATCACTGCCGCCGATACCGGCCCCGGCATAGCGGATGTATCGCTTGCGTTGAAGGAAGGTTATTCAACAGCGGATGAGTATATCCGCTCGCTTGGTTTCGGCGCGGGGATGGGGCTTGCCAATACAAAACGCGTATCAGACGAATTTACGATCAACTCAACTCCGGGAACGGGCACTACTGTGCGCTCCGTTGCTTTTGTCAATTCATCCAAAGATGAAACATAAAGGAGCGGACGGTGAATATCAAAGAGATCGCCGCTGTACTTGGCGCGGAGATTTGCCAGAGCGAGTTTGAAGAAGCCGATGTGTGCGCCGCGTATACGTCCGATCTTCTTTCCGATGTGATGGCGCACGCGAAAGAAGGCGGCGCGCTTATCACCATTCAAGCGCACAAGAACACAGTCGCTGTCGCGTCCCTTACAAATGTTTCCGTGATCGTTATCTGCAATTCCCGCCCGCTTCCGGATGATATGCTGGAAGCCGCAAAAGATGAAGGCATCGCCGTAATCCGCACAAAAGAAAATCAATTTACCGTTTCNGGCAAATTGTGGGAGCAATTCCATGCTGGCGGATCTTCATAATCATTCCTGCCTGTCTCCGTGCGGCTCCCTGGAATTATCNCCCAGGCGTCTCTTAGAATTGGGAGCGGCTAAGGGNATCAAATTGATGGCGCTTACCGATCATAATTCAAGTTTAAATTGCCCGGCGTTCGCNAAGCTCAGTTTTCAATACGGCATCCTCCCNATATTCGGAATGGANGCGACCACCACGGAAGAGATTCACGTTCTTTGTCTTTTTACCAGCCTTGAAGCAAGCATGGCGTTTAACGAATACGCTTATTCGATCATCACGCCTTTTTTAAACAACCCCGAAAAAACAGGAGATCAGGTTTATGTTGACGAGGATGACAATATCGAAGGTATCGTGGAATATTACCTTGTTAACCCCATCGATCTTTCAATTGATAATATCGGAGCGAAGGTGCAGGAGTACGGCGGCATTGTCATTCCCGCGCATGTAGATCGTCCCGCTTTTTCCATGACGAGCCAGCTTGGAACAATCGTCGGCGGGCCGTGGACAGCGATTGAGTGCGTAAGGATTCCGCCGATGTTAAATAACGCCTTGCTGGACACATTGGGTTATCCGATGACTACCTCGTCGGACGCGCATTATGAGGAACATGTGGGGCGGCGGATGTTTGAACTGGATGCCAGCGCGGGCGATCTTTTAGCGGGGAAAGATCCAAATCAATATTCCGAAGTAGATATGGACGCTTTTAAGCTGGCTCTTTCCAAAAGACCGAAATCATGACCGGCTTTCGGGGATGATAGTTTTATGCCGATAATATTAACAATGAGACTTTTCCTTTTTTCCGCCATGTTTTTGNTAGCGGCTTCTCTTTTTTCCGCGCCTCTTGAAAGCGGGTACGCNGCGGCGCCGAGAGCTTCGGCATCTGCGGACGAAAGGGCGCGCGCTTACCTTGCGGCGCGGAGCAGGGTCATTGAGGCAAGCAAGCAATATTTAGGCGTTCCGTACCGGTACGGCGGATCAAGCCGCAATGGAATAGACTGCTCTGGTCTTATTTGCGAAAGTTTCAAAGACGCGCTCGGGGTAACACTGCCGCGTTCGGCAGCCGGGCTTTACTCATGGACAGAGAGGGTTACAATCGAAAGAGCGCAGCCCGGCGATCTTCTTTTTTTTAGGACTGATAACACAGGACGAATCACCCATGTCGCGCTGTATCTCGGCGGCCGCCGTTTTATTCATGCCGCGTCCGACGGTTCCAGCACTGGTGTAATATATTCAAGCCTTGATGAACGATACTGGTCAAACGCTTTTGCCGGCGTAGGCAGAGCGTTTCCCGAAGCGCCGCCTGGTTCAAACTTTAACGCAATTGCGGAGGGAGGCGGTTCCGGCGGAACACAGCAAGGCGGTTCGCAGACAGACGGATCTCAAGCGGAAAGCTCACAACCCGGCGGAAGCGGCAGACAGACAGAAGAACCGCCATCGTCCGGCGGACGGTTGTTTTTCGGCGCAGCTCTCGCGCCGACATGGAACGGATTTATACCGGACGGAGATTTAATCCGCGGCTTTTCATCACAGTTATTCCTCAGTGTTGAAACACATTCCTTCGGCAAGACGATGGTTTTTGGTCTTGAATTAAGACCGGAGTACGACGGAGCGCTTGGTGTTTTCCGCCTGCCGATTACTTTATCGTGGGGGCCGACCAGCCAGATCACTGTCTTTGCCGGACCTGTAATAAGCTGGGGAGATGCATCCTTTAACGTTGACGGCGGAAAAAGGACATACTCGGGCGGAACAAATTGGCTTGGCACAATAGGCGTTACAGCCGCTCCCTTCGCCATCAATACTCCAATCGGCGAGTTCGCTCCTTACGCGGAACTTGCATGGCAGTCTTATTTCTGTGATAATTTGGATTTTGATTTCTTCTACGACTTGTCAGCCGCACTCCGTTTTTCTACGGGTCTGCGCTGGCGGATGCAGATAAACAGGTAACATAAGCGATTGTTCTAATATATAAATTTCTATTTCGACCTCCTAGACAAAGAAGGCGGCTCTCATCATTATTATTGTATGGAAAACAAATTAAAGGCAAAATTCTGTTATGCCAGCGGAGACATTTACGGCGGCGGAGCATTCATGATCTTCAGTCTGTTGTTCATGAATTTTCTGGTTCTTGTTGAAGGACTCCCGGTTGTCGCAACCACTGTCATCATTTTTATCGGGAGATTATGGGATGCAGTTACCGATTCGATAATGGGGCGCATCTCTGATGTAACGCGTTCAAGATTCGGAAGGCGCAGGATTTATTTCTTAATAGGCATCGTTCCAGTTTTTCTGTCTTTCTTTATGCTCTTCTACTCATTTGGAATTCAAAATGAATCTGCAAAAATTGTCTACTACACGCTTTCTTATATGTTCTTTGGAACAGTGTTCAGCATTGTAATGGTTCCGTATAACGCCATTTTGTCGGACATGACTTCCGATTACAATGAGCGCACAAGTTACACGACAATCAGGATGATCTGCTCAGGCGGCGCGGCTTTGATCTGCGCTGTTATACCAAGCATCGTTATAAAAACATTCGGCGCGGAACACATCGGCGCGGCGCAGATTCCCGGCTATCTTTTTATGGGGCTTATCTTCGGAGCGTTGTTCGGCGCGTGCTGGTTTATCGTTTTTCTGGGAACATGGGAGAAAAAAGATCTGCCGAAGCCGGAAAAGATCCCCTTAAAAAACTGGCTTACGGTTTTTAAAAATAAAGCGTATAAAAATTTCCTCGGGATTTTTCTTTCGTTCCAGATTTCAGTCGATCTCGTTCTTGCGTTGTTTATTTTCTATGTTGATATTGTTGTCCTTCAATATAAAAATTATGAACTGATTGTCGGCACGCTTCTCGTCTGCTCGATGCTGCTTGTGGCTGTGCAGGGAAAGATTGCGGAGAAAAAAGGAAAGGCGTTCCCGTTATACATCGGTATGCCGGTGTGGATGGCTTCCACGATTGTTTTTATCTGGCTTGGCCCTAGCGTTTCTGTCATCGTCCTTTGCGTTCTGGCGGCGCTGATCGCGGTAGGATCATCGGCGGGTCAGTTATCAACATGGTCAATGCTTGCGGATATTTACGATATTGATGAGATCCGCACAGGAAAACGTCAGGAGGGTCTGTATTCCGGCATGACGACATTCCTCCGCAAATTCGCAAGCGGTATCGCGGTTCTTCTTNTAGGNTTCGGGCTTCAGGCGATGGGTTTTGATCAAAACGAGTATACTGTNNTAAAAGCCGGCACAAGTAATTTTGATCCGGCTGTATACGCGCAGAGCAGCGTTGTTCTCGGGATTAAATGGATGTTCGTGATTATCCCCATNATTCTCCTTGCTGTATGTCTTTTCTTCGCNCTTAAGAATAAGGTCACAAGCCGGCGTTTNAACGCGGTTTTAAAAGGAATAGATGAACTTAAAACCCGCGGCAATATTGATGCGTTAAGCGAACAGGAAATGGCGGATATTCAGATTGTGACCGGGATGGAGAAAGGCAAATTGTGGGGAAAATAAGATTATAGCGGCTTTTTAAATACCGCTTCCTTTTTTTTGCCTGTCTTAATCCCCTGTTTTTTACTATATTGTAGGTATGTCTCTCTTGTTAAATATCAACAGGAAACTTGATAAGTCTTTCAACGGCAANGTGCAAGCATCGCTGAAAGACGGATGCCTCTACTTGACAGGTTTTTTNCCTGACTGGAANGATGTAGTCCGCGCAGGGCAGATGTCCGTNAATAAAAAAAAATACAGTGTAGTTAATAATATCAAATTCACAGGCGGGACTATTACGCCTATGAANCTCCCTTTACTTTCAAGNAATTCTCTTAACGGTGAACACCCCGATGTTCTCATNATCGGCGGCGGCATTGTCGGGTGCGCCATTGCGCGGGAGCTTATGCGTTACAANCTTGATGTAATGCTGGTGGAGAANGAACACGATGTCGCCCTCCACGCTTCCGGGCGCAATGACGGCATGATTCATCCCGGCGCCGATCTTAAAAAAGGGCAGCTTAAAAAAAAATACAATGATCTGGGAAACAAGATGTACCCCGATGTATGTAAAGATCTTGATGTACCGTATAAGTTCACCGGGCAGTACGTTTGTTTTACAAACCGGTTTTTAGTGCCTGTTGTTTTCCTTTCGCTTTTGTATTGGAAATTTATGGGCGTACCCGCCGAATTTATCTCCCGCCGTAAACTTCTTAAAAAAGAACCGAACCTAAGCCGGAATATAAAGTGTGCGCTTTCATTTCCGGAATCCGGCGTTGTAAGTCCTTATGGTCTTACAATCGCGTACGCGGAAAATGCCGCGGATAACGGCGCGAAAATTAATCTTGACACAGTCGTAATAAGAATGGATGTCAATGGAAACAGGATCGAAAGCGTCCTAACAAACCGCGGCAGGGTTTATCCCAAACTTGTGATAAATGCCGCCGGTGTTTTCGCGGAAGATATCGCGCGTCTTGCTCAGGATCATTTTTTCTCGATACATCCGCGGCGCGGCACAAACATGATTCTTGATAAAAAAAATTCAATTTATGTAAACACCATAGCNTCGGTATTGGATCTGACGGGAAGAAAAACATCCAAACGCGAACACTCAAAAGGCGGCGGNATCATTCACACGATTGATGATAACCTGCTTGTCGGTCCGAACGCGGTTGAAACATATGAAAAAGAAGATTTTTCGACAAACCGGGAAAGCGTAAAACAAGTCATCGAGAAGCAGCAGAAAACAATGCCGCTTTTATCCGAGCGCGATATTATTACATATTTTACAGGCATCCGCGCGGCGACTTACGAGGAAGATTTTATTATCTCTTTTGGAAAATTCAAATCGAATATAATACATGCCGCGGGAATCCAATCGCCGGGTATAACAGCCGCCCCTGCCATTGCCGTGGATATTTCAAGAATGGCCGCGCAGTACCTCCGCGCCGCCGTTAATGAAAAGTTCAATCCGGTGCGTAAGGCGGTTGTCCGCGCGGCGGAATTGCCTGATGATGAAAGAGACGCGCTCATTAAAAATGAACCCGAATACGGCGAAATAATCTGCCGCTGCGAAGAAATCAGCAAGGGCGAAGTGCTTGCCGCTTTAAGAAGAAGCGTTCCCTGCGATACGGTTGACGGGGTTAAGCGCCGTGTACGCCCGGGAATGGGAAGATGCCAGGGAGGATTCTGCGGGCCGCTTGTCTGTCAAATCATCGCCGGCGAAAAAAATATTCAGGTAACGGAAGTAAAGAAAACATCAGATAAAGGCAGAATACTTTTCGGTAATAACAAGGAAAATGTATGGTAGCCGCGTTTTACGATGTCGCCGTTATCGGCGCAGGTCCTGCCGGACTTGCCGCGGCTCTTGCGGCGGANGGACGCGGCGCGAAAACTTTNCTNGTTGAACGGGAAGCGCGTCCCGGCGGAATTTTAAAACAGTGTATTCACGACGGTTTCGGCCTTGTCAGGTTCGGCGAAAAATTGACAGGTCCTGAGTACGCTTACAGATTCATTAAAGAACTGGAAAACAGCAGTATTCATTCCGAGATGCTCACATTTGTTACCAAAATAGAAAAGCAGTCTTTTGGCTATGTGCTGACGCTGGTTAATAAAAACGGTATTTCAAAAACGGCGTGCAAGGGCATTGTGTTCGCCTGCGGCTGCCGCGAGCGCACATCACGCCAGATTGGAATTCACGGAAGACACTCGGCAGGAGTGCTGACAGCCGGAACGGCGCAGTACTACACAAACATTCTCGGCAAGATGCCGGCAAGGAGATGCGTAATTCTCGGTTCCGGCGATATCGGGCTTATCATGGCAAGGCGGCTAAAACTGGAAGGCGCAGAAGTTCTTGGAGTTTACGAAGCGAAACAAACCGCAAGCGGGCTTTTACGCAATGTCTACCAGTGCCTTGAAGATTATGACATTCCGCTTTTTACAGGCAAGACTGTTACGCGCATTTTCGGCGAAGGCAGGCTGGAAGCTGTTGAAATATCTTCTGTTGATAAAAACATGGAACCAATCGGCGGGACGGAGGAAATTATCAAGTGCGATTCATTGATACTTTCCGTAGGATTAATCCCCGAAAACGAACTAGCCGAAAGCTTGGGTATTCAGCTTGATGCCCGCACAAAAGGACCTGTTACAGATCAAAAATGCATGACAATGTTAGACGGCGTTTTCTGCTGCGGCAACGCGCTGCATGTAAACGATCTTGTCGATTATGTTACAGAAAGCGGCGAGATCGCGGGCTGGGCGGCGGCGCGGTGGGCGGCGGCGGGCTGGGTTGCCGCGCTGAAGGGAAAGGAAGAAAAATCCGCCGGAATAAATAAAAAAGAACATGGAAATTTCTCGAATCACGCCGATGTTACAATGGATGACAGCCTTATGTATGTAGTTCCGCAGAAACTTAATATTGATGAACTTGCAACGCCTGTAATTTTCTATTACCGTTCAAAGTACGAGATGGGNAAAACNCTTTTGACAGTAAATCTTGACGGGATAGAGGTATATAGAAAAATNTATCCGCGCCTCCGCCCTCCCGAGATGGAAAGAATTGAACTCGCTCTGGATGATATGAGTATCAANCACGGGAGTAAAGTGATGTTCTCGCTTACTGAGGTAAAATGAGTCAAAATCAAAAACGGGAAATTACATGCATTATATGTCCTATCGGCTGCCGTATAACTATCGAACCTAAACTCGGTTTAAGGTGGCCGGATATTGAAACCTCATTTATTAATTTAGATGATATGTATATTCACTCAGGAAACAAATGCTATAAAGGCGGGCAGTTTGCTGTCACCGAAATGGCGGCTCCTGTCCGTACGCTGACTACCACAGTTAGAACGATTTTCCCGGATAAACCTGTTCTGCCCGTAAAAACAAACAACGATGTGCCAAAGGAAAAAATTATCAAGATAATCAGGGAATTATCAGGTATAATGATAACTGAAAAAATCGGCATAGGCGAAACAATCTGCGCGAATATTTTAGGAACCGGCTGCGATATTATCGCGTCCAGCAATTTGTTAAAGGAGTAATAAATGGAAAACGCAAACACTGTTGTGAATCCGCTTGTCCTGACTATCGATTTGGGAACCCAAAGCATAAGAGCGCTTCTGATTGATAAGAACGGCAATATTCTTCATAAGGCATCGCACAAATATGAAAAGCCGTACTACTCGCAGCATCCCGGTTGGGCAGAGCAGAAACCGGAAGTATACTGGGACGCGGCATGCGCTGTTACAAACCGCGTAAAGACAGACGCAAAAGAATTATGGAACAATCTCACCGCCGTTACTTTGACAACAATCCGCGACACTTGTTTGTGCGTGAATAAAGACGGGAAGCCGTTAAGGGATGTAATTGTCTGGCTTGATAAACGCATGGCGAAAGCTGAAAAACCTCTGCCGCCTCATCTTGCCGCGGTTTATAATATGATCGGTATGACTGATACTGTCGAACTGCAAAGAAAAGTATCGGCATGCAACTGGATTATTGAAAATGAACCTGAGATATGGGAGAGGACGCATAAATTTATTTTTATATCAGGCTATCTTACGTTTTTACTGACAGGACGTCTTGCCGATTCAACNGCGAACATGATCGGGCATATTCCTTTTAGCAGNAAGACGCGCAAGTGGATGAGCAAGATGGATTTGAACCGTCCGATTTTCGANGTACCGCTGGATAAACTGACAGAACTTCTTGAACCCGGAAAAACGATGGGTTATATAACAGAAGATGCCGCNGCNGTGACNGGAATACCGAAGGGGCTTCCTTTGATTACNACTGGTTCCGACATCGGCTGTTCAACTCTCGGACTCTCCTGTCTTAAGCCGGACAGCGCCGCACTTAACTTTGGAACAACCGCGACTATTCAATTTACGATTGATAAATACATGGAACCGCTGCCGTTTATTCCGGCGTACCCCGCCGTACTGGAAGGGCATTATAACCCCGAGGTGCAGGTGTANCGCGGCTACTGGCTTATATCGTGGTTTAAAAAAGANTTCGCCGCGAAGGAAGTTGAACGCGCCGCGGAAATCGGCGTNCANCCGGAAGCGATCCTTGAAAAAATGCTGAAGAAAATTCCCCCGGGCTGCGACGGTCTTGTTTTCCAGCCGTATTTTACCCCCGGNGTTGTTATGCCCAAATCGAAAGGATCGATTGTCGGTTTTTCGGACATTCATACGCGGGCGCATTTATACCGCGCGATCATCGAAGGAATTAATTTCGCACTGATGGACGGGCTTTATACCATGGAAAAACGCGGAAAAGTAAAAATAAAAAAATTATTCCTTGCCGGCGGCGGCTCTCAAAGCGACACGATATGTCAGATAACGGCAAATATGTTCGGACTTCCCGCTTACAGGATTCAAACTTTCGAAGCCACAGGACTTGGAAGCGCGATGGTAGCGTTCGTGGCGACAGGAGTACACAAGGACATCCATGAAGCCGCGGCGAAAATGGTGCGCGTTAAGGATGAATTTTTACCCGACATGAAAGAACACGAAATATATAAACTGCTTTTTAAAGATGTTTTCAGCAAGGTGTTTGAAAAACTGCTGCCGTTATATAAGACATATGAGGAGCATATAAATGTCAAAGCCGTATAAAGGTTTTGAACCGAAATGGGTAAGAGGCGAATACCCGCTTAATTCGTGGAGATCGATTTTTAAATGGGGTTCACCGTTTGAAATAAAAGCCCCAAAAGAATCGCTGTATAAAATTTTAAAGAAAACATTTGAACTTGACGATCAATTTTTTAACGAGTACAAGGAAGATCCCGGTTTTGACGAAGTAAAACTTGATATCCCCTGCAAACTGCCCGATGAAGACATCGGCGAATTTAAAAAAATATTAGGTGACGAGTTTGTAAAAACCGATGATTATTCGCGCCTTTCTGTCGCGTACGGAAAAACGATGTACGACATCATGCGGCTTCGCAGAAAACGCGTCGACAATGTTCCCGATGCCGTGCTTTACCCCGACACAAAGGAACAGGTTGAACAAATTGTCGCGTACTGCGCTAAAAAGAAAATTCCTGTTTACGTTTACGGCGGAGGATCTTCCGTTACGCGCGGCGTTGAATGTATTAAAGGCGGCGTGTCGCTTGATATGCGCCTTAGGTTTAACAAGGTTATCAATTTTAACGAGACCGACCAGATTATAACAGTTCAGGCGGGAATGAGCGGGCCTAAGCTGGAAGAAGTTTTGAATAACGCTGTAAAACTTTTCAGCGCGAAACGTGCGTACACAAGCGGCCATTTCCCGCAGAGTTACGAATATTCATCAGTCGGAGGATGGGTCGTAACGCGCGGCGCCGGGCAGAACTCGACATATTACGGAGTAATTTCTGACATTGTCGCCGGGCAGGAATACGCGACACCTATCGGCGTTATAAAAACTGATCAGTATACGCGAAAAGCGACAGGCCCAGACATCGGCGGCATCATGATGGGCAGCGAAGGAACATTCGGCGTATTGACGCATATCGCGTTACGTTTTTTCCGCCACACGCCGAAAACGATAAAACGTTTTTCGTATATGTTCGCAAGCTGGGAAATCGGGCAGCAGGCAGCGAGAGAAATTATGCAGTCCGAAGCCGGATATCCGTCGGTATTCCGTCTTTCAGACCCCGAAGAAACCGGTTTAATGATGAGAATGTACAATATTGATGAAAGCCCGTTACGCCATCTTTTTAAAATGAAAGGTTTTAAAGA
>WQRT01000083.1 GCA_009786625.1 Treponema sp.
TCGCCGTAATCGTCACGGAGGCGGTCCATCATCAATTCCATGTTGCTTTGTCCCGAACACAGCCAGAGATCTCCTGAGTAAATATCTTTTATTTTAAAGGAACCTTCATCGCAGGAGATTTCCATTTCAAACGGGCCGCCTGCGCTTACAGGATCCAGCGTTACGAGCCATTTTCCATCCGTTTCTTTGGCTTCGTAAGTTTTTCCAAGAAAGACGGCGGTAAATTTTTTTCCTGCGCGAAGCGGGAAAGGGAAGTCCCGCTGTATTATCATTGAATCGCTTATAAGCGGCGATAATAAATTGATCATTAAATACCCCGGTACTCCGCCCATAAAACATCGGCGTAATTATCAGATATTTTACCGTTAGCTGAAGAGAATACTCCGGCGATGGAGCCTACAAACCCTCCGGCGTATTCCGTGCTGAGTATGCGCGCGTCAGCGTTATCCGCAATGCAGGTAAGAGAGTATTTATCACAGCCGTAGAAAAATGATATTTTCATATCTTCGCATACGGCGGCAAACACGAAAGGAGTTCCGCCGCCGGGGAAATCCCCGGTATAAAGAACCTCGTCATCTTTACCTGCGGCTTTAACAAGGCGTATTGATTGCTTGCCGTTTATAAGGCAGCATTCAAGGCGGTACATGAAATCTTCGCTTTGAAGAAGAACAAGCCCTGCCGCCTCGTTATTATCTTTGGCGGAAAATTCTAAAGAAACAGTGAACGCCCAGTCCTTATGCCGGATCCTTCTTCCCGCGAACGCAGGATGACCATTGCCGCGCATTGTTTCCGGTTTTGTGTAAAGCCGCAGAACGCCTTTTCTTTCGGTTAAGCTAAACGCAATATCTTTTTCGTTAACAGGCATCCTGAGCGTTAGCCAATGCAAAGGCAGTTTATCGGTAAAATGATCGCAGCAACTTTCGATGCGCCATTCACCTGAGGCCGCTGATTCATCACAGTTAATTTCAATCTGTTCTTCGATCATTCCTGATTCTGTCGCGATATAAGGCCATGCGCCTTCCCATTTTACGGGGACGAAAAATGTTTCGCGCCCGAGGGGGCATACTCCGTTATACGGACGGGAGGCGAGAAGAACCATCCACCAGTTTCCGTCTTTGTCATCGACAATATCGGCGTGACCCGCGTTAATTATGCTTGCGCGTCTTCCAAGATGTCTGTGCGTCAAAAGCGGATTGCTTCTTTTTCCTTCCCACGGGCCGCGGATATCTTTTGCCCTTGCGATGCAGACGGCGTGATCTATTCCGGTTCCGCCTTCGGCATGAAGGAGATAATAGTAATCCTGAATTTTATAGATGTGCGGTCCTTCAGGCCAGATAACGTCACGAAGCGCGCCGCGCCAGATGCCTTTACTTTCTCCCTTAAGCGGATTTTTTCCTTCGGCGAGAAGTGCGAGATCAATTTCGATTATGTAGACTTCGTAGTTACCCTGATACGCTTGTCCCTCAGGAGCGGCGCGGGTTCCACAGTACCAGACTGTGCCGTTTGGATCAAAAAAGATCGAAGGGTCAATTCCGTCCGCGCCTTTAAGCCAGACAGGGTCTGACCACGGGCCTGCGGGGTCTTTCGCTGTTATGATAAAATTTCCGCCTGTGTTAATTAATGTGCAAAGGATATAAAACATGCCGTTATTTTCGCGGATAGTAGGCGCGAAAAGTCCCTGCGAAATTTTATGTTTGTCAAAGCACAACTGTCCCGGCCTGTCTATCGCGTTACCTATCTGTTTCCAGTGAACAAGATCGCGGCTTTTAAAAATAGGGAGTCCCGGAAAGTAAGCGAATGTCGAGTTTACAAGATAGAAATCGGAACCTGCTCTGCAAATTGAAGGGTCGGGATAGAAACCGCTTTGTATCGGATTATTAATTTTCTTTATCATAAAATGATTATATCATTTTTCTATGTTTTTTCATATAGTAGTATTAGTATTCAGGCGTACTTTCAAGGGGTAGGAGTTAGGTGTGAAAAATTTTTATTTAATATTTATTGTTGTTTTGGGGGCTTGTAATACTGCTTCTTCTTCTGTTGAGAGCGGTTCGGGAGCGCAGCCGCCTTTGGTGGAAACAGGCGATGTCACGGCGGCTTTACGCAGTACGCCTTTTTCTAGAGGGGTGAATTTTTCCGGGTGGTTTGAAGCGGATTCTCCGGGGGCAATTCCTTTTACAAAATATACTGAGCAGGATTTCGCTGATGTAAAAAGCCTCGGCGCGGATGTGATTCGGCTGCCTGTAAAGATGCACAGTATGACAAGCGGCGCGCCTAGCTATACATTCGATCCGCTTTTTTTAAGATTTCTTGACAGAGCGGTTGATTGGGCAGAGCAGTATGAACTTTATATCATCATTGATAATCATTCTTTTGATCCCGTGCTTGCGACAAGCGAAAATGTCGATCAAATTCTGCTTCCTGTCTGGGCGCAGATCGCGCAAAGGTACAGAGATAGAAGCGATTATGTGATATACGAAATTTTAAATGAACCACACGGAATATCCGATGAACGCTGGGGAATAATTCAAGGAATGGCGGTTGATACAATACGCCGCTATGATCAAAAACACGCGGTTATTGTCGGAGGCACAGCATATAATTCCATAAATAAGTTAGCTGCAATTCCTGTATATACGGATAACAATTTAATTTATACATTTCACTTTTACGATCCTTATTTGTTTACGCATCAAGGCGCGAATTGGGGAGATCCGCCGCATTTAACAAGTCTTTTTAATTTACCTTTTCCGTGCGATCCGATGCGGCTTCCTCCCATACCCGCGGACTTAAGAGGCACATGGATTGACGGCTCGCTTAACCACAGTTACGCGAGGGACGCATCGACTCAGGCGTTAAGCTCTACTCTTAACAAGGCCGTTACATTCGCGCTTGAAAGAGATGTCCCTGTTTTCTGCGGAGAGTTCGGCGTGTTAATGAGGAACAGCGCTCAGAATGACCGCGTAAGATGGTATCAGTATGTGACAAGCGCTCTTGTTAATAGGAATATTTCATGGACAAGCTGGGACTACTACGGAGGATTCGGCATATTTAAACGCGTGACCGGAAGTTTTAACCATGATTTAAATGTTGATGTTGTCCGCGCTCTTGGGTTTACGCCTCCCTTACAGATTGAACGCGAACCTCAGCCGTTTACATCGGGCTTTACCATCTTTGACGATTATCCCGAACCGCGCGTTGCGGCTGCCGGTAACTGGGGAAACAATATGGATTTCAGTTTATATGATACTAATTCATATAACGGGGAGTTCGCGGTAAGATGGGGAAACCCCGCGCAGTACAACGCGTTCTTTTTCAATTTTACCGATAATGACTTCAGGCAAATATCAGATAACGGCTGTCTTGAGTTTATGGCAAGGACGCGCGGCGGCGTCCGCAGAAACGCCCGCTTTGATGTGCGTTTTGTAAACACTGAAACAGACAGCGAAATTCCGTGGCGGCTCCGTTACACGATAGATGAAAATATTCTGCCGCCTGACGGTCAATGGCATCTTGTGCGAATACCTTTTTCAGAAATGTGCGAGCATGGAGCATGGGTTAGTTCGAAAGATCAGTGGGTTCAACCACGAAATGAATTCTCGTGGGAAAGGGTAGACCGGCTTGAGTTTGTCTCGGAACACGAAGATATGCGCGGCGCTCAAATGTGGTTTGATTCGATCAAGATAACCAGATAACAAGGCTTGATATTCAAAATTATCCCATTTGATTTGTCCATTCAATGGCAAGCTGCCGCAGTTCCTGCGATGTGTTACAGTGAAGCTTAAGTTTGATATGTTCTTTGTGCGAGTCGATTGTCTTTGTGCTTATGTTGAATCTGGAAGCAATCTCGATAGTGCCGTAACCTTTTCCGATAAGAGAAAAAACCTGTAATTCTCTGTCGGAAAGTTTTTGAAGCGATATTGTCCAGTCTTTGGCGCTTCTTGAACCGCCGCCTGTCATCGCCTGAAAAATTCTGTCTCTTTCGTTTTCACTTAAATAAACTTTTCCGTCAAGGATAGTTGTTACGGCATCCATTACCGTATTTGCCGGAGCGTTTTTCATGATATATCCGCGCGCGCCGAGACGCAGTACGCGCTCCGAATAAAAACGTTCATCATTGGAAGATAAAACAAGGATCGCCGCTTCAGGATTTATATTTTTAAGTTCAAGAATCAAATCCATGGCGTTTTCTCTGCCAAGATGAATCTCCATTATGACAAGTCGCGGCTTTTCCTTTTCCGCGGCAAGGAGCGCGTCTTGTGAGTTTGCCGCGATACCTACAATATTGTATTTATTATATTTTACCAGAAGAGCGGTAAGTCCCATGGTGAAAAGCGGCTGATCATCAATGATCAAAACCCTTGTGTTCATGCTTCTTGCCATGTTTTATTACTAAATCATTTTCAGTATGTTGACTATAGTACAATTTCCCTATGGCTTAAGGATGATGATCATCTCGCTCTTCCGTAAAAAGTGGTAATCGACATCGGCGCGAGTACAATCTGCGCTGTGCCGCCTGATACTCTCTGCCTTCCCGCGTTACGCAGATTTTCAGTCTCGGATGTTCTGTAAATCTCAAGCTCGCTGAACTGCGCTCCTTCAAGCTCCAGCGCGGCTGATACGGCTGTCGCGCGTTCATTGATTATTACAACCGCGATCTCATCCGATTGCGGATTTCTGTACGCGCTTGAATATGTACCGGTACGGACTGTGGTATCGCTGTTAATCCTGTGCCAGCCCGGACGAATAAAGCGGGAGTATTGCCCCATCGCGTAAAGCCTCTTTGCGGCGGTAAGGCTGTCTCCGTCATTTTTGATTAAAGCGCCGGCGTAGTCATCGGAGCTTGTGTTGGACCAAAGCCACCAGTACAGAAAAGCGTTCATCTGCGTCAGCGTAAAGTCCCAGTGAATCATTCTTGCGTAATACATGGCATTCGCGATTCCGTCTCCTGCGGGAAGATGCGTCCCGGAACCCGATACTTCGGTCTGCCAGAAGCGTTTACCTGATGCAACAATTTCCGGAAACTCTCTTGAACCGGCTCTTGAAGACGCGTCAGACGCGCCGTTGTATTGATGCAAAGCGATATGAGTTATAATTCTTTCCGATGCCGGATCGTCAAGAGAAGGCTTTATTATGTTATTAAAATTAATATTAAAATTTTCATACTCGGGCATCATTATATTAATGCCGCCTTCTCCCGGCTTTAAACCCTTCATTGGGAACCTGTCGGCGATTACTTTAATAAAATCCCTTAAATCCGTTCCGTCCCAGTAGCAACATTCCCAGCTTGCTTTCCAGTTAGGTTCATTCTGTATGGATAAAATATTTANAGGTACGCTCATTCTTGATTCAAANTTTAAAACATAATCGGCAAGAAGATCCGCGTAATCATTGTAATGNTCNCGTTTAAGCCTTCCCCATTGATCGGGCATTGCCCAGTCAATCGCGCCGTTTAAATTGCCGCTTAATCCTGTCACATCTTCCTTCCACCGTGTTACGCGGTTATTGGGCGGCGTCCACGGCGCACTCATTACGACAAACCTCTCCGGGCCGCTGCCGCCGAGATTCTGAATCTGTCTTATTAAATTTCTTGTACTCGCGATATCCCAACTGTTCCAGTCAAACTCGAATGTTTTTGTTCCGTCAGGATTTACGATATAAGAATAAGTGTGATCACTGTTTCTGCGGACAAAACCGTCGTTGTACCCTGTGTTATTATCGCCCGGGAGCCGTTCACGGAATGGAATACGGTTACGCAGGATCGTAAAACCTACACCTTCGGTTCTGGAGTATAGAAGTTTGACAAGATCTTCCGCAAGCCCGCTGTCTCCGGGAAGTCTTGTCCACGCGTTCGAGCCGCCAAATCCGTCAATCACCTGGCGGAGTTCGTTATAATTGATTTTAATGGTTCCTCCGTCGTCAACATCTCCCGATGAACCGCATGATAATAAAAGCGCCGCGGTTATTACCGCGGTAACAATTAAAAAATATTTCACCTGTTTAATGTTCCTTCAGGATCGGCGACAGCAAAAAACGCCTGTTTCGGTTCAAGATTGCTATCCCATAAACATGGATTGCCAAACGATTTCCAGCTCAGCTCATCATCCATACCCCAAAAACTCACCCTGATAATTAAATCGCTGTATTCCTTGAAAAGCTGAAAAAGATTCGCGTAAGTTAAAGCNTGTATTCTCTGTTCNGTATCTGTCGCGAACGAATCCCTTCCGGTGCCGGAGTTAGCGCCGCCGACGGTTCTTGTCTCAACATCCAGCTCTGTAATTGCAACGCTGACGCCGATTTCTCTGAACATATCCAAAGCGGCGCGGACATTACTGATACTCACCGATGTGCTGTAGTGAGCCTGCATCCCGATGACTTCAATTAAATTACGGTCATGTCCTTCCGCTCTGTATCTTTCATTTAAATCTCTTACCATATCTCTGACCATTGTTGCTTTCCTCGGGTTGTTAAGGTTGTAATCATTGTAGAAAAGCAGCACATCGGGATCAGCTGCCCGCGCTGTTCTGAAAGCAAGATCAATATAGTCGGCGCCCATCGCCTGATACCACCCGCTTGGCCGCAGGCAGTTTCTCCAGTTTTGTTCACCGGGATTAATTCCGTCTATGACAGCTTCGTTTACAACATCCCATGAAAAAACTCTGCCTTTGTAATGCGCAAGAACGGCGTTAATGTAACTGATCATATTCTGCCTTACGACTTCCGGGGATCCTTCTGTCATCCACGCGTGTGTCTGATTGTGCCAGACAAGAGTATGCCCGTGGATTGCGATATCGTTATTAAGCATTAAATCGACCATTCTGTCCGCGGGCGCCCAGTTGTACTCGCCGCCTCTCTCGCGCGGTCCTAGTCCGCTTGGTTTCATTGAGTTCTCTGCCGTTGCGTAATTGAAATGTTCTATCAGCAGATCCAAATATTCGCCTCTCATGTAATTGTCTTTAATGATATTTCCGATTGGGAAATAATCCTGATATATTATTTTTAAAGGTTGGATTTGCGGCTGCTGCCGGGCGTTACCCGCGGTAGTGGCGGTTTGCGTAGAACCGCAGGAAAATACAGAAAAGATTAAAAGGGCGGAAATGATCACAGTTATAATTTTTACTTTCATCACATATACCTCTCACTTAATAAATTTCAAGAAAATTCTATCACAATAGTCATTATTTAACAAGGTAACATAACGGATTAATCTTTATGAACATTTTTAATCATTTGTACAAAAATCATTTTTTAATGTTATAATTATTCAATATTTTATACGGAGGAGAAAATTGATAACCAATTCTGCAACGATTTTTAATAAAGACTGGAGGTTCATGCTCGGGGACGCGAAAAACGCCCAAAGCGCGGGTTTTAACGACCGCACATGGAAACATGTTGATCTGCCGCANGACTGGCTGATATCACAGCCGTTTAATCAGGGAAAGAAAGGCGGCTGGACATCGAGGAATATGCAGGGATTTTTCGCNTGGGAAGGAGTCTGCTGGTACCGCAAAGAATTTTTTCTTAAAGATATTAAAGGAAAAACTGTTTATATCTATTTCGGNGGNGCGTACAGAAACTCGCGCGTTTTTATAAACGGAAAAGAAGCGGGAGGACGCGCCTGCGGGTATTCAAGTTTTGAACTTGATATAAGCGCGTTNGTAAAAGAGGGAAATAATTTGATCGCCGTCAGGCTNGATAACGGCTGCGAGGAAACCGATCGCTGGTACTCTGGAAGCGGGCTTTACAGAAATGTGTTCTTAAAAGTTCTCCCCGTTACGCACATAAAAACATGGGGTATTCAGGCTGTAACTGAATTATCAGCTAATAAAAAACAGGCCGCTGTCTCTGTTACAACGGCGATTGTTAATAAAAAAGCAGGCGGACAAGGATCTGACGCGGGTTCTAAGGGTATTTTATACATAAAACTGTTAGATTCATCAGGAAATATCGCCGCTGAAAGTAAAACAAAATTTGATTTCGGAGGCAAAGACGAAATTGATGTTAAACAAAATATTACATTAAACTCCGCGCAATCTCCTGTCAAATTATGGTCGGCGCAGGAACCTAACCTTTACAGGCTTTGCGCTCATATCGAAATTGATGGAAATGCGGGTGAACCTGTGGAAATTAATATCGGATTCCGCACTGTCGAAATTGCGTATAACAAGGGAATGACAGTTAACGGAGAGCCTGTAAAATTAAAAGGCGTGTGCATTCATCATGACTCAGGAATTGCCGGTTCCGCATATTTTGACGAAGTGTGGCGCAGAAGGCTTAATACGCTTAAAAGTATCGGTTGTAACGCGGTAAGGACAAGCCACAATCCGCCGGCGCAGGAGTTTTTGGATCTGTGCGATGAAATGGGTTTTTATGTAATTGATGAATGTTTTGATAAATGGAAGAGCGGTTATTACGCCTCGCATTTTGACACTGACGCGCAGAGGGACTTAACAGAATTTGTTTTAAGGGACAGNAATCATCCCTGTATCTTCATGTGGAGCGTAGGCAATGAAGTTGAGAATCAGGGNCAGGACAGCATGATCGCCATTCAGAAGCAGCTTGTATCTACTGTGCGCTCCCTTGACAGCCGCCCCGTGACATGCGCTTTATCGCCTCACGCTAATCCGCGGACTTTAGTTAACGCTCCTGTAAGCGAGCTTGTCAAATTAACAAAAAAACTTGTAAAGGATGTTGACGCTATCGGTCTTAATTACCATGAGCCGCTTTACGAGGCATATACTCAAGGGATCGAAAAACCGATTATCGGTACTGAATGTTACGAGTATTATTCCAGCGTAGGCACGAACTTTGAGGATGTATCTGATAAAAACCCGTGGCAATTTGTTCTTGAAAACGACAATGTAATAGGGCAGTTTATCTGGGCGGGCATTGATTATCTGGGCGAGTGCTGCTGGCCGGCAAAAGGCTGGTCAGGTTCCATTCTAGACATATGCGGTTTTATGAAACCAAACGCGTATTTCCGAAAAACAATTTGGTCAAACGAGCCGCTTGTGTACCTCGCGTTTTTAGATCAAGGGATAAAACCTGATTACGCGCGCGGGCGCTGGTCTTTCCCGCCGCTATCATCCCATTTAAACCACGATAACCTGCATAGAAAAAATGTAACGGCTGTTGTTTATACAAACTGTGAAGAAGTCGAACTTTGGATCAACGGTAAAAAACGCGGCCGGAGAAAAAAATCCGAAGAAAAAAACGGAATTATTGAATGGTACATTGAATATACTCAAGGCAATATTGAAGTAAAGGGATTTAACTCAGGGAAAGAAGAATGTTCGTATGCGTTAACAACGGCGGAAAAACCGCAGAAAATAAAATTATTAGCAGATAACGTGAATCTAAAGCCGGGGGAAATCGCGCATATCGAAGTAAATGTTACAGACGCGAAAGGCGTTTTATGCCGGACAGAAGATCAATTTATAGAGTTCTCTCTGGAAGGAGACGCGCAATATTTAGGCGCTTGTTCACCGGACTTGAATCAACATCTCGGATTTACGGCATCGAAGGTGATGACATCGCAGGGAAAAGCGCTTGCCATAATTAGAGCCGGAGACGGGCCAGGAAATATTGTTTTACGCGCTTACAGCGAAAACCTCGAAGGCGCATTATCGCGTTTTAAAATTAAATAAAGGAAACGTTATGTTAAAAGAATACGACTGCTGGCTGCAGGAAAGGCAAATAACTCCTTTAATAAAAGTACCTCAGTATATATGCGTTAATGTCGGCGGTGAAACCGCGTATCAGGCGGTAATAGAATATAAAAACGGGATAAAAAGACTTTTAGGATTTACGCCTGTTGTCGAAAACGAACTTGAGGCTGATAAAAACGCTGTTTTTATCGGTACGTTAGACGATCTGCAAAAAGCGGCTTCTTTTTCAAGAACGGATATCTTACCTGACGGTTACGCGATAAAAGTTACAGATAACAATATTTACATCGCGGGAAAAGACGAAAACGGAATCCTATACGGCGTTTTCCGCTTTTTGTTCCTTCTTTCGCTTGGTAAACTTAAAACAGGTTTTGAACTTTGCGAATCTCCAGTATCAGCGTTAAGGATGGTAAATCACTGGGATAATTTTGAAGGCACTATCGAACGCGGATACGCCGGTATGTCGCTTTTTTTCAAAGACGGAAAGTTCAATTACGACAAACACCGCATCGAAGATTACGCGCGTCTTCTTGCATCTGTCGGAATTAATCGCGTTTCCATTAACAATGTAAATGTCCGCACAAAAGCTAAACTCCTTATTACAGAAGACTATCTCCGTGACGCGGGATTTTTAGCAGCCATCTTTCGCAAGTTTGGTATACGGATTTTTCTCTCGATTAATTTCGGCTCGCCCTGGTCGCTTGGAAAACTTCCTTCAGCTGATCCGTTAGACGAAACTGTCAGAGCATGGTGGAAAGAGCACACCGCCGTGATTTACAAATATATCCCCGATCTTGCAGGTTTTATAGTTAAGGCAGACTCCGAAGGTGAGCCGGGACCTTTCCAGTACGGAAGAAACCACGCCGACGGCGCGAATATGCTCGCCGAAGCGCTTAAGCCGTTCGACGGTATCGTAATATGGCGGTGCTTTGTTTACAACTGCCAGCAGGACTGGCGCGATAAAACATTTGACCGCGCCCGCGCCGCCTACGATCATTTCATGCCGCTAGACGGCAAGTTCAGCGGTAATGTGATTCTTCAGATTAAATTCGGTCCTTATGATTTTCAAGTACGCGAACCTGTGTCTCCGCTTTTCGGCGCACTTAAAAATACCCGCCATGTGATGGAATTGCAGATAACGCAGGAATACACCGGGCATCAGATCGATCTGTGTTATCTGCCATGGATTTGGGAAGATATAATGAAGTTTGATACAATTGACAATGAGAATCCCGGCAATAACCGTATAATGGATTTGGTAAAACCGTATAAAGACGGAGAAGCTTCTCTTGACGGATTTGCGGCTGTTGTAAATGTCGGGCTTGACAATAACTGGACAGGGCATACATTGGCGCAGGCAAATCTTTACGGGTACGCCCGAATGGCGTGGAACCCCGCTCTTACGGCGCAGGAAACCGCGCAGGAGTGGTGCCGCCTTTCGTTCGGCGATACGGATGCGGCGGAAAAAATAAAAGATATTCTTTTAAGATCATACACAGCGCTGGAAAAATACTCTTCTCCATTTGGAATATGTTTTATGGTAACACCGGGGCTTCATTACGGTCCGAATGTAGAAGGGTATGAGTTCAGCCGCTGGGGTACATACCACCGCGCCGGAATGAGCGCAATCGGCATTGACCGCACGTCTACAGGAACAGGATATACCGGGCAGTATTCGCCGAAAAACGC
>WQRT01000084.1 GCA_009786625.1 Treponema sp.
ATAATGCCGGCTTTACTTTTTAATCCTGTTACTGAGTATCGAATAGTTCAATTTTTATTTTTTTGGTTTTTGGCATATCTTTGCGGAAAAAAAACGAATGCTGTTTTTACTGTTTTGGTAATTATTTTTATTATCATATTTAATCTTCTTATCCCGTATGGGCGTGTTTTGTTTTCCATTGGAATGTTTAAGATTACCATTGGTGCGCTGGAAGCCGGTGTTCACAGGGCTGTTACCTTGCAAGGGCTTGTAATGTTATCCAAAGCGGCGATCAGGCAGGATTTAATGATACCGGGTATGTTTGGAAAAATGCTCGGAGAATCCCTGCGGATTTTTTCTGAACTAATCGGCAGAAAATATCGCGTAACAGGCAAGAACATTTTTACGGAGATTGACAACTTGCTTTTGGAGTTGCAAGGTAAAGAATATAAAGAGATTCCCTCTTCAGAGAAAAGCAGAACAAAATTGGCGGGGTATATTATTTTGGCAGTAATAATTATTGTATCATGGGTTCCTTTTTTTGCAGGGACAGTATTAGGGATTAGGGGATAGAGGCTAGGGGTTAGAAACTGTGTATGATCTGTCGGTTAGTATAAAATTTGCGTCTTTTGTTGTTCTTATGCTGCGATCTTTAAAAACAAATACCGCTTGAACTCCGCGCAGCCGTTCCAATAGAAGGCTTCCCTGTTCATAACCGAGTGCAAAAACGGCGGTTGATAACGCATCGGCGATCATTGAGTTTTGCGTAATTATCGTAACGGACGCAAGCTCGTTGTCCGCGGGATATCCGCTTGACGGAGAAAAAATGTGATGATAACGAGTTCCGTCCTGTTCAAAAAAACGCTCGTAGATGCCCGATGTAACAACCGAGGCTTCAGGCGTACGCACTAATCCGACTACGCTGCCGCGGTTTCCATCTGGGTTTTGTATACCAACTCTCCATGGATTTTTATCTTTTCGTCTGCCGATGATTACGATGTTGCCGCCAAGATCGATCATCGCTCTTTTTATTCCGGCTCTCCGCGCGGCGGCTGCGGCTTCATCGGCGGCATAGCCTTTGGCGATTGCTCCAAGGTCGAGTGACATTCCGCGCTGTTTTAAGAAAACGCTTTTTGTCTCCGTATCAAGTTCGATGTTACGCCAATTTATTAAGGGAAGCGTTTCTCTGATTTCCGCGCGGGAAGGAATGCGCGGATTGGCGCTGTTGATTCCCCACAATGATACAAGAGGTCCTACCGAGGGATCAAACGCGCCGCGCGACAGATCCGCGTAATAGTACGCGCTTTCAATTACGTTGAATAAATCGTCATGAACACGCACAGGCGCGGTTCCTGCGCTTGCGTTCACGCTGTTAATATCAGAAGCCGGAATGTTCACGCTCATGATATTTTCTATTTCGCGTATTCTGTTAAAGATATCATCATAGACGCGGCTTTTTCCGTGTTCAAAAAGCGTTATGGTGCAAACAGTGCCAAGCGCGAACTCGCTGCGCGATGATTCAACATTTCCACAGGAAGTTAGTATTAAAATATATAAAAATACATTTGCCGCGAACCAGCACGAACCGGTTCGGACATTAGAAAGATAGTGAGTTAAACGTTCGTGTTTGTTCGTGCGGCTCGTGATCAGAAATCTAATAAAATTAAATTTATAGCCCAAAGCGCTCTGATAGTTCCTTGAGATGGCTGCCAATAAATAGCGCGCCGTAGGTAGTTAAAATTATGCCGATTGTAATTCCCATCGGAAGCATGAACGATGTTCCTGATTCGCGCGCGATATTTTGAAAATCAAAACCAAAAAACGCTGTTATTAAAGATACCATGATGATTAAGCCTGTAATTATCCAGCCGCGCGTTGAAATGCCGCCTGGAGATGCGTATAAATCATCGGACTGTTCGTTTTCTACTCTTGTCATTATTGAATCTTCAAGAGACGACCATGACTCCTGATTCTCCGTGCCGGGAGAAAGCGGAAAAAAATCTTCCCTTAATACGGATCTTGTTTTTTCAAGATGCGAGGCTTGTCTTGCGCATTCTTCGCAGAAGAGAGTGTGCAGCCATACTTCTAATTGGTTTAATAACGGCATGGAGTTATCGCCGTCGTCGCTTCCTGAGTATTGATAAATCATGTCTATAATCCTGCCGCAATACATCCCATACCTCCAAATCAATTACAACGCTTCATTCAAAAGTTCAAGTTTCTCTCTCAGTAATATNTTCGCTCTAAATACATGAGATTTAATCGTATTAACCGGAATTCCGGTGATACCCTCAATCTCCTGATACGAACGATCATAGAAAAAAAACAGGTCGATACAGATTCTGAACCGTTCGGGCAATTCATCTATTGCCTTGTTGATCGCTTCCCTTGCGGCATTGCGTAACGCGTTCCTCTCCGGCGTCTCGGTGCTGTTAACAAGTTTATCAGCGTCTTCTTCCGCAAGGCTGTGATATTCCTTCCGCCTGTTCACCTCGTTGATTGCCGTGTTGTAGGCNATCTTGTAAAGCCATGTGGAAAACCGGCTTCTTCCCTCAAAACGNGAAAGGCTCCGNAACGCCTTCAGGAAAACATCCTGGGTAAAATCCGAGGCGTCATCCGGGTTACGGAAAAAACTCAAACCCATTCCGTAAACGGCTTTCTCATGCTGCCGCACTAAAAGCCTGAACAGATCCTTCTGCCCCGAGACAATCTGGCTTACAATCAACTGATCGTTATAATCAGAATCCTTCTGCAATTTAGCGTCCCCCGCCGGGGATTCGCTAGCCATTAATTTTTTCGCGGCGTCTTATTCCATAGTAGACCAGCAAGCCTGTACCCATCGCAAGAGGAATAATGCCGCCCAATAACGCGTACGAAGCTCCCTCAATTATTAACAGCAATATTGTTAAGGCGATGCCTACAGTGCTTAAAAGTAAACCTGATAACAGACTGAACGACAGCAGGTTAAAATCCGGCTTTGCATAAAGACCTGCCTTTATTAAAAGAGTTACCCGCCTGTGATTCCACAAAAGATAGAAGAAAATCACAGCCGAACCCACTACAATCCCGACTATGGGGATTATTGAAATTATCACCTGCGCCGCTGAAGAAAATCCCTGCATTTCATAATCTCCTNGGTAGATTGTAGTGCTTTTACGCCTCTCAGTCTATCNGGTCTTTTACCATTTTCAGATCGAACGCATATTTTGACACCGAAAATTTATCAAAGTTGCATNGGCGCGGACTCACTCAATTATCAGAAAATCGCTGAAATAGACGGCTTCTATGCGTCCAAGCCTTAAATTTTCATTGTACCGCCTTAAAATAGCCCGTTTTGCCGCGTCTTCATCGATCTGAGCGTCAGCCGGGAGGGATGTGAAATAGTCACTGGTGATGAGCCTGAAGTCGTCAACTTTGGAAGCGAGTTCCTCTGTAAAAGCGGTGTCGTTGGCGGAGTAGGGGAATGTTACCGAGAGGATCACAACGCGTGAATCCGCAAGCGGGATTCTCTGCCGCCCAAGCCCCGGGTATACGCGTATATCATCGTTATGCGCCGCATTTTGCGCCGTGTATTGCGCCATCTCACGCGAGCCTGTCGTAATTAACGGCGTTGTGCCGCCGGGGCGCAGAAACGCGAATACAGTGCCTCCCGCGATAATGATGACTAAAACAAAAACTGTTACAAGTAAAATTGTATATATAATATTTGAGATTTTGCTGTTCACTATACCAGCTTCATTCATGCCGTGACCTCTTTGATTTCACCTAACGCTTTTTCGGTTTCCGCGATTTCATCATATGGCATGACATGATCGGCGTAAATTATTGAGTTTTCATGGCCTTTTCCAAGGAGGATTACAAGATCGCCTTTCTGCGCGAGGCTGAGAGCTTTGCGGATAGCGAGCGGTCTGTCGGGAATTAAAAACAGGTTTTCATCCCGTTTAAAAACTGCCTGTTCTTCGGTTACTGTTCCGGCCGCGATTTCCTCAAGGATGTCCATTGAGTTTTCACCGCGCGGATCTTCATCTGTTAATACAATTATATCGGTATACTGAGAGGCGATTTTTCCCTGCTCTGATCTTTTTTCCGTGTCGCGCTCTCCGGCTGAACCGAAAAGACAGATGATTCTGCCTTCTGTCCGGCTTCGAAGCGGGTGCAGCACCGAACGGAATGATGAAGGCGTGTGCGCGAAATCTACTATGACATCGTAATTCTGCCCCCTGTCAATTTTTGTCATTCTTCCCCTGACAGGTTTTAATTTTTTTACCAATGGAGCGATTTTTTGCACAGGCAGTTTTAACAGCCCGGATACTGTAAGCATCGCCGCAAGTACGTTAGCTGAATTGAACGCGCCGGGCAGTCTATCTCTTAGTTCAAATGTTTCCTTTAACGCGGGAATCTTTACCGTGTACCAGTTGCCCTGCAGGCCGCTTTCAATCGCTTCAATGACAAGATCTCCGTCCATTCCTTCCGGGCTGTATGTAAAAATTTTCTGATGAGTGAGTTTTAAAAAATATCTTGAGTTTCTGTCATCGGCGTTGATCACTCCGAACGGCTCTGTAAATGATGATCCCGCGGGCGGCGTGAAGCGGTTAAGAGCGCGGAAAAGATTCGCCTTGTCATCCCTGTACTGCTCCCATGTTCCGTGAAATTCAAGGTGTTCGCGGGTCAGGTTGGTAAGAACAGCGGAACAGAAATCAACATCGCCGAGACGGTTGGTTTTTGGAGAAAGCGCGTGGGAACTTGATTCTACCACTACATACTCGCATCCGTTATCCGCCATTTCGCGAAGCAGCCTCTGGACAACAGGCGCTTCCGGCGTTGTCTGATGCTCGCTGTTCCATATCACTTCTGCGCCGAGGCAGTACTGGACAGTGGAAATAAAACCTGCTTTTTTCCCGAGCATTGTTAAAAGCTGCCAGATAAGATAAACGGTCGTGCTTTTTCCTTCTGTTCCCGTAACGCCTGTTATGAGCAAATGCCGTGACGGGAAATTGTAAAAAGACGCTGATATCGGAGACATCGCGTGCCGCGCTTTTTTTACTTTTATATAAACGATATTATGTTTTTTTTCTATATCATTTTCATGAACAACCGCGGCGGCTCCTCGTTTAACCGCGTCATCAATATAAAGATTTCCGTCTGTATGAAGACCCGGAAGCGCGAAAAAAAGATTACCCGGTTTTATGTTACGCGAATCGTATTCAAGACCTGTTATTAAAGGATCGGATTTACCGTAAGTTTCAACAAACCCGGCTTTTTTTGCGGTTCCTTTTGTTAAAAAGAGCGAAAGATTCCGTTCCATTGCGGGCTAAATTAATCCTCCTTGAAAACGATAGCTGTAAATGTATAGAGCTGCGTATCGGGAGCATCATAAGCTCCTGAAGGAAGACCCGCTTTTACGCAGATGTAATCGAGGTATTCATCAAGATTCCAGCCTTGTTCAACGGGAACCTGCGGAAGAAGTACGCCGGAACGCCCGCGCCCCTGAAGCAGTAATCCGTGAACGCCGACTTTTACTTTCCGGGAATCGGGGCACGGTGTCATGGGAGAAAGCGCGGAAATTTCGATATGGATGCGGGGGTACTCATCCTTTTTAAGCGGCGGAAAGCGCGGGTCGCCGAAAGCGGCTTCTTTTGCCATCAATCTGACAGTCTCTATAAGAGGCAGATTTGCCGTCATTCTGCCGATGCATCCGCGCAGAGCGTTCACCCCTCCGTTAAGGATGTGCAGAGTCACAAACGCTCCGCACGGCTTATGAAGCGGAGAGCCGCCGTCTATATCCGGCTGATCAAAAACCGGCTTGCGTTTATCAAGCTCCGCGGCTATAACCTCGCGCGCCTGAGTAAGCAGGATTTTTTGTTCATCCGGTGTAATGGTAAAATCCATATAGATAAATTATAATACTTATGGAGTTTTTGTGCTATTGATTTTAAAAATAGCGTTATACGGAGCAAGTTAAATGTCAAGAATCGTAAAAATCGGCGGGTTTTCCCATGTTGACTGCGTCCAAATAGGCGGAGATCTGCCTATAGTCATTCAAACTATGTGGAAAGATCGCCTGTCTTTCTCAAATATTGATGAAGCGGCGGCGCAAATCGCCTCTTTAAAATCACTTGGATGCGATCTTCTGCGTTTTGCAGTTCCTGATATCCAAAATGCCGAAGTTTTAGGACATCTTGCGCAGATGGTAAGCATGCCCCTCGCCGCTGATATTCATTTTGACTATAAAATCGCGCTTAGATGCCTTGATTTTCCCATCGCGAAGATTCGAATTAATCCCGGCAATATCGGAAGCAAGGATAAGGTTGAGGCTGTACTGGGAAAGGCCGCATCGGGCGGTATTCCGATACGAATCGGGGTCAACGCCGGGAGCCTGCCGCAGGATCTCCGCCTTAAGGTAGAGGAGGGTATGGCGCCTTCCGCGGCTCTGGTCGAGGCTGCCGAAAGGGAAATATCGTTATTTAAAGAATTCAATTTTGATAATTTTCTTGTATCAATGAAAGCAAGCACAATTGCCGATACTATAATAGCGAACCGTCTTCTTTCCGGGCGCTGCGATGCGCCTCTTCATGCAGGGGTTACGGAAGCCGGGCCTTTAACTGCCGGGGTGGTAAGAAATACGGCGGCCCTTGTCACCCTCCTTGCGGAAGGAATCGGCGATACGATCAGGGTGTCTCTTTCGGACACTATGGAAAACGAGATTATCGCCGCGAGGGAAATTGTAATGGCGGCATCCGAGCTTGGCTGCAAAAGGCGTAAAGGCGGAGTAAGAATCGTTTCCTGTCCACGCTGCGGCAGGCACGGTTTTGACACCCACGGTTTTACGGAACGCTGGATGCGCAGATTGTATGCCATGGACAAAAACATAACTGCGGCGATCATGGGCTGCGAAGTGAATGGCCCTGTGGAGGCGAAACATGCCGACATCGGCATTACAGGAGCGGGAGATAAAATATTGATTTTTAAACACGGCAAAGTGATAAGAACTATCACCCCTGATCAGGCGGATAAAATATTCGAAGAGGAACTGATGAAGTTATGAGATGTTTTAATTTTTTTGGCCGCGAACCAACACGAAAAAATGAAAGATATCGGACATCATCTTCGCTGTTAATAATATTTTTACTATTGTTTGTTTCGACTCAGATTTTCGCGCAGACACAGCCGTGGTGGCTTTCGCTTGAGCAGGGAAAGCAGAGATTCCGCGCAGGGGATTACGGCGCGGCATTGATGCTGTTTGAAGACGCGCGGCGCGACAGACGCGCNATGTACGAATATATGGAACGNGATTTTGTCGCGTTTTTATCGTTAGGTGAAGTCCGCCGCATCGGTGATATGCTTGACAGGGTGGAAAGGTTCTCATACGAGCGGCATTATACATCCGCGTCCGCCGCGCTTGAAGAACTCTATTACCGCGTTCCAAAAGAATCATTTAATAACTCGGCTTACGCCGCTCTTGCCGCGTTTGACAGGTTAAAAAATTATCCCGAAGCCGAGTACTGGATCGGTGAGGTATACAGAATAGAAGGTGAATTACCTCTGGCTCTCGCGCAGTACCGCAGAGCTTTGTCAATGCGTGAAACGCTGGAAGACAGAAATTTCGCCGTAACATTGCATTATAAAATCGCGAACATCCTGCGTATCAGGCAGGAGTACAATGAAATGGAAAGAGTTTATAATTCGATAATTGATGACCTTGATACGCTCTGGACAAATTCAAATATTGCCGCACGCGCCGATCCGGACGCGAATCTTCCCTACGCGCAGTCTTCCGCGTCATTCGCAAGAGCCGGCATGACAAGAACGCTTGAAAACGAAGGCGTAAACCGTTTTCTTTTATTGTTCAGATATAATAACCGCGCTGTTGAAGCGGCGCACAGGCAGTTGGGTTTCTATTACACCGTTTCCAACCGGCCTTCTGCGCAGCAGCATTTAATGTTCGCTTTCCTGATCCAAAATACGATCATCATTGAGGAAGTAAGAAGGCATCAGTTTGATTACGCGTTTACAGACCTTGCGTCCCTCGCTCAGCAAATAAATAGAAACCCGCTTCTGTTGGAATTTGTTGAAGAGGTTGAATACTATAAAACGATTTATTATCTTGGTGCGAGTTTAATGCGGAACAGTCATACATCGATCGCGCGCAGCCTCTGGGTGTTTCTCGCTTCTCAGCCGCAGGCAGGTGAATGGCGCGGACGCGCCGCAAGCCAACTGCGAAATCCGCGCACCGAACCAATCATCGAGATGCCGTAAACTGAACTCTCCTGTCGGGCAACCCGGATTTGAACCGGGGACCCCAAGTCCCCCAGACTTGTACGCTAAACCAACTGCGCTATTACCCGGCAGGCAAGTCCATTGTGGTGTTTACAATAACAAAACTACGGCTTTGTGTCAATGCCGGCTTTACATCTTCAATACCGACTTGTCGTAATCAGAAGGAGCGATGAAACCCAATAACTGTATACACGCGGCGGCGACAGAGCTTATACCCAATCCTTCGTTCAGGCAATTTTCTTTCGGATCATTTTGATACTCACCCTTGTACTCAGGATCGTAAATTATGCACGGCACCGGATTTAAGCTGTGGCTCGTTTTTGTTATGGGGCTTCCGTCCGTTTTCCGCGAAACCGCTCCTGTTCCTTTTTCGTGTTCGTACATATCGTCGCTGTTGCCGTGATCGGCTGTGATCAGCATTACGGCTCCTGCCTTGTTAACTGCTTCCATCAATCTGCCAAGCTGAATGTCCATGCTTTCCATTGAGCATATAACGGCTTGATACACGCCGGTGTGGCCGACCATATCGCCGTTCGGGTAGTTAAGCCTGATAAAATCATACTTGCCTGAACCGATCGCCGCGATTACCCGATCTGTTATTTCCGCGCATTTCATCCACGGGCGCTGTTCAAACGGAATCACATCGCTCTTTATCTCAACGTACTCCTCAAGTCTTTCATCGAACTTGCCTGTGCGGTTTCCGTTAAAGAAATATGTAACATGCCCGTACTTCTGCGTTTCGGAAATCGCGAGCGTCCGCACGCCGCTTGCCGCAAGGTACTCGCCCATTGTACGGTCGATTGACGGAGGTTCTACAAGGTACCGTGCGGGGACATGCAAATCGCCGTCGTATTCCATCATTCCTGAGTAGCAGACTTTGGGGCGGCGTCTTCTGTCGAACTTGTCAAAATCGTCCTTTTCAAAAGCCGCTGTAATTTCCAGCGCTCTGTCTCCGCGGAAATTAAAATAAACAACCGAGTCGCCGTCTTCGATTGTTCCGACAGGCTTGCCGCCTTCGGCTATAACAAATTCTTTTAAATCTTGATCGATAACATTCGGTATTTCTCTGCGGTATGTTTCAACGGCTTCGCGGGCGGTAGAAAATTGACGCGCCGTTCCAAGAACATGAGTCTGCCATCCGCGATCGACCATTGCCCAGTCAGCGCCGTATCGATCCATCGTTATCCACATACGCCCGCCGCCGGAGGCGATTACGGCGTTAAAATTATTATCATTAAGCCCTTTTAAAAACGCTTCAAACGGATCGATATATTCAAGTGCGCTTAATTTTCCCACATCGCGGCCGTCAAAAAGCGTGTGCACGCGCACTTTTTTAACGCCTTCTTTTTTCGCCTGAACGATCATTGCTTTAAGGTGATCCATGTGGCTATGGACATTTCCATCGGAAAAAAGCCCGAGAAAGTGAAGAGAGCCGCCTGAGCTTTTTACATTGCCTGTGATCTCTTTCCACGCTTTTCCTTCAAACATCGCTCCCGATTCGATTGACTTTGAGACAAGAGCCGCGCCTTGATCAAAAACCCGCCCGCAGCCCATCGCGTTATGACCTACTTCGCTGTTGCCCATGTCATCATCGGACGGCAATCCGACGGCTTTTCCGTGCGCTTTTAACTTTGTATGCGGGCTTTTTTCCGTAAAAGCCGTAAGGTTGTTCATTTTTGAATCGGCGACAGCATCGCCTTCCTTATATTTTCCGTATCCGACACCGTCCATTATCACTAAAACGACAGGTCCTTTACGTCCTTTCCATGCCGGGTTTTTCTTAAGTGCATCCATGTTATTTTCTCCTTTTATTTATTATAGCAGATAATTTTATTTTTGGGTTGTATTTTTTATGTTTTATGCTTGCCTGATTGATTTTATGTTATTACATTTTAATTATCAGGCTGGTAGTAAGAGTTATTCCGGCCGGACGCAAATGATATCCGGCGCAACAGCCGGCGGCATATTTTTTATACATTCATTTCATTTATTTAAAAGTAACAGATTGAATATTCTCTGANTTTATATTGATGAAACTGATCGTGTGTAAAAATGATTTTTTATTAATAAGGGTGTTTATAAAAACACAAAGGAGAGAAAAATGAAGTTGAAACTCAAACTGAGTCTTATGGTAATTGCCATTGTGGCAGTCATTGTAACGGGAATCGCGGCATTGCTCTTGCGTGAAGCCAGTAATATAAGTCTGAAGCTGAGCCTTGAAAATCTTGAGCGCACTCTTGAAAGAGAGGTAAATTACTGGAAGGGAAGGGAAGACAGCCACCTTCTGGCGTTAGGCACAATTAGCGCAATAATGGAGGACTTTGAAAGCCTTCCCGCCGAAACAAGACGCGATCAATTTGACAGTATGTTAAAAGGTGCGCTGCTTGAAAACGAAAGATGGGGATTAGTCTACTCAATCTGGAAGCCTAATGCTCTTGACGGCATGGATTCAGAGTACATAGGAAGAGTAGGTTCAAGCCCCACAGGACAGTATGCCATGACTGTCACCAAGGAAACAGGCAGCACTACTTACCGCGCCAGCACAGATATTGAATATACTATGATGCATATGAACAGCCCTCATGCCAGAAATGATCGTTTTGATGATCCTGTACCACGAAGAATGAATGGAAAAGACAGTTATGGGTTATTAATACAGGTTCCTATCATACATCACCGCACCAATGAAGTAATCGGAGCTGTTGGATGTCTTCTGGATATGGCGGTAATACAACCTACGCTGCTGCAAACAATGCATGATAATGATGATATAGCTTTGATGGTAATGTATTCAGGTAACGGAGATATTCTCGCGCATTTCCTTCCGGAAAGAATAGGCAAAAATATGATGGATGTCGATGTAGAATACGGTGATGCTAAAGATGCGGCGTTTAACGCGATTCAAAAAGGCGAAAAATTTTCAGGCAGAACTTATGATCCGTCGCTTGACACTAATATTATAATGTCAATGCATTCATTCCAAATCGGCAACTCGGATCAAACGTGGTCTATATTGATAGGCGCTTCCGAAGCGCATATATTAAAACCTGTTTACGACATTACAAGATTTACTGTTATTTTGGCTGTGATCGCTATAATAA
>WQRT01000085.1 GCA_009786625.1 Treponema sp.
CCTGATACGTTACCGGCTCCGTCTTCGGCGGAAAGTAATGTGCCGTCATTCGAGAAGTTGACAACAAAGGTCTGCGGCCCGCCGGCTGCGGGAGCTTCCTCACCCAGTCCTATTGAAGCGTTAGTCGGAACATCATTCTGCGGATCAACGTTTACAACGGCGTTCCAACTGTTGGCAGTGCCGGGAACCCTTGTAAAGTCAACCTGAAGAATATGTTTCTCGCCGAAGGAATCGAATATGTCAATGGTCGTTGACCATGTTGATCTAATCACCTGATCGCCCGTGGGGTTTTCTGGAAGCTCCGGGATTCGCTTATCAAGGTTACACGCGAAATTGATGATCGTTGTCGCCCTTGCAGGGTCTTTGCCGCCGACAGGAATATTAATCTGTTCGACAGGCCGGGAAACATCAAGCACCGGGATGCCTTCAACTTCCCTTGACATCCAGCCCATTACTTTCATTCCGTTCGCGGGGTTTACCATGACCCCGTCGGAGTCAACTGAGAACGCGCCCGCTCTTGTAAAGAGCTGTGTTCCTCTGTCATCGAGAACGAAGAAGCCGTTACCGATAATGGCAAGGTCTGTCTGAACGCCCGTTGACTGGAGCGCTCCCTGAATATGCAAAGTATCAATTGAAGCGACCGACATACCAAGACCGACTTCTTTCGGATTCACGCCGCCAAGATCCTCAGTGGGACGCGCCGCGCCCTGAAGCTGCTGGTATAATAAATCCTGAAAATTGACACGGCCTCTTTTAAAACCTGTCGTATTGATATTGGAAATATTATTACCAATAACATCCATTCTTGTCTGATGATTTTGAAGCCCTGAAACTCCGGAAAACAATGATCGCATCATAATGAAACTCCTTAATTATCTCTATCTTCTTGCTGCGCAAAAACTTTTGTTACCTGATCCCAGCCGAAAAAAGCGCCGTTAACAAGCACCTGAGGCGTATCTCCCCTTGTAACCGCCTGAACAATTCCCTGAACGGAACGTTCTCCTTCCATGATTTCGACGCTTTTGCCGAGCGCGGATGAGGCTTCGTTCCCCATCAACATGGATGTAAGTCTGGAAAAATCACTGGCCATCGCTGTCATCTGCTCAAGAGTGGAGAACTGCGCCATCTGCGCGATGAACTGCTTATCCTCCATCGGTGATGTCGGGTCCTGATACGACAACTGCGTAATTAAAATCTTTAAGAAATCGTCTCTGCCCAGACTCTGCTGAGGCTGCCGTCCCTCGTTAATGCTGGCATTGAAGTCGTGGACAATTTGATTAAGCTTAACCTGCTCTTCCGAGTTTAACATCGGCCTTGATACTTCCATATTTTCTCCTATGAGTGATACCGCACGCTATGCATGCAGATTTATCAAACCTGATCTTCTTCCAAAAAAGGCTTCGACCAGTGTTTCCATTTCATCGTCGGTAATTTCGCGCAGGGAATTTTCATATTCGGAGGCGGCGTTTCTTGACGCGTAACTCTCTTCCATTTCCTGCCACTCTCTTCCGCCGTCCTGCGTCAGNGATAAATCAAGGTTTGCGTCCGTGTACCCTGATTCCATAAAAGCCTGTTCAAGAGAAGCGACTTCCCTGCGGAAGGCGTTAAGNGCTTCCTGGCTGTCAACAAAAATATGCCCTGTGATCTTGTTGTCGGTTAATTCAAGGTGTATCTTTACATTTCCAAGACTCTCAGGGCGCAGTGCAAGGCGTATTGTTCCCTCGCCGCCGTCTCGCAAAGCCATCGACGCGTGGCGCACGATGTCTCCGTTAAAACTCTGATGAAGCTCCCGCGCAAGCATATTTTCAAGAACAGAAGCGCTGCCTGTGTTTGCGGCTCTCGCTTCCCACACTGTCTGCGCGGCCTGCCCCGTTGAACCGGGGTTGTAATCGGGCAGCCTGAGATCCAGCGTTATCTCATGCAAAGATGAATCCGCTGTCATGCGGTTAACAGACGCTTCCACCGAAGTAAAGCCGTGCGTGTTCACGCCCGTTGTATTTGCGGTACCCGCAGCGGCACCTGCGGCGGAAGACCTTTGATCGCGTATTTCAAAAGAAAGCCTCTCATGGCGGGAGCGGCCTCGCATTTCATCAAGACGGCCAGGTTTGTTATGCGCAATTACGTTTTCTTCGTTTGATCTGTTTGCGTCAGAGCCGCTGTTACCGCGGTTGTTAAAATTCTGCCCTCTCTGTTCATGCGCGGGAGAATCATCATTATTTGAATGATTAGTAAGCCCGGAAACCACGTTATGTTCACTTTCCGTTTGCGCCTGTTCCGCCGTGGCTCCGGCCGCAATCGTTTCCTCCGGCAAATTCGCTGATACGTTCACAGAAGCGTTAGCTGAAATCCGCGCCGCGGCATCCGCCGAATTATCCGCGGGAGCGGCCGCTAATTTTGCGTTTTGAGCTTTCGCGGAGCCGCCGTCTTCGGAAATTGATGTTTCCAAATCGCGGATAAGCTGATTTTCAGGATCGTTAAGAATATTTATGAATTCTTCAGGTAAATCAATATCTGAAAGATCGATATTTGAAAGACCATCTCCGGAAAAATCGATGCCGGAAATTTCCATATCCGGTATATTGATGTCATCAAAATCAATCACGGAATCTTTTTCAACGCCGTTATTATTAATTCTGATCAACAAATCAAGATCGATTTCCGCGTTCATGCTTTCAAGTGATAAAGCGTCAGAAGCTGTTTCTGTTTCAGTTTGATTTTCCTGTACCGGCCGCGTTAAACCTGCGAGAATTTCGGCAAAGGGAGGATGATCGTCATTCCTCTCCTCTTCTTGTTTGCGGATATTTTCGTTAACTGGGGGTTCTACCGGTACAGATTCCGGGTAGGCGGTTATGATCATCACCAACCGGCCTCCTTAAAAGAAGTATCAGCCGCGTTTCAGCGGCCGGTTCCGGAAGATGATGCCCAAAGGCTAAAGATTCGGCGGGCGGCCTGCCATTTTTCTTTGCAGTTCCGCGGCTCTTGCCGGCTCCATCAGCGAAAACCAATAGGAAACAACAGATGTTGTTCCCGCGGCCTGCGCCAATTCTTCGGTCTTCCGTAGAACATCGATTGCGTCCTGATCATCCAGCGCGGCGATAATACCCACCGCGTTTTGCGGGGGCATGCCTGTCAGATACCGGGCATTTTGCTCGACATTCCTATCCTTATTTTCGGCATCTATTTGCTGCGCTCTGAGAGAATTTTCTCGTTCATCAAGCGCATNTTGGCGCTCTTCAAGTTCCTGCGCCATGCGCACAATATCNCCNTAACGGGTGTCCAATTCCCTCTGGCGCGTGTCCATTTCCATGTTCCGAAGTTCAAGCATTTCAAGGCGGATAGAAAGGCGTTCCGCGTCAAGATCCAAGACTTCGTCTGAAGCCGTTGACGGTTGAGTTCTGCCTTCGCCAGGGATAAAAGGAATAAATCTGTAAACGGGAGCGAGAAGGGATTTAGCGTCTATTACATTAAGAAAATCGAACCAGACAATGCCGCCTGCCGCGAGAATCAGCACGAGCAGCAAAAGAAGAATTGACCTTCCTATCATTTTATATCTCCCAAATCACGTATGATAGTATATTATATTATCGGTTTTATTGGAAGAAGCTTAAATAGTGTCTGTCTATAATGTGTCCATATTATAGGCAGACTCTAAATAACACTTTTCGTTATTACGGCTGTAAATAGCGTGATATAATGGGATATTCAGGGAAGCATGTTTCCGTTTTGATTCCCTGAAAAAAGGAGAGAAAATGAGCAATCAGGAAAATCTGGAGATAATCGAATTATTTAAAAGACTGCGCGTTACCGATGTCCGCGACGGGATGGATTGGATGGGCTATCATCATTACGGATCGGTTGATTCTAAAATCCGGCCGCTGTTTAGGCCGGAGGAGAGCGTTATCGGCATCGCGAGAACAGCGCGTTATGTCCCGTACGAAGGACCTGTGCCGGCGTTGCCGCCTGATAAATACCGCGAATGGGTGAATATGTACTACACGGAAATTTGCAATGATCCGTGGAACAAGGACATTGTACCCGGAGATTTTATCTGCCTTGATGTCGCGGGCATTGATGTCGGGCTTTTAGGTTCCAATAATACGCTGCACTGTAAAAAAGCGGGAGCTGTGGGATTTATGACAAACGGCGGCGGCATCCGCGATACTGACGAAGTTATAATACAGAAAATTCCTGTGTGGTCATATTTTATTTCTCAGCCGATGGATCAGGCGAGAATCCGCTTTATCGAAAAAGATATACCGATCGCGATTGGCGGCGTGGCGATATATCCGGGTGATGTAATCGCGGCAGACGGCGACGGCGTAATCGTTGTTCCAAGAAAAGCCGCAAGAGACGTAGCGAAGTACGCATGGCAGGAAGCCAGCGCCGACAAAAAAGCGCGTAAACAGCTCTACATTGATTTGGGAATGAAATTAGATAACACGGTTGAATAGGAATTTCACGCATCGTACGGAGATAAAGAAGAGTTCACACGGAGGCGCAGAGACACGGAGAACGCGGAGTAAAAAGAGGTGATTTATGTTAGTTGACAAGGTACAAGTAAAAAATTTAATTTTTATCAGGTTTAATCCGGGGGATGATCTGCTTTTGGCGCTGGAGGCCGGCGTTAAAAAAAACGGTATAAAAAACGCGGTTATTCTTTGCGGAATTGGATCGGCGAGAAGCCATCATTTTCATGTTGTGGGTACGCGTGAAAATCCTCCAAGGAATGACTTTGTAAAAGACGATAAGGCTTCCGACATCGCCGGTATAACAGGCTATATAATCGAAGGACGTGTTCACGCGCATATTATTCACTCAGATACAAAAACCGCGTTCGGCGGGCATCTGCATGAAGGCATGGAAGTTCTCACTTTCGCGATTCTGACCCTTGCCGAAGTTGATTATGATTTTTCAGGCTTTGATACCATCGGAGATATTGAGGAACTAAGAAAAAAAAATCAATAACTAGAAACTCACAACCGTGCGGTTACGCCCGCCGCTTTTTGCGCTGTAAAGCGCTTTATCCGCCAGATTGTACAGATCTTTAATATCATGGGAAGAGCCGCACTTTGCAACATGAATTCCGACACTGACAGTAATATAGGGGTTTACAATTGATTTTTCATGAGGAATATTCAAATTCTGTATTAAAAGATTTACATATAAACCTGTTTTTTCCGCTTCCTGTGAATCTTCTGTATGCCATAACAGCGCAAATTCTTCTCCGCCGATTCTNGCGGCGTAAATGCNTTTNTTTTTTTGCAGACTATTAAGCGCGTCTCCGATGGCGCANAAACATTCATCGCCTTTTGGATGACCGTAATGATCATTNTAATTTTTAAAACAATCAATATCCAGAATGGCGACGCATAAAAATTTGTCGGATTGCCTNTGGCAGGTTAAAAATCTTTGAAAAGTATTCATAAAATCCCTGCGGTTTTTNAACTTTGTTAACGAGTCAATTGTGTTTTCATCTTTTAATTTTTTCGCGCTTGACATCATTGTCATTCTNCTCATAATAATCTGCCAGCCGAAAATCAAACTTAAAGAACAGGCAAAAAAAGCGTTNTGAATATCATAATTCCAGACCGAAGGAGCTTTAAAATTAATGATGCAGGTAACATAAAAAACGATTGTGCTTAGAGTCATGTAAAGGTACAACACGGGAGAAATATTAAACAGGAATAGAACGCAAATTAAAATTCCGATAAAAGAACCGGCGATTTTTTCAGGTTCCGCCCACACTGCCAGATACATTCCAAAAAACATTACATTGATGTAATAAGCAAAAATTAACGCGTAAATAAATTTTTCGTTTATCGGTTTTTCATTGTTGAGCCGTTTTTTCTGATAAGACGCCAAAATAAACAGCAGCATGGCGGCAACGGCTGACGTTAAATAGAAACTCGATTTATTATAATTATTTTCGGTGACAATCGGAAAAATGGAGAAAATGACAGCTAATACAAAAAACACTATATTCGCCCAGCGGAGGGCGTTTATATTATTTTTATAGGAGGTGCTCATGCATATTTCATATTCGCCGCGTCCAAGCCTGTAATAACGCCAGTTACTATAAATCCTGTTCATGTTATTCTCCATCATTTAGGATAAACAAATCTGAATACTGCTTGAAACACTCCCTGCGGCAATTATAATAAAAATATGAAATTTGGTAAATACCGGGTATAATCCCCGCCCAGAAGATAAAGTTCATTATATCCAACATTAGTAAAATCGCAAAATTTGAATGAAAGTAGTAAAGTAAAAGCAGTGTCATGGCAGGCAGGGAACAGGAGTCTGGGGAACCATTTTTGCCGTTCCTCGCGCAGGAGATGAAGCATCCGCAGAACGCAGTTCGCGGATGCGAAGCTCTTTAATCCAACATTAGCAAACACGCTAAGTAATTATTCAAGTAATAAAGTAAAAGCAGTGTCATGGCAGGCAGGGAGCAGGGGTCTGGGGAACCATTTTTGCCGTTCCTCGCGCAGGAGATGAAGCATCCGCAGAACGCAGTTCGCGGATGCGAAGCTCCGAAGCGAATTCTTAGCAAAGGTTCCCCAGACTCCTGCTCCCTGCCTGCCATGACAATACAATTACCTTTTAATTACCTGCATTTATATTCCAGCAAATATTTGCTAAACTAAACCATGGCAAGAGAACAAATCGCTCCCACGAAAAGTAACCTGATAAAAGTGAAGGAAAGACTGAGCATAGCGCAGGAGGGGTACGACCTTCTGGAACAAAAGCGTGAGATTCTGGTCTCGGAGCTGATGCGAAAGATTGAGCTTGTAAAAATCCTCGATCGTGATCTTGACAGAAGAGTAGAAACAGCTTACCCGGCTTTGAAAAGAATGTTGGTGGTAGTAGGCAGGGACAGAGCGCACAGGCTGGCGCAGAATGTCTCCTACCGCTTTGAATCTACAGAGAAACTGGTAGTTACCGCCGGTATGAAAATCCCGGGGCTTGAAGTGCAAATTCCCGCAATGGACTTAAAATATTCGCCGGTAAATTCATTTGCAGAATGTGATGAAACCGTGTTAGAATTCTTCGAGTTACTCAAGATATGCACCGAATTGGCCGCATTAAGGACGATTGCCTGGAGGCTGGCGCGTGAGGTTAGGCGTACGCAGCGGCGGGTGAATGCCCTTGAAAAAATGGTCATTCCAACCGCAAACGAAACGAGAATTTATATTGAGTCCGTGCTGGAAGAACGAGAAAGAGACGCTTTCTTTTCAACCAAATTACTTAAAAAGAAGGGAGTTTCCAACCGGTAATGAAGCCGTTAATTTCCAACATTGTTACGGCAGTAACAGGCACAGACGCCTCAATTTTAGCGGCAAAGTACGCGATCGTCCTCGCAAAGCAGTACCATTGTAAATTGACGGCGGTTTATGTCGTTGATACCGCGACAATCAGGCAGCTTGCGTTAAGCAAAATTTTTATACAGGAAGAAGCCGCCGAGTACGAGAAGAGCCTTGAAAATAACGGCAACCGCTACCTTGCGTTTGTCGAGGAACTTGCCCACGCAAAAGGCGTAAAAGCCGAACGCATGATTCGGCGCGGCGCGATATTTACGGAAATCCTCCATGCCGCCGAAGAAAAAAAAGCCGATTTAATATTACTGGGCGGATGGGAAAAAGATACAAAGACAAGGGACATCATCGGGCACTCGCACAGGGAAATTATGGCTAACGCAAAATGTTCCGTGGTTCTTGTGAAAGAGCCGAACATTGATCAAATATACAAGAACGCTTAGTTTAGGATTTAGGGGATAGGGGTTAGAATTTAGGAGATAGGTCAGGGGATATTTTTTTTATGAGAATTGGAATTGTCAGTGCGCCTCCGCAGAGGATGGCGCCTCCCGATTATGTGCTTTCACTCGCGAAGGGAATGGAATCCATGGGGCACCGGGCTGATGTTATCGATATGTGGACAGAAGACGGTTTTAAACTTCCGGCGTACGAGTATATCGCGGTGGTATCTGAACCGGTTTCATTTTTTTCGGGTAAGCTGCCGGTAAATATCGCGAAAATTTTATCGGCAGGCAGCTCTCTCGGCGGAAAGAAAAGCGCGGCCTTCATTAAAAAAGCGGGCTTGTTCAGCGGGCGGGCTTTATCGAATTTAATGAGAGCAATGGAAAAAGAAGGAATGGTTGTCAACTGGAGCGACATCCTGTTTAACCCGCCCCACGCGGAGGCGATGGGCAAACATATCGGCGCATAACAAAATTGGAAAATCATTATAAGCTGCTCGGCGTAAAGCCCGGCGCCAGTACCGCGGAAATAAAAAAAGCGTTCCGGGAAAAAGCGAAGAAACTTCATCCCGATATTACAGGTTCGCAAAATGCCGAAGCGATGCAAAGGCTCATTAAAGCCTACGAAGCGCTTTCGGATCTGGAACACCGTTTCCGTTACGACAAGGCATATGAGGCATACGCCAACAGAAAGAATTTTGATTACCGCACATGGCTTAAGGAAAAAGGCGATCCATCCAGCATGGCAAAATTAATTTTTTACGAACTATTACATCTTGAGGAAGATCGGGCGATCGAAATCTGGAGGGAAAACGGAGGGCTTGCCTTCAATTTTAATAAACACATGGACAGGGAAGACTGGATGGATTGCCAGTACATACTCGCCGAAGAACTGGATAAAAAAGGTTTCTCGTTTGAAGCGTTTAAATTAATGACAGCGCTTCTTGATGAAGAGATGCGGCGTCCTTACTTCAGGCTTTTTACTCCGGAAATAAAGCTGTACCTAAAGGCGCTGGTAAAAACAAGACTTAGATCTCAGGTTGATGATGAAACATGGATCGATTGCATGGAATCAATGATGGGCATCGGCTTTACAAAACGCGACGAAGCGGTTTATAAAGAATCGATCGAAAAAACATTGAGAAAAACAGAGGTTCCCGCGTGAACCTCACCCGACCGAAACGAAGTGCAGGGAGGTTCCCGCGTGATTAGGCTGAAGAACGAGAAGCAAATTAACGGAATCAGAACATCATGCAAGATGTTATCCGCCATGTACCGCGAGTTAATCCCTCTTGTAAAACCGGGGGCTCAAACNATTGATATCGATATGTGGGTGCGCGGCTGGATAAAAAAAGCCGGGGGGAAACCGGCGTTTCTCGGTTACGCTCAAAAGAAAAANCCTTATCCCGCGGCTATCTGCATTTCNATAAACGAAGAAGTGATACACGGAATCCCGATAAAAAGAAAAATCCGCGAAGGTGATTTGGTTTCNCTTGATTGCGGAATTATTCTAGACGGATTTGTAAGCGATCAGGCTCTCAGCATAGAAGCGGGAAAATGTTCGGATGAAGTTAGAAAGCTAAACAGGATCACAAATGAATGTCTTTACCGCGGGATAGAGGCGGTTAAAGCAGGGGACAGGCTTTTGCAAATCGCGCGCGCGGTGGAAGGCCATGTAAAGCCGTGCGGGTACGGAATTGTTAAAGAGTACTGCGGCCACGGAGTCGGGCTTGCGCTTCACGAAGACCCGCACGTTCCTAACACCCCCCACGGCGCGAATCCCAAAATGAGCAACGGCATGGTCATCGCGATTGAACCGATGATCAATCTGGGAACGGGCGATGTGGAACTTTGTGACGACGACTGGACAGTGGTTACCGCTGATGAAAAGGTTTCCGCTCACTGGGAACACACAATTGCGGTATTCAACGGAAAAACAGAGATTTTAACAGATCCGCTTGAGCAGTATGTCTTTAACGTGTAACTTTTCAATACTTAAAAATATTTGTATTATATAAAGTAGATTAATTTGCAGGAGTACTTATGAACATTATTCAAAAATTATCGTCAAAAAATCTGTTCATTTTCAATTTGGTTCTTATCGGCGCTATTTTCGGCTTTTCATTGGCGTTTTTATCATTTTCCTGTTCCACGCCGCAGACACGGGCGCACGCGCAGGAAACACAGGTTACTATCCCTGAGAATTCTCTCGCAGTCGCGGAAGAACTTCAAAATGTTTTTAACGCTGTATCGGAAAGAATGCTTCCCTCGGTTGTTGAATTAAAGACTGTCTCTGTAAGACGCCAGCAAATCCCGAATTTTAACGGGATTCCGTGGGAGTTTTTCTTTGGCCCGCGCGACAGAAATCCAAACAATCAAGAAAGAGAATACAGGTCACAGGGACTCGGCTCCGGCATAATAGTACGCCATAGAAACGGTGTTTATTACGCGGTTACAAATAACCACGTTGTTGACGACGCGTCGGAAATCACGGTTGCGGTAAGAGACGGCAGGGAATATCCCGCGCAGCTTGTCGGCAGGGATGAGCGCAAGGATCTCGCCATTGTCTCGTTTACAACCGGCGATAATCATCCGCTTGCGGTTTTGGGTGATTCAGACAGAGTTACTGTCGGAGACTGGGCGATAGCGATCGGGAATCCGTTAGGTGAACAATTTTCGTTCTCTGTAACGATGGGGATCGTAAGCGCTGTCGGGCGCACGGGCGGCCCAGGAGGCAATATCAATGATTTTATTCAGACTGACGCTCCTATCAATCAAGGTAACTCAGGCGGACCGCTTGTAAATATAAGAGGCGAAGTAGTCGGCATCAATACATGGATTGCGAGTAACATCTCGGGCGGCGGAAATGTCGGGCTTGGATTCGCGATTCCCGTTAATAATATAAAACGTTCGATCGATGAATTGATCGATACAGGAACGACAACCTACGGCTGGCTCGGCGTGTCGCTCATCGAACCGACAAGAGAAACAATCGCGGCTTTAGGACTTGAGAACAGACGCGGCGCACTTGCGCTTAACGTCTTCCTCGGCTCTCCTGCCGACACGGGCGGAATAAGGGCCGGTGATTTTATCACTCATGTCAACAGAAGGGAATCGCGCGGCATCCAGCAGCTTCAGATGCTGGTCGGCGATTTACGCGCAGGTGAGACTGCAACCTTTACGGTTATTAGGGACAGGCAGCCGCGGGATATTCAGGTGCGCATAGAAGCGCGGACGGATCAAACCGCTTCGGACAACAGAAGGCTCTGGCCCGGCGTTTATGTTATGCCGCTTAATGAACAGTTAAGAGAATCACTGCGTATTGACAACAACGCAAGAGGACTTTTGGTCACACAGGTAATTCCTCAAAGCCCCGCGGATATAGTAGGGCTTCGCCAGGGGGACAGAATAATTTCAGTTAACGGCGAGAATGTAAGCGACATCGCGGCGTTTTACAGGGTGTTGCGGGACAGGATAAGAAGCGAACTCTGGTTTGGAATAATCAGGGGAGATTCAAC
>WQRT01000086.1 GCA_009786625.1 Treponema sp.
CTTTGAATGTTGGCAGTTATCTCGTTTATCGCCGCCGCGGTTTCGTTCATATTGGACGCAAGCTCTGTTCCAAGATCGCCAAGCTCTTTCGCCTCGGTCTTGATGGTTCCTATTAATTCTCTTATCTTTTTCAAGGTTATATTTAAAGCCTTGCTTATATTACCTATTTCATCATTAGTCTTTACTTCAATATTCTGAGTAAAATCTCCGTTTCCGATATACTCAAATATGGATTCCATTTTTTTGAGAGGGGCTGTGATAGTTTGGGCTACCATTAAAACTATAACGGTAATAAGCAGCAGAATTACAACGCTGACTATAATTAAAACTATCATCATTTGGTTCACCGGCGCCATGACTGTAGACAACGGTATTATGGATGCCGCTGTCCATGAAGTGCCTGTGCGTCCAATTACAAACGGAGTAAGCACGAGCATCATTTCAGTGCCGGTATTGCCCTTGACATTTCTTACTAACGGACTGCCGTTGGTTATCGCGCTCATCATATCGTTGAGAGCCGTGCCAACCATATCTCTTTCTGTATCACCGGCGTTTTTCCCAAGCCGGCCCGGGTCNGGGTGGCCGACGATATAGCCTGTGTTNGNGAATACTCCCGAAAAACCGTCTCCNAACGGCTTAATAGCTTCAACCATCTGGTTTACTTCGCTCAGAGCCAGGTCTATTCCAATAACGCCTATTACCCGTCCTCCGCTTTTAATCGGCGCAGTAGCGCTTGTTATCATCATCCTTTCTCCGCCGATAGTTTCATAGTANGGATCAATGATCGCTTCCTTGCCGGATCTCAGCGATGTAAGGTAATAATTTGCATTTGCGTAATTTGTTGATGCATTGAATGATACAACGCCGTTTTCTTTAGTCCAATAACTGATAAACCTTCCGGTCTCGTCGGTTCCCGGAGTATTAACATACTGCGCGTCAAGACCGTCCAGCGCATTTGGCTCATAAACAGCCCAGATTCCGATAAATATACTATCTTCAATATAACTCCTTAGTATGTAATTGACCATATCGCGCCGCTGTTCAACCGGAACAATTGTATCTAAATCTGATACGATAAAACTAAAGCTGCGGATTTCATCCAGAGGAACTTCCAGATACGCTTTTACATTNCCTGCAGTAACCGCTGTGATGTTCGCGGCGTTTTCATCAGCCAGTTTGGTAATNGCGCTTGATGAAAACATTATTGACGCTACGGTTAACCCGCTGAAACATAACAGGTTAACAATCGAAATAATGAACACTAGTTTCATTCCAATTTTCATTTTTTTCCCCTTCATGTTTTATAATTCAAAATCATAAGATAACATGGTGTTTTACATATAGTAAAAGCAGTGATATTTATGAGAAATCCGTTATTTTAGCCGTTATTTTTACAGATCAATCCCAATTCAGTTTTTATGAGATATTTCAAAAAAAAATTTTATTAACAGCTTAAATTCACACCGGCGTCACCGCGGGAATTGTAATTTTCCACTGCAACGCCGGTAATACTAATGTAATAATTTTTTATAATAAAAACCAGAAAATTCTCAGGCTTACACAACCTTAAACTTGGCAACCTCTTTTAACAGTATGTTTATCTTGTCCTGGTTTGATACGGTCAGTTCATTAACCCGGTGTACGGCGATGTTGATTTGATCCGCGCCTGTCGCCATCTCGTTCATGCCGCCTGTGATCTCCTGAGTAATAATCTCAAGGTTTTTACCTTCTCTTATTACTTCTCCTGAACCTTCGCGCATTTCGCTTGAACCGCCTTTTACTTGACGCGTAACATCATTAAGATTTCCGATTGCTTCAAGGATCTGCTTGCTTCCTTGTCCNTGTTCTTCCATCGCGTTACGGATGTTCTCTTCCTGATCCGAAACTGTTTTTATATGTTTATCAATNGCTTCGAACCTTTGCAGTACATTGTCTGTTGATACCGTAATCTTGTCTATCGAACCTTTTATTTTCTTTAGAACAGTGCTGATCGTTTTTGACTGNGCGCTTGAATTTTCCGCGAGTTTGCGGATTTCCGCGGCGACTACAGCGAACCCCTTACCGGCTTCCCCNGCATGCGCGGCTTCGATAGCGGCGTTCATCGAGAGCANGTTNGTCTGGCTTGCGATATTTTCCATAACCGCGTTAATCTCCAGCAGACCTTCGGACTCGCGTGTAATTTCCTGAATGTCCTGTGATACTTCCTGCAAACCTGAGCGGCCTACTTCTGAAGCGTTTTCAAGCTGGTTAACATTATCCATATTCCTTGCAAGGGTCTGGGTTACAGACTGGATGTTGGCAAGCATCTCTTCAATCGCCGATGAAGACTGCGCGACGGAGGTTGTCTGTTTTTCTACATGCTCGTTCAANTTATTAATGTTGATAGTTATCTGCTCCATTGTCGCNTTGGTTTCCGAAACGCTGGCGCTCTGGTTAATGGCGCGTCCCTTGATACTTTGAATATTGGCNTTGATCTCGTTTACTGCCGCCGCTGTTTCGTTCATGTTCGATGANAGCTCGGTGCCAATCTCTGAAAGCTCCACAGATTCGGATTTGATAGTTCCTATAAGCCCCCTGATTTTTATCAGGGTTGTATTAAGGGCTCTGCCGATATTTCCGATTTCATCATTGCCCTTTGCTTCAGTATCGTGGGTAAAGTCGCCGTCACCGATGAACTCGAATACTTTCTCCATCTTTTTAAGCGGAGATGTAATTGAATTCGCGATAACAAGAATAATAATCGTTATGGCGACCAGGATTAGAACGCCGAGAATTATTAAAACAGTTACCATCCGCATTATGGAAGATGTAATTACGGATTCCGGTATAATGGCTACCGCGCTCCACGCGGATTTGTCCTCTCCCATATAAAACGGGCTGGTTATAGCGATCAGCCTNGCATTATGCTCTCCTGAATAAAATGTNTCATAAAAAGCATCGCCGTTTTTTAATGAGTTAATCAGTTTGGGTAATAGGTTCCCGTACATATCTGTTGAAACATCCTGNAGATTCCTTCCAATTTTNCTTTCTTCAGCGGAAGCAAGTACCATACCGGTAGGGCTGTATAATCCCGAGGTTCCCGATCCAAAGGGTCTTATACGACCTACCATTTCCTGAATGTCTCTCAATTCAATGTCTATTCCCGCTACTCCTATTACACGTCCTTCGCGTACAATCGGAATACAAACGCTGGTGATAAGTACCTCCCGTCCGCCGATATTTTCATAGTAGGGTTCNGCGACTGCCTCCTCGCCTGTCCGGTACGGGACAGAGAAATACNGAGAGTTTTGATAATTTTCAAGATTGGACAGGGATATACGCCCGTTGTCATTCGTCCAGTAACTTATAAACTTTCCATTGGCGTCGTTTCCGGTAGTGCCTCTGAATTCGGCATCCATGCCGTCTAAAGTATTGGGATCAAAGACCGCCCATGCTCCGATATAATCAGGATTTTCCACGACTATCATATTTAACATAAAATTTACAACTTCGCGTCTTTGCGCAGCCGGAAGTATTTCGTGTATATGGATCATAAGATCGACGTAACCTCTCATTAAATCCATGGGAACTTCGACATACCCTTTAATGTAGCCGGCTGTTACCGCCGTAACGTTACGGGCATTTTGCTCAGCCATGTCCGTGAGCGCGCTTGACGAGAACATTAACGCGGAGAGGGTTAAACCGCTGATAGAGACCAAGTTAACCGCCGAAATGATAAGAACTAATTTCATTCCAATTTTCATAACTTTATCCTTCTTGTTATTGCTATTGTTACTTTTCTTTAATTCTATGCCAACTTGTTGGAATTTTCAACAAAATTAATGAGTTTTTATGATAATAACAGTTCAAGTTAAACAGAAAGATTGAAAATGACGCTATAATGAACAATAAAAGTCAGAAATTTCCAAATAGTTTTCTTTTATTTGTATTTTATTTCCACTTTTCAAGAGATTCAAGCATGAAAGCGCGGATATCGATTCCGTAGACCCCGCTGAGAACCGCNTTATCTAAAACATCGCCTATTTTCCCCGCGGCGGCNATTGCTCCGCCGTTTAACAGTACNGCCGAATCACCGAACTGCCGCGCAAGGTTAAGGTCGTGAAATACGCTGATTAAAGTTTTATTACTTTCTCTGACCCAATTTTTTAGGAATTCCAGCAACTCGATTTGATGTTTAAGATCCAGATGATTGGCCGGCTCGTCAAGCAGAATCAGATCGGGAGTCTGCGCGAGAGTTCTGGCAAGAAAAACCCTCTGCAGCGTGCCGCCCGACAATTCATCGATCATTCGATCTTTGATATCCCATATATCGAGTTTTCTTGCGGTATCTTCGATTATTTTTTCATCTTCTTCTGATAGATTTTTAAACAATCCATGCGAATAAGGATAACGCCCCATCGAAACAGTTTCATAAACCGTGTACGGGAAAAACACCTGCGATCCCGATGAATGTAAACTTTGGCTTAACAACGCGGTTTTTGTTGCAAGGTGTTTTCGCGGTATGCCGGAAATATTTTCGCCGTTCATAAAAACACTGCCGCGGTATTCGATAATTCGCGCGATTGATTTCAGCAGAGTGCTTTTTCCGCAGCCGTTGGGACCAAGCACGCATAGACTTTCGCCTTTCTGCGCTTTAAAGTTAATATCGAAAATTACATCGGCGCCGTTATATCCCGCGTATAAATTATTTACTTCTAACATTTTGCTTCCATGCGGATNCCGCCGCGATNTGTTTTCATAATTTCCTCCGTCTGAAGTANACCCACGCGAAGAACGGTGCGCCGATTAATGCGGTGATTGCTCCTACCGGCAGTTCCGATGGTGAGATGACAGTACGCGCGATTAAATCCGCGCAGACCATCAATGATCCGCCGAGCAGGAATGACATTGGGATAAGACTGCTGTGGCGCGAACCTGTGATTCTGCGCGCGGCATGAGGCGCGATTAAATCGACAAAACCGATAACGCCGCTTAACGCGACCGCCGCACCTGTCAACACAGCGCAGAGGGCGAGAAGTTTTTTTCTGACAACGCCTGTCTCGATGCCGGATGATTTTGCCTGTTCATCGCCGAAACTTAAAATGTCCATTTCTTTTACATAAAATATGATCCCCGCGGCGCCTGCCGCCAAAAACGGCAAAAACAAAATTATGTATGTCCAGCCGCGCATCGCGAAACTGCCCATCTGCCACAGGGCTATGCGGCGGAGGTCGTCAGAAAAAACGGCGCTTAACGTTGTTAAAACCGCGTTTAAAAAAAGCGACAGAACCATGCCGCATAATATTATCGTGTTATTCGACATTGATTTATCAATGCGCGATGAAAATGAAGCGACAAAGAAAACCGTCACAAGGCCGAAGATGAACCCGGTAAGCGGCAGTGAAAAACCGCCGANGAACGGCAGAGANATCCCGCTTATGATGATGATNCCNGCGCCCAGCGACGCGCCGGATGAAACTCCTAAAATGTATGGGGATGCGAGCGGATTACGCAGAATTGACTGGCACACCGCGCCGCTCATAGCGAGGCTTCCCCCGGTAAGAAACGCGAGCAGTACGCGCGGCAGCCGCAACAGCCAGACAATGGAAACATTTCTCGGATCGATATTTTCAGATAACGGCAGCTTGAAAATTTTATGCAGTGTAATAAGTACAGTTTCGCCAAAGCCAATCCCGGAGCTGCCGAGAGAAGCCGCCGCGATGATCAGCAATAGTGAAATAATTGTTCCGATAACTATTTTATTTTTATTCATAAGCCGCCGTAAACCGCGTCAAACATCTGACGAAGAGCGAGCACGACACGCGCTGATGGGCGCGATGAAGAATTATTATCTATGGAATAAATGCGGTTATTTTTTACCGCGTTGATATGATTAAAGCCGGGACGGTTTTTTATTTCGTCTATCGGGTCATCAATATAAGTTACATTGGTAAGAATAACATCGGGATTGCGGTCAATCACAGCTTCGGCGCCCGGCGTTACGAGCCAATTTTCATTTTCAAAAATGTTACGCGCGCCGATTACCGTAATCATGTCGTTAATGAAACTGTCCGCGCCGAATGTCATCATTAAAGGAGCCGCCGAAATCTCAAAATAAACGTTCTTTCTGTCTTCGATGCCCGCCGCCATTTGCGTTATTTCGTTTATCCGCGATCTTGTTAAATTGATAAGAGCTTCTCCTTCCGTCTGCGCCTGCAAAAGCCGTGCGATAAATTCAATGTCAAGATAAATATCTTCGATGTTCTTGCTCATGGAAATATACACGACAGGAATACCCATTTCGCGTAACAGGCGGAACGGATCTTCGCCGCTTCCAGTTGCGTTATGCCCGCTCGCGATTATTAAATCAGGTTCAAGATTGACTAATACTTCCGCGTCAGGATAGAAAAAATCCAAAAGCGGCAAGTTAGACGGAATCCCGTCAATATCAGCCGAATGACGATCAACCGCGACAAGCCTATGCGCCTGACCAATATCAACAATTATTTCCGTATTTGAAGGAGCTGCAGACACAACCCGGTTTACACTGCCTTTAATAGTTACATTTCTACCAGTCCGATCAGTTATTTCATTAATTTTAGCCGCAGAACAGCCTGAAGTAATAATCAATACCATTAACAACAGAAACACATACAAAAAAAATAACGCGTACAGGCGGGGGAGGATCAGATCTGAAAAACATTTCCGGAATTCCCCGCCGGAGAGACCTTGAAAAGGGCTCGCAGGCGGACTCCTCAGGAGTTTTTCAGATTTGATCCTCCCCCGCCTGTACATGTATATATTCTGTATGTATTTCTGTATTTTATAATTTTTCATTATAACCTCATGTTCATCCGTATGCCTAATGTTAATGTTATACCGGGCATGGGGCAATCATAAAATGATTCATAAGATGTGTTAAGTATGTTTCTTAATGCTCCGTATATTGTGAAGTTGCTGCTAATATTTTGATTAAATGTTGTGTTAAGCAGGAAAACCGGTTCCAGTATGGTCATATTAGCTGTATCATGATAACGTCTGCTTTCATATCTGCCGCTGATCGAAAATGTTCCGCTGTTCCATTCAAACGTTATTGAGATGTTTATTGTATGCTCCGGACTGTATGGAATTCTATTGTTGGAATTAAATGAATATCCGTAACTTAATAGATATGTTATTAAATTATTGTATGATAGCGATGTTATTATTCTGTTAATAAATCCGGTAGAAAAAGGAACTATAATGATAATTTTACTGTCAAATCCGAATAATGCGGCTTCGCCGACATTTTCCGGGTGCCATACGCCTCCGCTGCCGGAGAACCAGTGTATTGAATCCGTAATAAACTGCGCAAAAAACGCGCTTTCAAATTGAAGTGTTTCTGTTATGCGCCATGACGCGCTTAAATCTGAGCCCCAGCCGTCTTCCGGACGAAGATCGGGGTTTCCGGTTCCTCCGCCTCCGTTCCAATAGAGTTCCTCAAAATCAGGAAATTTATAGCTGCGGTAATAGTTGTTTTTTAATGTGAAATTTTCTGTGACATTCCATACCAAACCTAACTTTGGGACAAACGAAAAATTTTCCGATCCTCCGTTTGTAAAAATTATCTTAAATGACGGTATAACCATAAATAATTCCAACGGCTGATACTCCGCCGTCATGAATATTCCGCCGTCATGCCTGTTTCGCCTGCCGATCTCTGTTGAGTCAATGTTGATATAACGGTAATCAATTCCGCTTCTTAACGTGAGCAAGTCCGATAAATGCCAGTTCCAGCGGTTAACGGCGGAAAAGTTATTTTGATCATGCATCGAATTTTCTTCCGCCGGAGATGTGTATTCCAGCCTGTGAAACTGCCACATCACGGAAAGCTCGGCTGAAAGCTCGTTATAAAAAACCCTGGGCATATCGATTAATAAATTCTGGCGGGCTGAAATATCACGCTGGTTACCGAAATTTGCCGAAAATCCCGATGATGGAAAATTTCTGTTGCTGTAAAAAATACTGGAAGAAACAATCAGGTTTGTATGGCGGTGTAATTCCCATGCCATTGTAACATTTCCGCCCGCGTCCCATACTTCGTTATTGTCTTTACGCCGGGTGTAATTGTAGTGATCTGTAAATAAAAAATGATTTCCGGCGTTATTCGCAAAAGCATTAATTGTCAGTGAAAATGGGTCGCCGCCGTAATTAATTGAAAACGCGTAATTCTGCGTATCGAGCAAATCTTCCGGCTGCAGCCCTTGTGTTTCACCGTTTCGATCCCTGTATTCACCCGGCATCGCGGAGATGTTTGAAACAGACGCTGTTATGCGCAATCCACGTTCCTGTCTTCTTACTGTAATAATATTCACAACTCCGCCGAACGCGCCTGATACATTATACCTTGTATCTGAGCCGCCATAGATTACTTCTATTCGTTCAATTGAATTTATGTCAACTTGCGTAATGTCAAAACTTCCGTCCATAGAAGAGTTTACCTGAATACCGTTTATCAAGAACGCGATTCGCTTTGAATCAAATCCGCGAAGGACAATCCCCGCCCGGTTACCATAAGCGCCGTAGCGTACAACGTTCAAACCAANAGTTTCTTGTAAAAGGTCTACAACGTCGGAGGCGCTTGATGCCGTAATTTGAGCTTTTTCAATCAGCGTTATTCTCTGGCTTGTTTGTATTGTTCCTGTTACNGTGATNCCTTCGTAATCTTCAAAAAAATACTCATCGTCAGAAACAGTAATCTCTTCGGAATATAACGGGAACGAAATTAATAGAGACAACAGCAGAAATATCATTTGGTATAACCGGAACCCCAATATGTAACGTGTGTGTTGACATTATCAACATTAAAAATATTTTTTGCGTTGATAATACTGTCAGCTTCAATAACAGCGTATGATTCATCAACGGCGTTCGCAAGGAGTATATGGGATGAAGTACAATTTTTATAATATACACCGACATAATTACCATTTGTAATACCGGTTTCAGAGGAATTTACTTTTATAATTAGCACACCTGAACCGGAAGAAAAGTCAATTGCGGTTTCGATATCTCCTTTAAATTGCGTAAACCCAAATCCATCATCAAATTCCAGTTTAGTTTCAGTTATAAAATAACTGCCTCCAAAATCGTCCGCCCATTCACCTGCAGGAATGAATCCTGTATCCGGATGTCCATCTTCATCTAACGAACAGCTAAAAAGAACAGATAAAACTGTAAGAGCTGATAAGAACAATAAACCACGACTCTGCGAGAACCTTCTCTTCTGCGAACACATTTCTAACAATTCCATAAAACTCTCCTTGCCGGAGAAAAGATGCGCCTGACCATTACTTAGCGGTCAGATAAAAAGACCGGTTACATTTGTGACGGGAATTAATTCCAGACAGGTTAATGTGATGTAAACATCTACGGCTTTTCACAGGCTTTTCCTCGAACCTTGAAAAAATATGTACGGCTTCTTTAAAGCTGCCGTTGTATACCAAAGTTTCCTGACTTATGGGCCCGTCTGATCATAAATATTTTAATTTGATGATCAGGCAATTCTCTTGCCGGTCTTCCCGTCTAAAAATTTTTTCTTTTAGACAGTGGCCGTAAATGGCAAGATCTTCCCAATTACAGTTACGGGATAGCGGGGGATTTGCACCTCACTTCCTTTGAAATATACAATGACAGTTTAGAATGACTATATTTTTTAGTCAAGAGGAAATTTAAAGAAGAGATGCTGTTGTTATTGCCTTCTGCACACGACAAGAACGCCTTCGATGTTGATTGTAAGAAGATTTCTTTGGATTGAGAAAACCGCACTTTCGACGACTCCTTCATAATCGGTAAATATAATCGAATCATCAACTACTCTGAAAGTGCCGCCGTCTGTTTCTGTATCGCCGGTCTGATAATTTGTAAATTTCATCCAATATTCATTTCCGGTAAATGCCCATGTAAATACAAGCAGGTCAGAAATGGGAGGTTCTGAGATGTCCATGTCTGCCATTTCAATAACACGCCATGTTCCCTGCAATTCTCTTACCCGGGCTTCCGCGCTTTGGGAGAAACAGTCGGCGCTCGTAAAAATAAAAAGCATAACGGCAATTACTATAATGTTCTTCTTCATTCGTTTATTATATCGTAATTTTCCGGTATTGACAATGTTTGCGCGGATCCGGCGGAAAAAAAACCCGGCGTTATGCCGGGCTTTAATCAATCTTTTAATGATAATACTAAAAGTTGCTTACGCGCTGGACGTTAGCGGCATAGTACGCGGCAGAAGCAGGTTTATCAAAACCGGAGCTTGTTGTCACGACATTTAATGACGGGTCTGAAGCATGAACCAGAGTAATATTTCTGATCAACTGTGTTATCGCGTTGCGTCTTCCTTCATCCTGGCTTGATAAACCAAGCGCGAAGAAGAACGGACCTGCTGCGTCAGCGGCGGGAATGTTCGCTCTGTTAAATTGACCATGTGCTCTTGATCCTGTGATGTTATATTCATAAGTAAACCATTCACCGGCAACAGCGCCCATGGCATCCCATGTTGTGAGGTTGTTGTCTAATATTTTGTGCGCGAAATTTTGGTCTGTACTGAGTGAAACAGTAGCGCTTCTGGCTCCTACTTCGAACTGGGTTTCAAGATAATTACCGAGCAGGCGTACCGCGCCGCTGCGTAATGTCTTGCTGATGTTTTCATCATCAACAAGATATTCCGCGGTTAAGGAAACGTAATTTCCCCATGTCTGTCCCGCGGGAAGCTCGAATTTGTAAATTGCGAGAGCGCCGTTCTGCAGTGTGAGTCTTTCTGTTCCTGCCGGAGGCAGTTCTACAGCATCCTCAGCCGCCGCTGCGCTTGTTCCGCCCGAGCTTGCGCATCCGGCAAGCGCTGCGATCGCGATGATCGCCATAATAATCCAAAATTTCCTCATTTTCCTCTCCTTAATGAGTAATCATTTTCACGGGAGCAATGACCGCGCCCGCAAAGTAATAAAACTATCACCATCACGCAACGCGCGATTTTCCCTGTCCTGTACAGAGTATCACTATTTTCGTTATTTGACAATGTATGTAAACGCCGTTTTATAAATAAAAAACCCGGCATTACACCGGGTTTTTACGCATTTAAGCGGTGTTTCTTTTAGTAGTTGAGTGAACTTCTTGCATCAGCAGGATAATAAGCGGTGGATGCTTCATTTTCAAATCCTGATCCTGTTGAGAC
>WQRT01000087.1 GCA_009786625.1 Treponema sp.
AAAAAATCCAACCGCATCGTTTGGGTGGATATTCCCGGCGGAGGCTACAAAGATCATGTAATCGAAGCAAAATTCCGCCTTGAAAGCCTCGGCGGTTATGCCGCAACAGGAATAATTTTCCATATATTGGACGAAAGAAATTATTATCTCGCGCTTGTATCAAGCAAGGGATATTTTCGTCTTGACGTGATAAAGGAAAGCAATCCCAAAACGCTTGTCGCGTGGTCGGAAGTTAAGAACTTTAATGGTGTAAATGTTTTACTAAAAATTATCACTCTTAACAGCGGCATGATTTTTATAGTGAATAATAAATGGGTCTGTGAGGTAAATGATAAGAACGAAGGTTACGGTACTTTGGGTTTCGCGCTCGCCTCATATGAAACATCGCCTGATTCGGAAAATGATGACGGAGAATCTGAAAGTATTATTCATAGCGCGAAAGAATCCTCGGAAAAATCCATAGATAAATCAGAAGTTAAATCCGTGGAAAAATCCGCAGAGGAAGTGAACAAGTATGCGAGTATAACGAGACTTGATTATTTTTCTGTTGATTCACGGATGAAATTTATAAATGAATGTTTTAAAAAGTGGACCGATGAAGTAAACATCAACGCCGAAGAACGGTTAAAGTTAGCTGAAACATACGCCGTAATGGGTGAAGCGGAAAAATCCATAGAGCAGATAATTAAAGCATGGAAACGGCGTGACATCGCGATCCGCAGCGTGACGGCGGCGGATTCCGAGATAAGAACAAAAAAAGAGCTTCTTCTTGCGGCGCGGATGTCTTACCGGCTTGGAAAGTACGCCGAAGCAGATGAGTATATTGATGTAATTATTGGTCAATGGCCTGATTCCGCCGAAGGAAAATTAGCGTTCACAGAGAAAATGAAAATATTGTATGAACTCAAGATGTTCGCTCAATTAAAAGAATTTGTTTTAAATAATCCATTTAAAATAAATAAAGATATTGATTACTATACACTGCTGGCTCTATGCAACTGGGAGATGAAGGCGTACAAAGAATCCGCAGACGCGTGGAATAAGGCTTTTGAGTTAAACGCGGACAATGGCGTGTACGCCGTGAACGCAGCTAACGCGCTGGAAATTGCGGGTAACAAAAAAGAAGCGTTAAAGTTGTATATCAACGCCGCGAAAATCTTTTTAAAAGATGATAACAGAGCGGAACTTGATGTCATAATGCCGAAGCTCACGCTTCTTGGAAACAGGAACTGGGAAGCNCGCGCGCTTACCGGAAAATGGGCGTACAGCCGCGAGGAATACGATAAATGCATNGTTGATTTTGAAGCCGCGGAAAATTTATGGAAAGCGGTTAAACCGCGTCCTGCGGCGGATCCCGCGCTGTATTATTTATGGGGGCTTGTTTTAAATTTAAAGGGAAAAAATAAACTTGCAATACGCATGCTGGAAAAAGCGGTTAAGCTTGCTCCTGACTACGGCCTCTTCCGTTTTAAACTGGCGGAATTTAAAATACGAGGCGGCGTTGAAAGTCCCTCCATTGCGTCTGAATTTAAACGCGCGCTTGAACAGACAGATGATCCCGGCGGAAAGATGGCGGAGATTGCCGGAAATTTGCTTCTGAGCGCAGGCGACGCCAAAAGCGCAAAGTATTTTTTTGGTTTGATTAAATGAAAATAATTGACTGGAAACAGTTTCAAAAAAACAATTTAATGCAAAACGGAAAATATTCCTCCATGACAATCGGCGTATTTGACGGTGTACACCGCGGACATCAGGAACTTATCCGCCGCGTTGTTTCGCATAACGCAGATTATACGCCTGTTGTAATTACTTTCAGAGAAAACCATAAGTTAGGGGATAGGGGACAGGGGTTAGGGGTTAGAGGTCAGGATTTAGGTGATAGGGGTCAGGGGTTAGATTTTAGAGCGGAGAGTGATGTAACTAGTGATATGCAATTTGAAATTCAGAGTTTTGATGAAAGGCTGGCGTTATTCGAAACTTCGGGAATAGAGATTGCGGTTGTTGTTGATTTTACCGATGAGTTCAGGCAGATGCCGGGGCTTGATTTTTTAAAAATTATCCTGGAACATGGCGGCGCGGGCTTTTTCGCCGTCGGCAGCGGCTTCAGGTGCGGGTACAAGCTTGACACTGACGCCGCCGCGATTCAAGCGTTTTTCGCTTCGCATAACATCCCCGCGGAAATTATTCCGCAGGTAACGGAAGGATCGCTGCCGATAAGTTCCAGCCGAATCCGCGCCGCTATTGCGTCAGGCGATCATGAACTTGCGCGCGCGATGCTAGGCAGCGCGCGATGTTAGGCAGCACACGATGCTAGGCCGTAAATAACGTTTAACGCTTTTCAACAGCGCCGGAAAGTCAAACAATATTTCTTACTGCGGCAGAATTACCGTAAGAAGCACCGCCACATAATGGCACATCGCGGCGCACAGTACGAATATGTGCCAGATTGCATGATTGTAGGGTATTTTCTTAAAAAGATAAAATATACATCCAAGGGTATAAAGCCCGCCGCCGATTATCACCATGATGATTACGGGAGCCGGAAAAACTACAAAGAATGTTCTTCCGCCGACAAGCAAAAACCAGCCCATCGCTATGTAAATAATTGTGCCAAGAATTTTTTTATCAGTAAAAAATATTTTAAAAATAATACCGATCAGAACAAGCGACCACTGTATAGAAAGCAGCGTTATGCCAAACGGATTAAACATATAAACAAGTAAAAACGGCGTATAGGTTCCGGCGATAAGGAAAAAAATTGAAACATGATCCCAAACGCGCAGGACTTTTTTCGCGTATACATTCTGCGTACTGTGATATATTGTACTGAACGTAAATACCATTAAAAAACTGAACGCGTAAATTGTGGCGCCGATTATACCCCGGATATTGCCGGTACTCGCTCCGATGGAAGATAAAACGGGAATACTCGCGATTCCGAAAATGACCCCTATTCCGTGCGTTAACCCATTAATTAGTTCACTTTGTAATTCATCTGTTTGTTTTTCTGTTAAATTTTCTGTTTCCATTCCTGTGTCCTTTTGACTCCGACATATTATTAGTCACATAAAATAATAATCAGGTTGCATTATAACCTGAAATTCCCGCTTGCGTAATAAGCGGAATGACCTCATACTTTAATCATCCGATAATTGAGGTCCTAAAATGAAAAAAGTGCATATAGGATTCGGGTTCCATGTAAATCTCTATCACTCGTTTCGGGAAGATACAAATGATCAAAAAGGCTTTGCCTCCGATATAAAAGTAATAAGGCATATTATCGCGGTTCTGGATAAATACAACGCGCTCGGAGTTCCNGTAAAGGCGGTATGGGATTTTGAAAACGCTTTTTCGCTTGAAGAAACTCTGCCCGCTTACGCGCCTGANATAATCNAAAANGTAAAAAGGCGCGTTCACGAAAACAGCGACGANCCGATATTGATGGGTTACAACAACGGCGCGTTGGGAGCGATGACAAAAGACGAGCTTGAAGCATCGGTAAAATGGGCGATTACAAACGACAAGTCTTCAGGCATTCTTGATGTATTCGGCAAATACGAACCTGTTCTCCGCCCGCAAGAAATTATGTTTACTCCGTCTCAGACGCGCTCTTACACTGAGCTTGGAATTAAAGCGCTGTGCTTTTACTATTCCGCGGTTCCGTTTGACGGATTCAGAACGTTAATCCCGCTTTTGCCGGAAAAGTACGCGTTTAACCCGCTTAATTACTTTTATGGTGAAAATCGAATAATCGTTATGCCAACATACAACAACGGCGATCTTGTTGACTTTGGCTCGTTAAAATCGCTTGCGAAAAAATTGCATAACAAACAAAAGCGCGGCGAAATTGACACCGATGTTTTCATTTTTATCAACATGGATGCCGACAGCATGTTCTGGTACGGACTTGGATTTCCGTTCCCGCTTAATAAACTGCCGAATCTGACAGGTATAGACGGTCTTGTGGGCGAAATCGCCTCCCTTCCCTTTGTTGAGTTTGACACGCCGGGCAATTACATAAAAACTCATCCTGCGTTAAACGACATTACTTTTACGCACGATATTGCCGACGGAAATTTTGACGGCTACTCAAGCTGGAGCGAAAAACCATTTAACAGGCAGATTTGGACGCGAATTGAAAGAGCGCGCGCCATGAAACCAAAACAGGGATTTGAACAGGAAGCGTTCTTAAAACGCATAAGGCTTTTATCGACCACGCACTTTGGGCTTTCTACCCCGCACCTGAACCTGCGCCGGGAAATGAGGGCGCTCGATCTGTCGCGGCAAATGCTATCGCTTATGGAGCCGTTAGACGATCCGGCGCATGAGAACGTGTGTTGGAAAGGCGGNGAAATCGGAAACATCAGATATTGTCTTCCAAGCGCGGATTATATAAAAACTGATCGATCNGCGGTAAATATGCCGCAAATTTTTAACGCGGAATCTCCGCGCATTAAATACCGCGGCAGTGATTTCTGTCTGGAAAAAATTAATCAACAGGAAATATCTTACGAAGCGGCGAATCATGTTTTGAACGGAATGTTATATGAAGCGCGGTTGAATTTGCCGGATCAGATTGAATACGGCTCCTTCCGTTATGCGCAATACACGGCGGAAGGACTTGACGGCGTTTATTTTTATTTAAAAATCCAATACCCGTACACGCGCGAGGACGCGTATGTCTTTAACGAGATCGCGGCTCTTCAAAGAACGCAGGATGACGGCTGGATCGAGGTTTATCCTCTTGAAATTTGCGCGGGCGCGGCGAAAAACGCGAAAATAATAAAACGTAACTACGAAGGCGATATGTCATCCTACGATCTTGATGATTTCCAAAAAGCCGACCCGCTGAATAAAAATCTTGATTCATTTAATCATCAGATAACAAACGGCGTTGTCGGAGTGCAGACAAACACAGGCGGTTTTCTGCTCGCTGTACAGAAACAGATTGCCAATTCCATGGCGGTCTGTCCTATGCGCATACGAAACGGCAATCTGTATTTAAATCCCTTTGGCACATATTTCGGGAAACAGCGGCATCACGCGACACATGGCAATGGAGTAGGTGCACAGGTCGCCGTTTATTCTGCGCCGCAGTTTCTTCCGCTCGCTCCGTCGTATAACGGCGCGCTTGAAGAATTTTTACTGGCGATTTTCCCGTTTGAGAATGAACCGGACGAAAAATTGTGGAAACAGGCGATCGGTTTCTGCGAGGGAAGCATTGCGCATAACGAGATTGAAAAAGATTTCTGCGTTCCTCACAAAGCTGTTGACGCGGACATTAACGCGAATTGTAAAAAAATTACCGCGGGCATTCCTTTGGCGCTACAGGCTAAAGTAATGATCGGCGGAATAAAAAGTTTATTGGGGGTATAAAGATGGAAAAAATCAGTTTAAAAACAAAACTTCTATTCGGCGCGGGGGACATGTTCGGCGGCGGCTCCGTAAACTTAATAAACTTTTTTTATTTGATTTTTCTGACGGACGTTGTAAATATCCGTCCTGTGTACGCTGGGTTGATTTTCCTCATCGGTGAAATATGGGACGCGATAAGCGATCCGCTGATGGGAATAATTTCAGATAACACGCGATCCAAATACGGCAGGCGAAGGCCGTATTTCCTCGCCGGCGTTTTCTTTGTCTTCACATCGTTTGTATTACTGTGGATTCCGGTGGACTTCGCCGAGCAATCCGCACGCGTGATGTATATGCTTGCCGCGTACCTGTTCTTTAACACGGTTTTTTCCCTTGTTATGGTTCCGTACTACGCGATGGCCGCCGAGATAACGTCCGATTACAATGAGCGTACAATCATTTCAAATATACGTCTTGCTTTTTCGATGGGATCAAGCATTCTTTGCGCGCTGCTCCCGCTGGTTATAGTCCGCTCGTTTGACGACATACGCATGGGATATATGTGCATGTCAATATCATTCGGCCTTCTTTTCAGTCTGCCGTACATTGGCGTGTTTTTCGGCACTAAGGAAAAACCTGTTACAACCCGCAGTCAATTTTCGATTAAAAGTTTTTTACAGCCGTTCAGCATAAAATCTTTCCGCTTGCTTGTGATTATCTATGTAACGGCGTTCATGACGCTAGATATAATTTCGATTCTTGTCAGCTATTACATGAAGTACTACATGCAGCGGGCGGGCGAAACCAATTTAATCCTCGGCGCGGTAATAATTTCGCAGATACTCTGCCTGCCCGTATATTTCAAACTGTCAAAAAAAATCGGCAAGAACGGAGCGTTTTGCCTTGGAGCCGCAATAATCTTAACAGGCCTTACAGCCATGTCCCTTGTTTCACCTAACATGCCGATGGCGGTTATGTTCATACCGCCGGTTATCATCGGAATGGGAATGTCAGCAGGGGTTTCAATGCCGTGGACAATGTTCGGCGATGTCACGGATGTCGGCGAGTTCGCGACAGGCGCGCGAAACTCCGGCAGCTTCAGCGGCATCATGACATTCGTACGCAAAGTATGCTCCGCTGTCGCGATATTTTTAATTTCAGCGCTGCTTGACTTCAGCGGTTATCTTCGCCCGGTTGACGGCATTGAACAGATCCAGCCTTCTTCCGTAATTATCAGCATAAGACTGATAATAATAATCGCGCCTTTAATCCTCCTTACGATTGGTTTTACAGCGGCAAAACGTTATCCATTAACTGAGCAGGTTCAGAACAGGCTGCGCGCGTTCATGGATAATAAAGCGAAGGGCGAATCTTGCGAAGAAGAAGAGAATGTTTTAAAAAAATTGTTGGTGTAACTCTGGCGCATGTTATAATATAATCATGAGCGAGTATCCGTCAATATTGCTTACATTCGCCGCGGGTCTTCTTTCATTTTTTTCTCCGTGTGTACTTCCGTTGATACCGTCATATTTGAGTATTCTTGGCGGCGCGGGAGGAGCCGCGATATCCTCTTCTGAATCAAAAGAAAATACAGACGGAGCGGCAGATAAAAGACGTTTCGTTTTATTAATCACCACATTATTTTTTATTCTTGGATTTACAGCGGTTTTTATTATTTTCAGCATCATCATTTCCGCGACATTTTTATTAATGGGAGGCGTCTCAAAATATATACAAATAGCCGCAGGGATCATCGTTATTGTACTTGGATTAAATTTCTATTTTGATTTTTTAACGATCTTAAATTACGAAAAACGTTTTCAAACAGGCAGAAAGCCGCAGGGATTGATCGGAGCTTTTATCGCAGGCGCGGCCTTCGGCGCGGGATGGACACCGTGCATCGGTCCGATCCTGACAGGCGTTTTATTCCTCGCCGGGCAGAGCGGAAAAACGGGAATAGCGGCTCTGTACCTTGCGGTGTATTCACTCGGGCTTGGTATTCCGTTCATGTTAGCTGCAATTTTTTTTGACAAATACTTTGTTCCTGCAAAGTGGTTCCGCGAAAGACTGCCAGTAATAAAAAAAATTAGCGCCGTACTGCTTGTCATTATCGGAATATTAATTTTAACAGGACGTTTTTCGTGGCTTAATATAACTATGCAGCGGTTGCAGTTTCAATTTATTTATTGGGCGGAAGATAAAGCATTATTTTTTAAAATTCTGGCGGATTGGCTTAAAATGATCAATATGTAAATTTTTCTTTTGATAAAAAATTTTAATGATGTATAATATTAACAGGAGGCGGACAATGATTAAAAAAATCAAAATTGCCGTAACAGTTTTGTTACTCAGCGCAGGTTTCCTTATTCTAATGCCGCAGCAGGTAAACGCGCAGGTTTCCGACGAAGCGTTAAGGCTTTTGCGAATCGCGAGGATTCAGGTTTTTACTCAGCGGACGGAGCCGCGTGATTTTACATTGCAGCTTCTAAGCGGAGGAAACGCCGCTCTCTCCTCATATAGGGGAAACGTAGTTATACTAAACTTTTGGGCGACATGGTGTCCGCCGTGCCGCGCGGAAATGCCTTCCATGGAAACTTTATATCAGCGTTACAGAAATCAAGGGCTGGAAATACTNGCGGTTGACATAAGAGAAACAANTAATACCGTGCGGCAGTTTATCAGCACAAACGGTTTTTCATTTCCTGTNCTGCTCGACCTTGACGGAAGAGTTTCTGTAAATTATGGAGTTGAAGCGATTCCAACAACATACATTATCGATCGTGAAGGAAAGATGATNGGAAGAATTGTCGGGAGTATTCATTGGGATACGCCTGAAGTATTCGCCGCGTTTGAAGCTCTGTTAAGAAGCAGGTAAAAACCCGGGAAAAAACGCCGCNGTAAATTACAAAAATATCGCAGAAATAATCAATAATATGTTATACTGTTTTCAGGAGACATATTAATGAATAAAGAAACTGAAACTTATCTGAAGAATCAGGCAAAAGAAATCAGAAAAATGACAATCGAAGAAATCGGGAATCTGGGAACAGGCCATATCGGCGGAGCCATGTCTATTGTAGACCTTTTAGCGCTGCTTTATTTTCACCGCATGAAAGTTGATCCGCAAAACCCGCGCTGGGAAGAAAGAGATCAGCTTGTGGTAAGTAAGGGGCACTCAGGACCCGCGGTTTACGCAACGCTCGCGCTTAAGGGATTTTTTCCGAAAGACTGGCTTACCACATTGAACAAGGGCGGGACAAGTCTTCCCAGCCACTGCGACCGCAACAAGACTCCCGGCATCGATATGACAACAGGTTCGCTTGGACAGGGTTTTTCCGCAGCTATCGGCATCGCGCTTGGTTTTAAAATTGATAAAAAACCGCAGACCGTTTACACAATCATCGGCGACGGCGAATCAAACGAAGGACAGATTTGGGAAGGCGCGCTTTTTGCCGGTTTCCAGAAACTTCCAAACTTGATCGCGTTTACGGATTACAACAAACAACAGCTTGACGGTTTTACAAAAGATATTCTTGACATGGGTAACATCGCCGCGAAGTGGGAGCAGTTCGGCTGGTTCACTCAGGAAGTTGACGGACATGACATCGCCGCTCTTGACGCGGTAATAGAAAAAGCGTTAGCTGAAAAAGAAAGGCCGTCGATGATCGTTATGCACACAATCAAGGGAAAAGGATGCACCTTCGCCGAAGGCGTCGAGAAAAACCACAGCATGGCTTTTGACATGGAAAAAGCCAGAGAAGCCATCGCGGCATTAGGTTAAGGAGATATATATGGCAGATAAAGAAATGCGCATGGCCTACGTTGATACAATTGTAGCGCTTGCCGAAAAAAATAAAAACATAGTGGTTCTTGAAGCGGACTTAATGAGCTGCACGAACACAGGTATATTTAAAAAAACATACCCGGACAGATTTTTCAACTGCGGCATTGCCGAAGCTAATATGATCGGCATCGCGGCGGGTCTTTCCACTCTTGGAAAAATTCCTTTCGCTTCGGGTTTCGGGTGCTTCTCGTCACGGCGCGTGTACGATCAATTTTTCCTTTCGGCGAATTACGCGAAATTAAACGTAAAACTTATAGGCACAGATCCCGGCGTAACGGCGGCGTTTAACGGCGGAACCCACATGCCTTTTGAAGAACTCGCCCTTATGCGCGTAGTCCCGAAACTTACAATGATTGAGCCGTCCGATCCCGTCTCCTGCGCCGCGTTCGTAAAATTGATGGCGGAAGAATACGGATGCCACTATCTTCGCATACCAAGAAAACCGGTTCCGTCGCTTTACCCGGAAAACGAAGTTTTTAAATTCGGGCAGGCGAAAGTTTTAAAAGAAGGAAAGGATGTCTGCTTTGTCGCGCTCGGAAGCCTCATGGTGAACCAGTCGCTAAAGGCATGCGAAGAACTTGCAAAAGAAGGAATAAGCGCGGGCGTTTTGGACATACTCACATTAAAACCGATTGATAAAGACGCGGTACTGAATCAGGCGGGCAAGGTACGCGCGATCATCACCGCGGAAAACGCGCAGATAATGAGCGGCCTTGGAAGCGCGGTGGCAGAAATTCTCGCGGAGAACTGCTGCGTTACGCAAAATTGCTGCGACGTCAAAAACAACAAAAACGGCTGGTGCAAATTCGCGCGCATCGGTATCAACGACGAGTTCGGCGAAGTAGGCACGCAGGATTACCTCGTTAACCGTTACGGCCTTGATGTCGCGAGTATGGTGAAGAAGGCGAAAGAACTTCTCGGGTAGATTTTTAACCGTAAAGCCTGCCGGCGGGCGGGCTTCATGACAGACACGAACAAAAAGAAAAGATTCCCGCAAAAGCGCTGAGAACGCGCGGACTGCGGAATTATTATAAGTTTTTATGTTGACAATAAATGCAAAATAATGAATAGTAATACAATGCAAAAATCAACACAAAAACTTTTAAAAACAAAAGTGTTATTTCCNATAGGAGCAAAACTGGTTATTATTATTTCTGTTTTGCTTCTTGCGTCGCTGGGNGCGGTTATCTCGCTTGTCTCTGTTCTCAGCTCGATGGATGTGCGGCGCACGGCAGAATACAACAACTTTACAATCAACAACCGCGCGGGATCACACGCGGAGAGTTTCTTTAATTCTGTCAAGACAGCGGTTCTCCTCTATCTTGATTTAACGGATGGTTCTTCACTTGAAAGAACGGAAAACAGTTTTTTCAGCCACAACAAAAATATCGCGGCAATTCAAACCGGTAATATTTTAATAATCAACGAAAATTTTCTGCTTTCCGGTAATATCAGTGAAAACGCTGTATTAGAATTTTTCAATTCCGGTTCCGCCGGAACAGCGAGAACAGACAGAATGTCGNTGTTAAACGCATCTCCTTTTTTCANGTTTTCCGTGTTTTACGCGGATTTGATTAATAAAGGCGAAACTGTAAAAATACTTTTTTCTCCGGATGAACTGTCCGAGTCTTTCGGCATCGGATCAAATACAAGTTTTATTGCCGCAGATAACGGAAATCTTCTGCTCCACCCCGATAACGATCTGGTGTTATCAGGCGCGGATTTTTCTTCCATGCCGATTGTAAGAAACATGCGCCAGGAGGGATCTGAAAGCGGAAGGCAGATTTCATTTAACGATGATTCGGGGCATCAGTATTTCGGGGCTTATTACAATATCGCGGGGACAAACGCCGCCGTTTTTACAACAATACCGCATACTGTTGTCTTTGAAGCCGTAAGAAGCATGACTTTTCAAAA
>WQRT01000088.1 GCA_009786625.1 Treponema sp.
TCATCCGCCCATCTGTCATATTGATTGGCGTAGAACTGCCTGAATTTCGTTTCCTGTAAAACAGCGGTTTCCTCGGTCATGAAGCTGAAATAAAGACCGGCTCCGCTTTCGATGGTCTTTAAAAGGTTCAATGTGTAATCTTCCGCCAGATTGATGGCTCTTCCGGTGTAAGGCACAATCCCGTGTAAAGCTATCTGATAAAAAGGAACCGCTGAATCCGTTATGCCGAAACTCTGATCGTTGATAATCATATCTGTAATTATGTTCGCCCAGGGTACTGCGTATTGGAAACCGGCGTTCACAGCGATTGCGGAACCTGATTCCCTTAAGTCGCTGAACATTTGCTGCCTCATTCTCATGGACGCTTCACGGCTTACACGGCGTCTCTCGTGGTAATCACCGGCAAGCTTTGACGCCATATTTCTGAACGCGATATTCTCAACTCCGAATGATCCGGCTCTACGCATAAAACGGCGAATCATTGTATCTGTAACAACGGGGCGCGCAAGGTAATTTAATTTTCCCCATTGCTTGCGTTCTCCGAACCAGATGAAACTGTAGGGGAACCGCTCTACCCTGTCACGGCTTACATAGCGGGACGCGTCCCTGTAAAGGCTGAATCCGCTGAATGTTCCGACATCCCTTACAAACATAAAGTCCGCTTCAGGATATAAAGTAAAATCGTTTTTTTCGGCGGCGCTGAGAATCCTTCTGAAATCTCTCTTGCTTCCAAGAGCTCCAATCAGATTAACTTTAGTCGGGACTGTATGTTCCACGCTGCGGTTAAACCAGCCGTTAAGTTTTACCTGAACATTCCTCCAGCCGAAACCAGCCAAGTCATTGATTATCGACTCTGTCTCTTTGTAAGAAGTAAGTTTTAACGGAAGATCGAAAGGAAGGCCGAAGCGGTGCTGTGTTTTGTTAACGGCTCCGATTACTTCTACAGCGACGGGAACACCCCTTGTTACGCTGTTTGATTTTAGCCGCGGATAATAATTAAGAAGCCATTCGCGGTACGAATGAGCCATACCCACATATCCCGGATTCTGGCATAGCGTGTAACGCACGGTAATATTTTCACCTTCGGGAAGAGCGGCTTCATACAGATAAACCTCGCGCTGATTGCGGCCGGAAATATCCATTCTCGCGCCGTGAATCATATCGAAAAGCGGGTAAACCCTGTTCCACGAACAATTTCTGCCGGATATATCCGCGCGGATGCTTGCGTAAGCCGCGCCTTCTTCAATAATGCCAAGCAGGGCTGAACCGTTCTTTTGAATACCGAAAGCCGGGAACGGCGCTTTATTGTCGCTGATTACAGCGACGCGGTGCATTGCCTCATCCCAGCCGTAAACATTAATACTGTAGGGTATTTGATTCTGTTTTCCGTTGTTAAAATTAATAATAGCGCCGCTGCCGTCCGGGACAAACAGGAAACCTTCATCGGTGGTGTTACCCGCGCCCATAAACGGCAGAAGAGTAAACTGTGTAATTGAAAAAACAGAACGGTAACCGATACTGTCAAACGGAACATTTACTACAAGCGATCTTCCGTCAAGAATGTACCTTACGGTAAGGCTGAACGCCGGTTTAACGGATTCGCTGGAAACCTCATATTTAATGGAATCTTCAAAATATTCATCGTATGTATACCCTGCATCACTAAAGAGCCTTTCCATTACCTCTCTCATGTATTCAGGCGTATTGTCGCGAAGCACATATAACTTAACTCTGGACAGATCCGGATAATTGGAAAGCAGCGTAGCCCTGTCATCGTTTTGCCGCAGATTATTAATGTCATATAACCTGTACGCGGCTTCCACTCTGCGCCGTTCCTCGCCGGGCATTCTGTCAAGAAAAGGAATCATTCTTTCTTCCGGCAGAGCGGGAGGAATGCGGAAACTGCGGGCGATGTCGCCGACCGTATAGCGCACTTCAAGAACGCCGTCTTTAACTTCATATTCATAAGCGTCTCTTTCAACGCTGTAGACGCCGGATTGAAGCGTCATGCCGACACCGGAGCTGTCAGCGTAATCAAGCGAAAACTGCGACTCCATCAACTGCCTTGTAACAGGATCGGCATATCTATCATCAGATGGATTCGCGGGATTGGATCTCCATTCCACGCCGGTATTTTTATCTGTAAGAATTATCTCGGCTGTTTCGGGGAGAAAACGCAATGACAAATATTGATTTTCCAGAACCACATCTTCTCCGCCGCCCGCGTATTCATAGACCATTACCGGTTTCGGCCTGGCAGACCTTATGTTACATGAAGCAGCCATGAATAATGTGAATAATATCAATAACAACCATGCAGAATTTTTCACATAACCCCCTACATAAACCTGAACATTATTTCTTTATACAGCGATATAAAATATGCGGCAGCATCGCTTACAAGGCTGAAAAAAATGACAAAAATAAACACCATTACGCCCATCCCTACAATCGTTAAAAGGCTGGAGAGTAATGTTTTAATAAGGCTGTAATCGTGCACCATCATCATCGCGGCGAGTATCAAGATGCCTGTCCAAAGAGCGGCGAATCCCGCGAGCACCCAATAGATCGCGCCTTCCTCGAAAGTGATAAACTGGCTAAGAAGGATCATAATGGCGTTTATAATCACATACGGAGTCAGCGCATAACAGACAGACATATATATTTCTAACATTCTGCCCTTGCCGTCCATAAGCGTTGTAAGGCTCCAGTTCGCCACCGTCCATAAAAAGACAGGCAGAAGAATACGCATAGCGACTATGACAGAATTAAAATATTCCATGTTAATCGAAACAAACTGGAAATTGGTCAGCGTCAGGCGGAGAACCTCGACTATAACGGCAAGCGCGATTATAATATTCGCGGCGCCTATGGAGCCGCGTTTTTCATGGGTCAAATCCCAAAAACCGTCAAGCGGATGGGTAATTACATAAAGAGAATATTTAAGCGTTTCTCTGAGGTGCTCCCACCACGCCTTTTCCAAGAGGTATTTCATGCTTCTCTTATCTCCTTGACAGTTTTAATTGTAAGTTTTATAGCCGGCGGCAGGATTATAACCAATCCCAGAATTAAGAGCATCCACCAAAGATTTTCTTCCATCCATTGCTTGCGGTATAACTGGAATGCTTTTCCGTAACCTTCGCGGTAATGTTTCAACTGGTAATACCGCATCGCTTTTAAGAATTCACCCTGACGCAGCGCCGCTCTGCCGATGCCGATATAAGCGAGATCGTAATTTCCGTTCATTTTTAAAACATCGTCCCACACTTCGGCGGAAGACTCATAACGTCCGGCTTTATACTCGTTTAAAGCGCGGTTGACTAAAGCTCCGTACCCTGTCAAATCAAAACGTGTAAGCGATGCGGCTCTGGAATCGAGCGTGTATATGGAATAACCCATATTTTCGATGGCAACAGGAATAAGGAATGTTCCTTCGCGGTTACCAAGCCCGCCGAAAACATAAAGCAGGTTTCCCTGAAAATCGTAAAGGAAAATGCGCCCGCGCGTTCTGTCAAAGCACGCGTATGAATCGTTGTCAAAAGCGACAACATCGATAAACCGCGATCGTCCGCTAATGCCTCCGGCGTTGCCGTAAACCAAATCGCCTTCGGGATCTTCATAACCGTTGCGGATAAGAATATCCTGCCCCATTGCGTTAAGACGGCGAACAGGCTCTGTCTGCCCTGCGGAGTTTGTAACGTAAATAAATCCATCACGGTCAAGGACGAGATTGCTGTACTCTGTCGGCACAAACAGATCCATTCTTGCTCTTTGCGCTTGCGTGGACAGCATCTTCCATATATAGTCCAACGGATTGGGATATACCTTGTTCGCGCCCATGTACCCGGAAAACTCGCCGCGGCTGTCAAACTCCATTAATCCTTTATTGATGTTGTTTGCCTGGACAAACAGGCGGTTGGCGAAATCCACAACAAGTTTACAAGGAAGAAAATCGGTAGAGTCGCCAATGCTTTCATCATCCGGTTTATAAATCGCATAATGGAAATTCCAGTTATTATCAAGCACGAGAACCCTGTTATTGCCCGTGTCCGCGATATAAAGATCGCCGTTCCTGTTCTCGAAAATATCCATCGGATTATTGAAAGCGGATCGCTCTCCGTTAATTGTTACGGCTGAAACAACGTCGCTTACAACATGATCGCCGTTCTCATTAACTTCAATTTTAACAATCCGGTTGTTTCCTGAATCGCAGATATAAATACGGTTATCCCTGATAAATAATCCTTGCGGATCTCTGAAATGATCAATACCAAGCGTAGTGCCAAGCAGATAAGCGCTTACTCTGTAAGCATCGGGAGACGCAACCTGTTCGCGCCAGAAATCATAATTGTAAGTGTAATTAGACGGCTCGGCATATAACGCGCCAAGCGCGAAGGTAAACGCAAGTAACAAGATAGATATTTTTTTCATTCTTTTATCCCCGAATTCGCCATGGTCTGCATGACGTTACTCTGCGCGAAAATAAACATAACCACCGGGACGATCATTATGAAAAGTCCGACGGCGGCTCCTACACCCGCGCGGGCGACGCCGACAGTAATTATCTGCGAAAGAGCGTAAGGCAGGGTTTTTAACTGTTCTGAATAAATAAAGTTGGATGCTCTTGCGTTCCATAAGGCCTGCACGGAAAAAATCATGACGGTCAGCCACGCAGGTTTGATCATCGGAAGGACGATCCACATAAAAATGCCGAACTCCTTCGCTCCGTCAACCGTCGCCGCTTCCAGCAGCGTATCGGGTATCGTGTCTATAAACTGCTTTAGTAAGAAGAAGCCTATCGGCATCGCGAAAGCCGGGACAATAATCGCGAGGTAGGTATCAACCCATCCCAGACGCGCCATTACAAGATAGTTGGGGATCGCTGTTACATAACCTGAGAACATGAGGGTGATAATTACGCCCTTGAAAAAAACGCCTGAACCGGGAAACCTGTATTTGGAAACTACAAACGCGCCCATCGACGCGATGATGATAAGCCCGACGGTTCCTACTACGGTGACGAACACCGTATTAAAAATGTAGCGCGAGAATGTAACCCATGACTTGCTCATGATGATGAACAAATCCTGAAAATTATTAGTTGTGGGGTTGCGCACGAAAATGTTGGGCGGGAAAAGAAAGATTTCGTTCATCGGTTTAAACGCGTGATTAATGTTAAAGACAAGCGGAAACGCGAAAAACAATCCGAAGATCGTAAGTATGGTAAAAATAAAAGCGTCTCCCCCGTAAGAACGGTTAAGCCTTCTGCCGCCAATTAATTTTTTTATTTTTGTCATATATAACCCCTTATGTTCCTACCCGTCTAAGCATTTTTTGAATCGCGGCGTTGCAAAGAATCATNGTCAGGAATAAAATTGTGGCGATAGCGGAAGCGTAACCCATTTCAAAACGGATTGAACCGTAGTCGATNAGATGATTTACAACCGTATGCACCGCGTAGTCCGTACTCGGGAACCCCGCAAGAATCATTGTGACTTCCGCCACGCCGAACGCCTGCGTTATCGCCATGACCGCGCCGAACATAAGCATGCCCTTCATGTTGGGAAGAGTGATGTACCACAGTTCCTGCCAGCGGTTAGAGATGCCGTCTACAAGACCGGCTTCGTACAATGTCGGATCGATCGTATTAAGCCCGGCGAGGAAGGCGAGGAACCCCGCGCCTAAACTCATCCATAGTATTACAACCAGCATTACAGGCATCATGTACTTTGGATCGGTCAGCCACAATACGGGCGAATCCAATAACCCCAAACTCATTAAAAGGCCGTTTATATATCCGTAAGCGTCGCCTGAAAAAATCAACGCCCAGATCATGAACGCGCCTGTCGCGATTGACGGCGCGTAAAAAACAAGAGTGACAAACGCGCGGATATAACGGGGAAGCTCNTTGATGAACCANGCNAACAGGAACGCCATGATGTAACCGACAGGTCCTGTGACAACCGCCATTATAAATGTATTTTTAACGGCTATNAAAAAAACATCGTCCGCAAGCAGAAGATTGATATAATTCCGCAAACCGATAAATGTAGGCGGCTCCAGAATATTAAAATATGTNAAACTGTAGAAAACCGAAATTACAACGGGAGCGATAAAGAAAAGAGCGAATACTACCGCGTANGGCGCAAGAAACAGATAACACACGCGGTGCCTGTACATCTCTCTTGCCAGTCTGTGATCGCTTTCTCTTCTTTTTTCCATGTATCTGGCAAAACTCATTTTTCCCCCTATTCCAGCCCGAATTCTTTGCGTTTTTTAATTAACTCATCATTTATGGTCAGAGCGTAATCCAAAAGGGTCTCGCGGGTATCTTGACCTTCGTTCAAAATACGGCGTACAGCGTTTGTGATATGGCGGCTGACAAAATATCCCCCCGGAACTTCCGGCACGCCGACAGTCCATGAACGCTGTTCGTCAAGAACCGCCATCTGCTGCGAACCCCACGAGAGGCGCCTGAAAGCCTCATAATTTGCTGTCGCGTAACGCGCCGCGGCTCCCATAATGCTTTCAAGCTCACGCCCAAAACGAAGCTGTGTATCAGCGCTGATCCACCATCTCATAAACTCCCATGCTTGATTCTGCTTTTTCGACTGCGAAAAAATCATTGTCGCCATTGTGCCGGTGGAAACAGACCTGTCAATTGATCCGTCGGGTTTNACAAGCCCCGGCATTCTCGCGAAACCCCAAAGGCCGCGGATTTCCGGCGCGAAAACTTCCAATGTATTAAAGTTGGTNTAATCGGCAAAAGCCATCGGCATTTCGCCGGTACGGAAGCGGTTTACAAAGTCNAAAACAATGGGCGATTTATAATGGGTATAAAATTTCGTGTAGACATCGAACGCTTCTATCGCGATCTCGCTGTCAAGTAAAGTGCGCGAACCGTCCGCGTTGTAAAGATTGCCGCCACGCTGGAAAAGGTGCGCAAGGAAGTTGGAGAAATCCGGGGCGGCGGAGTTTGCCACCGAAGGAATCCCGACTTCCATATTGTTCTTTTGAATAATCGGCATGATGTTTATTACATCTTCCCATGTATCGGGAACTTGAATACCAAGCTCTTCAAAAATATCGCTGCGGTAATACATTACATGGAAGTACTGCGTTTCCGGAAGGCCGTATACGCCGCCAAGAAATGTAAAAGGCACAATAACGCTCGAATGAAGCTCGCTTATTACATCCCTGTAACCGGGGAGCGAAGAAATATCGATAACAGCGTTGCGCACGGCGTAGTTAATGACATCCCCCTGAGGAACAGTCAGCGCCATATCAGGCCCCGTACCTGCGACAACAGCGGGCATCAAAGCATCCTGCGCTACCAGTTTTAAATTAACCCTGATACCTGTCAGGGGAGTAAAGGTATCGTCGATCATTGATTTTAAAATTGTACTTTGATCGCGCCCCGCGACAATCCAGACCTCTATTAAGTCGGCTACGCCGGAGCGGTGGATATTTCCGATTCTGTCATAATCAACAAAGAACGATGTAAAGAACGATCTGATTTCATGCGAAGCCGCGACAAAGAAATTTTCTCTGATAACCGGGAGCTTCGCTTCTTCCGCGCTTACCACAATGTAGTCTATATCAAGCTGAGACTGCGAAAGAGCCAGAAGGCTGTTTCCGAGAGAACTGATGTTGGATTTAAAATTGGTAAGCGTTCTGGGAATCCTGTCGGGGCGTCTAACAAATAATTCAAGCTGACGAGCAAGAGTCAATGTCGCCGCGGCCTGGGCGCTGCGTTCGCCGGAATAGCGGGTTAAATCATCAACAAGTTTATAAAGTATCTTGTATTCCAGATCCATCGCCTCGATTACTTCAGGGTAAACAACTTCTACGCGGTAATCGCGGTAAATGTCCGGCTCAGGTCCTGTTAAAACAAGTATCTTGCGGTAAATCAGGTTCAGGCGGTAGACGCTTTCTTCCATTACACTGAGCATCGCGCCTAAATCGCCGAGCGTCGCCTGAATACGGACAGAATTGCTTCCCGCGTTGAGCGGAAAAAAGAAATCTCCGTCCGAATTACCAAGCGTGGAAAGCTGCCATTTGTTGCTGTACCTGAACGGAACCGAAGCTAGTTCCTGAACAGGAACCTCTCCGTTTATTATGATGGAACGGTTTGAGACAAAGCCGCGGTTATAGTTCTGACGCCCTTTTATCGATATGCGGTACATTCCGTCTTCAGGGACATCAAAATCCCATTCGATCCACTGTCCCGCTACGCGCCAGTTCTGGCCGCCGATCATATTCAACCTGATTCTGGCGACGCTCGCCGGATCTGTCGCTCCTGAAGAACGGTCATATATCGGATAAAGCGAAGGATCGGATCTTCTTGCCGCTCTTTCGCCCTGCATTCTAAGCATATAGTTGCTGCGGGTATTGCCGAATCTGCGCTGATCAATAGAGGCGGCGAAATTTTGATAATTTTGAGTTTCACGCGGAACTCTCAGCGTAAATGAACGGATCGCCATCGGCTCATTTATACCTGTAAGCCTGATGGTATTAGNTCCTTCATGAAGGTAGAAAGCGTAAGGGTCTGTAAAATAACCGAGCGAGTCCCTGAACCACGCGGANTCCCANCGCGGCAATTCGACCTGTGTAGCGCGGATTTCATTACCTTGATTGTCAAAACGGTTGTTGCTCCCGTCGCCCCAGACGCGTTGAAAAGTAAGCCTGTCCGCGCCGAGGAACGGCACTTCGCCGTTGATTGTAAGAGTGCGCTCCATCGGGATTCCCCTGGACGACAGAGGAAAATACTCAAGACGCATAAAATAAAGCCCTGCACGTTCCACGTTGACAGAATATTCAACATGGCTCGCTTCTTCGGTACGCAGAACCCGCGCTTCATTCTCAAAATTTTCAAGTAAGGAAACGCCTTCGGCTGATGTCCATGAAAAAATATCGATGGAAATATCGCTGGCTCCGTTCGGAACACCGGCATACCGTTCAAGATAACGGGCGTAGGTGTTTGCCCTTCCCGTACTGGCTCCGCTTAAATCATGACCCGCGTATTTGGCGGAAAAATCCGATTCTTCCCTGCCGGCAAAAACAATTACCAGCACAAGCAAAATCACGGCTACAGCGGCGATAATCAATACTCTGATTTTAGAAATCTTATCTTCCATTTCCCTGACAACCTTTATATATTGTATTTCATTTTACAGCATTTATTATCGTTGTGAGAAGGGTACCTGCCTCAGGTGAGACCGGCTGACCTGTTCTCCTGTCCAATAAACCGAACTTTTCCCCATTCCCGGATGTTGAGCCGTTATCCCAGTAGATAGGAATAAGGCCGAAATTTTTTGCGGACGCGAATACGTGCGATAAATAATCCAGCCTGCTTTGCCGCGCCTGCTCTTCTCTCGCGGAATCGCCGGGGTATAATTGAAGAACCGCTCCGCACTCGCCAATAATAACCGGGATATTATTGTCAATGTAACGCGGTTTAAAGGGGGCAAAATGCCCGATCACAGTCTGCCTGTCATTCGGCGTACCCCACGCGGATCGGCTGCCCTGAATTGTGAGTTGATACGGATCGTAGTAATGGAAACTAACGATTAACTTATCAGGAGAGGAATCGACAGGCAGAGTAAAAGCGGCGGAAAGAGCCTGTCTGTTATCGTTGCAATACGCCCCGACCAGCAAAAAACGGCTTGCGTTATTGCCGCCGGATGAACGGACTACGTTAACAAAAGCCTGATTCCAGTTATTAAGGGTTATTAGCTGGCTTACATCATTGCAAGTCTGCCAATTACCGTCATGCAGTTCGTTAAAAGGTTCAAAAATGAGCCAATCTCCGTAATTTTGAAAATAAACTGCGATCTGCCTCCAAACACGGACAAACTGAGACGTTATTTGATTATCGTTTTCCTGATTTCTGCTTGCTCTGGCGATAGAAAGCCAGCCGAGGTCCCTGCCGCCGCTTTCCGTCGCCCCGTCATGATGAATATTGATGATTACTTTAAGCCCTGCGTTATATGCCATATCGACAACATCGCCGACGCGGCTGAGCCGGGCGGGAGTAATACGGTAATCCGGTGCGCTGCCAATCTCTCCCATCCATGTGACAGGAATACGGATAATATCAAAACCGGCGGCCTTTACACCGTTCATCAGCTCCTGATTCACACGCGGGTTACCCCAGCCTGTTTCTCCGCCGAAACCGCCGCTGTGAGAATCCAGGGTATTACCCATATTCCAGCCCGAAAGGATATTTTCATCTCTAAGATAATTAAAAGCGGTCTTTCCGCTTACGGATTCAAGAGGATGCTCGCGGATTGAATCAGGTCTTGAAGGAATATGATTCAAAGCAGAGGAAACTGCATCGGAAGAGCCGGAACCAGACGCTCCGGAAGATGAGCAGCACGCGGCCAGCGGAAGGATAAGAATGGCGAATATAACATATAATGTCCTTTTTATCGTCATTTATCCTCCAACTGACCGGCGTTTTATTTACGGATGAATCCTGACATCCCAAATTGTAATTTCAAACGGACCTGGTCTCCAGCTTTCATGGGTCTGCCATGAAATATCTACTGCGTTAGCCTGAACCATACGGGTACCGGCTCCCCATGAAGGTTGTTGGAAGAACCTGATGGGTACTTCAAGACGATCAACAACGCCGGCTTCGCCGGTGAAATTGTACTCATGGAACGCATGATCCGTTACAGTGCTGATGCGGTATTTTACAGTCATTCTCTGGCCGTCCCCAACGTACATAAAAGAAATCGCTCTGGCGGTTTTAAGAGCTTCCAGAGTCGCTTCATCAGGCTCGTACATCCAGCCTACAAAGCCGTACTGGAACGCGGTGGTTACATTGCCCGTTATTCTCCACGCGGTAATTCCGTCAACTTCTATTTCTTCCATTTCTATGGTAGAATCTCCGCCGTCATTTACGTCGGAAAATATATTCAATTCACCTACAAATGGAATGCCTTCCCCAAATTCGGAACCAGCCGCAGCCGCTCCTCCAGAGGAACCGCAGGAAGCAACCGCAAAGCAAAGCATTACGGAAAGAGCAAATAATAACGCGTTTTTCGTGTTTTTCAT
>WQRT01000089.1 GCA_009786625.1 Treponema sp.
GGTGATAAGATGATGACCACATCATGCTGCCCTGCCTATGTACGCGCGGTGCGCCTCCATGTGCCGCAGCTTGCGGATTGTATTTCCACTACCCATACCCCGATGCACTACACCGCAGAAATTGCCAAAAAAGATTACCCGGGCTGTATTACTGTTTTTATCGGACCGTGCCTTGCCAAACGGCAGGAAGGTATGGACGATGACCTCGTTGATTACGTCATTTCAATTGAAGAAATCGGTTCTCTATTCGTCGCCAAAAATATTGACGTGGCAAAAGTGCAGGCCGTTCCGGGAAAGAAACTCCCCACCTCAAGCGGAAGGAACTTCGCTAAATCAGGCGGCGTGGCTCAGGCAGTAAAAGCGCGGTTAAAAGACACTTCACTTTTAAAAGAAGCGATCATTGACGGTCTTGATAAAGCAGGCATGAAACGCCTCGCCGAGTTCGGCAAAATAAACGCGGGCGAGCTTGCCTCCGCCGCGGACACGCCGAATCTTGTTGAAGTAATGTCCTGCCAAGGCGGCTGTATCTCGGGGCCATTGGTGGTAACCAATCCGAAAGTTGCACTTATGCAGTTGGGGAAGTATGCGGAAAAAGGCGCTTAGTTTCTGTAACTGCTGACAATTTACCGTTATCACTCCGCTGATCGCAATTTATTTTTTCGCGTTCCTTCGCAATAAAAAAATCTTGAAACAAATCAAATAAATATTAACCGCAAAGGCGCACCAAGGCGCACTAAGGAATTATTTTTTCTGCTTTAGTGCGCCTTCTGCGCCTTCGTGGTTAAAAAATATTTTCCCGCCAAGCCGCAAAGTTTCGCAAAGATTGCCAAGCTTATATTTATTATCTTCGCGCTCTTCGTGATAAAAAAATCTTGAAACAAATCAAATAAATATTAACCACCAAGGCGCGCAAAGGCGCACTAAGTATTTATTTTTTCGCCTTGGTGCGCCTTCTGCGCCTTCGTGGTTAAAATAAAAGTTCGTATTAGTTTGAGTGGTTAGTGGTAAAAAATTAATACGCTGGTTATAAATATTTTAAATGGATTCATCAGCCATTTCCCGCCCAGTCGTAAATTTCTGGGTGTAGTTTTTTGTCAATAAGAATATCAGCGTTAGATGAGCAGTATAAGAGCTTATAACGCATGAAGCATTACTTTACGTAAAATTGAATTCAAACGCGTTTGATATCCTTTACCTCCCTGTTTAAGCCACGCCACAATATCGGCATCAAGTTTACAGGTAACGGAAACTTTAATCGGTTTAAATAATTTACGATCCTGCCAAGGATGAAAATTTGAGGTATCATTAAATTCCTGTATTTCGGAGCAATCTATATCTTCATCCTTTATAGCATCTACCTTCTTCCATTCTTCTTTACTAACTTTAGGTAATGTTTGAATAGTGTAACTAACCGTTCTCATAATATATACTCCTTTCATTTTTTTTTGCTTTTCTGGCGGAAATAATGTGTACTGTGTCAGAATCAGGTTCGGTAAAATTAACGAATAATAACCGATTTTCTGCCATCCCTAAAGTAATTATACGATCTTCTTCATGACTACTATGTTTTTCGTCATAAAATTCTTTCCGCATGGGGTCTAAAAAGACATATGCAGCTTGAATGAAACTAATTTTATGCTTTTTTATATTTAGTATGTTCTTCTTTTCATCCCATGTAAAACGCACGTCGACCTCTATAATACATATTATTNAATATGTATAAAAATGTCAATATGAAAATNTACTTATTCTCTTTGTCATGGTTCACCCCTCCCTCCGNGTGAGTATTTTCACGGTTTTTCGTGAAAAAACACTCATGACAAATTCCGCGTGTGAGGTGACAATTAATACAATTTATTTTTATGGAGGTTTTTCAAATGAAAAACGCAAAGAGATTTTTGGGAATTATTGCCATAACGGCGATAATCGGATTTGGGTTTACCGCTTGTGATGACGGTGGCGGTAATGGCGGCGGTGGCGGCGGCGGTGGAAGCGTTCCAAAAACCGTAACCTTCAGTCTGGATAAAGTTGATGAAACAACCTTCACAGTAACTGTGGAAGGTGCGGAATGGAAGACAACAATAGAAAATGCCAATTTTTTTCAATTCTCTACCGATCAAAATAACAGTCAAAAATTTAATCCGATAGCTGAATATGAAAAAACCAGTGATACAGTATATACTGTAACTGTAGTCAACGAGCTTATTAAAGACTCACCCACTGAGGTGACAGTTACATTTAGAGACGATATTAAAAACTATTTAGGTTCCGTGGGTAACTCATATACTACCGGAGGTCTTCCCGTTGATTATCCTAATGGTACAACTACCTATCAGTTAAAATCCGGTAAAGAAAGCGTTTCATTAACGATTCCCGCTTATTCCGAATAAAAACCGTTTTTAAGCAATGGTTGCTGTAAAGCAAACAATGGAACACCCCGAAAACCATTTGGAACCACAAATGGTGTCAGGCACTGTTTTGATGGTGTGCCTGGCGCCACTTGTGTAGATATGGTTTTTTTATTTTATTTATAAAATCAGTAATATTAAATAAATTCAAAAACTGTTCTAAGACAGCTATTAACTTTATCAAGTATAGGTTTCGGTAACATAACAACATGATCAGTTAGATCGCATTTATCAACAGTTGCAATTTGAGAAAAATTTATTACCGATGTCTTTTCCAAACCGGAAACCGTTTTTTCCAATAATAAATTCCCAGGCAAAGAAGCTAATTCCGTATTTGATGTTATAGCCGCGCAAATTACAGTATTAATTTTACTTCGGTTAAATTCATTGCTTTGAATAATNAATACCGGACGGCGTTTTGCCGGAGCAGAGCCGTTAGGATCAGGCAAATTCGCCCACCATATTTCACCGCGAATCATCTACCAATCTTCTTCCCTAAGTAATTTATAGTTCACAGCTTTTATATCAGCAGCAAGACAGGAAGTATGTTTTTCGTAATAGCTATTAAGTTTATCTGTTATGAATTCTTCCGCTTTTGTTGAAGTAAATGAAAGAATTACANCCCCCGCCGGTATTTCACGAGGAACAACAAGAGTAATACGGCGATCAGAAGGAATCTCAACTGTTTGTGTTATAGTCATAGGATAAATATAACATGAAAATTCATCAAAATCAAGTTTTCAAGGTAATTCCATAATGTATGCAAAAGGAATTAAGCCATTCTCACTTTATTCACAGCTTTCCCTTGTCGCTTGAAAATAGAATAATATTTACATAAAATATAATTATATACTAAACAGTAAGCGGAGAAATTAATGAGCGCTAATGAAAAGATTGGATATCAGTACACTGCCAAGAATGTAATTTTGTCGATATTGGTTGGTATTATTTTTATAGCAGGGGCTGTCCTGGCTTTTGGTCTTTTATTTATACCCCAGAGGATGGTCTTAAGGGGAAGCCAATACCCGCCGTCAGTGCCGGAGATTGCAGTGTCTGTTTTCGGAGTGATCGGCGTTATTATGATTATTGCCGCGGCGGCAGGCGCTATAAAATCCTATATGATGAAAAGTACAAACGACGGCACAGGAACATATCTGAAACACACGAAGCACAGGGGATTCGAAGGCAAAAACGGCAGAGACAGAGGACGTTACGATTACTGGCTGGTATATTATTCCTACACCGACGAGGAAGGGAAATGTCGTGAATCAAAATTTTTCTGCGACAATTTAAGCAATGTGCTTGCATTAAAACATATAGGCGCTTTTCCGATAAAATACCGAGGCAGGCGGTCAGAATTAAATGTTGACAAAGAAAGTTTAAATCAATGTAAACAATTTATTGACGAATCTGCTCGTGTTGAAAAAGATGAACTTACAGCGGAAGACAAAGCTATGTTAAAAGCTGAAGATTTTGTAATGACTCAGTGGTATTTACGCATACCTTTAAAAATATTTTCCGCCATAGCTCCGTACATGAAAAGTTTTAATTCCAGACGCGTTAAAAAATGACAGGCGCTTTTATTTTATTCACAACCTTCCCTATCACATACGCAATGCCAAAGCCCGCGAAAACTGAAATAACACGGTCGATGATATTAATCGGAATACGGGACACAATTTCCATTAAAACAAGCGGAAGTCCTCCGTAAAAATCGGAATGTTGCGACGCGGGATTTACGGACTGCGGCGTTTTAATAATTTCTATAAAGAAAGCGATAAGACCTCCCATAATGCTTATCGCGAAACATAAAATAAAAGAAAGAAGCATAAGGACAAAAATTATGCTCATTATATTATCAAGGCGGCGGCTCTTAAAAAAACTTGCGCTTCGCAGGTTTTCGGTTTCGTTTTTATCATTTATAAAAGTTAACTCCGAGAGGAATATACGGGTAAACTCCCATGTTATAAACGCCGTTAAAATATTACAAAGCGTAAAAAGATAGCCTTCCCATCCCCAAAAACTAATCGTATGCCCAATTATATTTGTCAGTATGCCTGTAATACATCCCCAGAAAAGCCCCCCGATAAATGTAACGGTAATCGTAAGAACCGTGTCCATGTACAGAGGAAGCCCTATGCCGCTTCCCGCGAATACCTTGTTAAAAAATATATTTAGCGCCGTTCCGAAAATACATAACAGGAACATTAATGCCGTTTTACGCATAGGATTATGTTACCACAATATGATACAATGTTGCTATGCAGTCGGACGCACAATTTTTCTTTCAGTTGATGTGGCTCTATGTAATAATGATTATCTTTCTTATGATAATCATGTGCTTTTTGTATTTTTACAAAAAGCAGGCTCAGAGAAATGAGCGTATGACTATCGCGTTTTCGCAGCACATTATAGAAGGAATGGATTTGGAGCGGAAGCGNATTTCGCGCGAGCTTCATGACGTNATACTGCCGCAGGTNATGGAGCTTCCTGTCGGNTTGCAAATCAGGGCAATCTGNATGGANCTTATGCCGCCGGATTTTACAAGACTTCCCTTTAAGGAATTACTTGCGGATATTTGCGACAAGTTCAAGAAGCAAACAGGAATTGAATGTGGNTTTTTTATAGAAGATGATTTGCCGTTTTCAAAAATAAGCGCTGAAAAGCTTCTTCATCTTTACCGCATGACGCAGGAAATATTTACAAATATCGGTAAACATTCAAAAGCGAAAAAAGCCACGCTCGTAGTAAGGCGCAGTAACGAAGGAATATTAATATGCGTTTCTGATGACGGCATAGGAATAAGCGGCAGCCGGGAAGGTATCGGCATGGAAAGCCTCAGGCAAAGAGCGGCNATAATCGGCGCGAAAATTGATTTTATCAGCGAAAGCGGAAACGGGCTTATGGTAAAAATTGAGTTTATCCCGCAAATCACTATGGATGCTAAACAATGAGAACCATATTTATCATGGAAGACCACCCGATTGTGTCGGAGAGTCTTGCTTCATTTTTTAATGAAACGGGCAGATGGAATGTTTTAGGATCATCTTCATCTCTCTCGGACGCTAAAGAAAAAATTCAACACTTAGAAAATATTGATGTTTTGCTCATGGACATTCTGCTACCAGACGGCTGGGGTCTCGACATAATCCCGTGGTTAAAAGATCAAAATGAAAAAATGCCGCTTTTAGCCGTCTTTACCGCCTTTGACGATTACAGCTATGTCAGCACGGCGCTCAATCTCGGCGTAAAGGTTTATTTGACAAAACTGCGGAATAAAGAAAAACTGGAAAACGCGATATTAAGCGCTTTTGACGGCATTATTTGCATCGATGAAGACGCGCAGAGAAGAATAAATAAAATTACATCCTTAACCGATATGCTTACAAACCGTGAAACGGAAATATTAATAAACGTGAAAAAAGGTTTGACCAACGAAGAAATCGCCGCTAATTTAGGCATAAACCCGCGGACCGTCTCGAATATTATCTCTTGCATACTGGACAAAACAGGCATTAAAAACAGACGCGCGCTGGAAAAAATATAGAGGCTTGTTTTACAACAAGCCTCCAAAAGATTTTAATATTTCATCACTGTACTTAGACGAAGTTTTCGGATTTATTCAACCTTAAATCTGTTTACTTCCTTAATCAACTTATTAATCGCTTCTCTATTCTTAATACTGATGTCATTAACTTGCGTAACAGCGATGTTAATTTGCTCTGCTCCTGTCGCCATTTCGTTCATACCAGAAGCGATTTCCTGTGTCACTTTTTCAAGATTCAAGCTCTCCTTAATAACTTCCTGTGAGCCGTTAAGCATTTCCGATGAACTTCTGCTAACCTGTCTGGTTACCTCTTTAACACTGCTTATGCCTTCCAGCGTCTGCTTGGAACCTTGCTCCTGTTCTTCCATCGCGCGGCGGATTATATTTTCCTGCTGGGACACTGTTCTTACGTTTGTATCAATCGCTTCAAATCTGTTAAGAACATTTTCTGTGGATTTGGAAATCTTGTCGATGGATTCCTTNATCTTTTTGAGTACTGTACTGATTGTTTTGGATTGTTCGCTGGANCTTTCNGCGAGCTTTCGGATTTCGTCGGCGACAACGGCAAAGCCTTTTCCTGATTCCCCCGCGTGAGCGGCTTCAATTGCGGCGTTCATACTAAGCAGGTTCGTCTGGCTTGAAATGTTTTGCATAACAGAGTTGATTTCCAATAGACCTTCTGATTCCCGGGAAATTTCCTGAATGTCAGACGCGACTTCCTGTAAGCCGCCGCGTCCGTCTTCTGAAGCGATCGTCAGGTTCTTTACATTAGCACCGTTCTTCTCAAGCGTGTCGGTAACAGAGGCGATATTGGCTACCATTTCTTCGATTGCGGCCGATGCCTGTGATACGTGCGTATTCTGATCTTCAACATTTAAACTCAACTTTTTAATATTTCCCGTAACCTGTTCCATAGTGGCATTGGTTTCGGTTACACTGGCGCTCTGATTTATAACCCTGCCTTTGATGCTTTGAATATTGGACGTTATTTCGTTTACAGCGGCGGCGGTCTCGTTCATGTTGCTCGCGAGCTCATTTCCTATCTCAGATAAAATATCGGCTTCCTTTTTGATTATTAAAATCAGCTTTTTTATCTTATCTATTGTCTGATTGAAGTAACGAGAAAGGTCGGTAATTTCGTCTTTTCCTTTTTCCGCGATTTTAACGGTGAGATCACCTTCGCCCTGCGCTATATCTTTTAATGTCAGCGCTACGTTTACGACCGGCATCATTGTAAAATGAAGGACAAAGTATATAATTACTGCCACCGCCACGGCAATTACAAGCGCGAGAAAAATGGTCAGCTTTGTCATATCGTTTACTTCGGATAAAATATAATCTTCTCTTGCCGCGACCATGACAGACCAGAACTTGTCTGAATTGCCGATATGGGCGGGCGCAAAGAAAGTTTCCAAAGTTGTATGCATTGCAGGGGAATACGAAGAGCTGTGAAGAGTGGTTCCTTCAGTAACGGCTTTAATTGCGCCCTGCAGATCCCCGCCTAAAAATCCTTCCGTATCTCTCATATTCTTACCAATACGATCTTTGAATGTATGCGCTAGTACGGTTCCGTCGTTCGCATAAATAGCCATCAATGATATTTCATCGTTCTCATTGACGGTTTTCTCCAATACATCCTGCATTTGCTCGATATTCACAAGATATCCGATAGCTCCTACAATCTGCCTTGCATTATCATCAACAATAGGTCTCATCATTCTAACCACATACCCATCCCTCCCGAGAATTTGCCTCTGGAGGGGAGGTTCTACCCTGTCTTTTAAGTTGTTGATNTTGATACTGTTCANGTATGCATATGTGGCGTCTATATCAGTATTTACTCTTACACGTATGTCGCCGGTTTCTCTTGTATAACTCATCGCGTACTGCCCTGTTGGACCGGAACCTGTCCTGCCGATCATCTGCGCGTCCAGGCCGTCAAGGGCGTTAGGTCTCCAAACCGTATAAATCTGTAAATACTCAGGATTGGCTTCCATGACCGATAACATCATCTCGTCAAAACGGTCCCGCCGTTCTCCCGCCGCGAATCTCTCGTACTGAGAAAATATATTCTCAAGGGTACCAAGCATCGTAAAACGGGCATTTTGCCTGCCTTCCCAGAACGTAGCCTCTTTGTCTGCTATTAAATGAATTACATCTCTGTTCAGCTTAATCGCAATTTCTGACGAACTGTTAAGCAGAATAATCGAGATTGTTGCAACAACGACAATCAGTATGGCAATTACCATAATACTTAACCTAAATTTAAGTTTCATTTTTTTCCTCTCTAAATATTAATTAAAACGACAGCGGACTACCTTACTATCCAATCTATTTATATAATAGGGACACACCCTCTATATACCTTAAGTATATAAGCAGTTTATAAAAAACGCCTCAATTATGTTTAATATTTTTGTTCATAATTTCAGACGATGTTATAATGTTACTATATTTTAACGGTTTTTTCAAGATCTTTTTTGATTATTTACCGCAAATTATTAATCAGACGGTTTTCAAGTCTGCCTCTATTTTGCGATACCTCCACACCGGCTAGATAACCGGTTTACGGCACTATCAGGATTAATCAACTTTTACCAGCCGCTTAATACAGCGGCAGTATTTCTAATTATTAATGCTTTCTGCTATGCGCTGTTTTTAAACGCGCTATCGCGCGGGCAATCGCGGTGTGCGCGCGCAGATACTCGGTATGAGACAAATTACCGCGTAAACGTTCCTCGGCGCTGCGAAGGGCTTTTTCGGAACGCTGCACGTCAATATCCTCAGCCCACTCCGCTGTATCTACAAAAAACTCAATTCCTGCCGCGGACACGTCCATAATCCCCTGTCCCAGAGCCGCGCTGCGCCATGTGCCGTTTTCCTCAACATTTAAAAGGCTGTCCGAAACTACCGCTATGCTCGGCATATGGCCGGCCATTATGCCCATTTCCCCTTCCGGCGTTTCCGCGATAATCTGCGTTACTTCGCCGTTAAAGAAGACTTTTTCGGGAGTAAGAATTGAGAGCTTAACGTTTTTTTGCATCTTCGTATACGTCCTCAATCGTGCCTTTCATATAGAAGCAATCCTCCGGAATGCTATCGCATTTTCCTTCAAGTATCTCTTTGAATGAACGTATCGTGTCTTTTAACGGAACATATTTCCCGGGATTGCCGGTATAGGTTTCTGCTACGTTGAACGGCTGCGACATAAAACGCTGAATTCTGCGCGCGCGGTTTACGATTATTTTATCCTCGTCAGATAATTCCTCCATTCCGAGTATGGCGATAATATCCTGTAATTCAGCGTAACGCTGCAATGTTTCCTGCACATGACGCGCCGTACTGTAATGTTCCTCGGACACGATAGACGGCTCCAACATTCGTGATGTACTTTCCAGCGGATCAACCGCGGGATAAATTCCCATTTCCACAATGGCGCGTGACAAGACCGTTGTAGCGTCTAAGTGCGCGAAAGTGGTCGCAGGAGCAGGGTCAGTCAAGTCGTCCGCCGGAACGTATACGGCTTGAACAGATGTGATTGAACCTTTATGGGTAGAAGTGATGCGCTCCTGCAACGCGCCCATCTCATTCGCTAAGGTAGGTTGATAACCAACCGCTGATGGTATGCGCCCCAATAACGCGGAAACTTCGGAACCAGCCTGGGTAAAACGAAAAATGTTATCGATAAAAAGCAGTACGTCCTGCCCGGCAACATCACGGAAATACTCCGCCATTGTAAGCCCCGTAAGAGCGACGCGCATACGCGATCCGGGCGGCTCATTCATCTGCCCGAATACCATCGCAGTTTTTTTGATTACGCCTGATTCGGTCATCTCAAGCCACAGATCATTTCCTTCGCGGGTGCGCTCTCCAACGCCTGTAAACACAGAGTAACCGCCGTGGACAGTCGCGACATTATGGATCAGTTCCATAATTAAAACGGTCTTGCCTACGCCCGCGCCGCCGAACAATCCAATTTTTCCGCCCTTTGCGTAAGGCGCCATAAGATCGATTACCTTGATTCCTGTTTCCAGCACTTCGGTTATGCCGCGCTGATCCGCGAAGCTGGGCGGACTGCGGTGAATTGCCCACCGCTCCTTGCCTTTAACTTCTTCTTTTTTATCAATCACCTTGCCGAGTACATTGAAAACACGGCCAAGCACATCTTCGCCGACAGGGACTGTAACAGGTCCTCCGGTATCGGAGGCTTCTACGCCTCTTACAAGCCCTTCAGTGGGGGACAAAGATACGCAGCGTACAGTATCGTTGCCGATGTGCTGCAGCACCTCCGCCGTTATAATGCCGCCGGGGCCTGTGCTCCCCGGGAGCAAAATTTCTACGGCGTTATTAAGTTCCGGAAGATTGCCGTCCGGAAAGTGAATGTCCAGTACAGGACCGATAACCTGCGATATTTTCCCGATCATATCTGCCTCCTATTCCATAGATGCCGCGCCCGCGACAATTTCTGTGAGTTCCTGCGTGATGGAACCCTGGCGCACGCGGTTGTACTTCAATGCTAACTTGCGGAGCATTTCATTCCCGTTTTTTATAGCGCTGTCCATGGCTGTTACGCGGGAATTCAACTCACACATCCATGCCTGTGTCAGGCAGCTAAATATATAACCCCNAAGATATTGNGGGATCAATGTTTCTAAAACGGCATCAGGCGAAGGTTCATATTCCGAAAAGTGAACCACTGCTTCCTTGGAAGCAGACGCTTCTGCCAGCATTTCAGGCGACAGAGGGAAAAGCCTTTCTATCGAAGGGATCATTCGTACAGCGGAATGGAAATAGGTGTAGATAATGTCAAAGCTATCCACCTCGTCATTGTCAAATAAATTCATCAGCTTTTCGGCAATATCACTGGAAGTGTCCAATGACGGATTTTCCGCCGCGGAAATAAAGCTCTCTTCAAGCGGCACCAGAGTATGCGATGCAGACCTGTTTATTCGTACAAATTTACCGTAGCCTACACGTCCGATAGTCAGCACTTTTACAACTGTCTTTTCATCTACAGCCTGTGTTGCCAGTTTCATTACATTTTGATTGTAGCCTCCGGCTAATCCTTTATCAGCCGAGATAACGAGTAG
>WQRT01000090.1 GCA_009786625.1 Treponema sp.
GTTTCCAATAACAGTTACGGCTTTTTCTATTACGCGGGGCACGCCGTTCAATATAACGGAGTAAATTTTTTAATACCGGCAAACGCGGAAATTCCAAGCGCCAACTTTCTCGGAGAGACAGCCGTATCGGTTCAGAGCATGTTAGCTGAATTAAACGACGCGGGGAACGCGCTTAACATTGTAGTGCTTGATTCCTGCCGCGATTTCCCAGCCGCATGGAGCCGGAATGTAAGCCGCGGTTTGAGCGTTGTGGCAAACCAGCCTGCTGACAGCATTATCGTTTTCGCTACAAGCGCGGGTTCTGTCGCCGCTGACGGAACGGGAAGGAACGGATTATTTACGACGCATTTACTTACGCAGTTAAGAACGCCCGGCATTGAAGTGCAGGAATTATTCCAGAGGACGGGAGGCGCGGTAACAGCGGCAAGCGGCAGACAGCAGATCCCCGCCGTATACAATCAATTTTTCGGGACAGCCTACCTCGGCTCGCGCCCATCGGGACCTACGCCGCCTGTGCCAACACCTACGCCTGTGCCAACTCCTACACCGGCACCGTCCGCGGCGGTAACAGTACCTGCAGATTTTGTGCGCATACAGGGAGGAACATACACAAGGGGATCCCCCGCAAACGAAACAGGAAGAAATAATGATGAATCGCCACAGCATCAAGTAACAATAAGTTCATTTACAATGAGCCGGTACCCTGTAACACAGAGCGAATGGCACAGAGTTATGGGAACAACAATAAGGCAACTTGCGGGATCGAGCCAAATGCACGGGGAAGGGGACGAGTACCCCATGTATTATGTAAACTGGTTTGACGCCATAGAGTATTGCAATAGATTAAGTCATAGGGAGGGGTTAACGCCCGTATATGCTATTACAGGAAGCGGAAACAATAGGACGGCGGAATGGAACAGAAGCGCAAACGGATACAGGCTGCCGACGGAAGCGGAATGGGAGTACGCGTGCAGAGCAGGTACGATAACAGCGTACAGCACAGGAAACAACATAACGACAGGTCAGGCGAATTTTGATAATACATTACAAAGAACAACGACAGTGGGAAGCTATGCGCCTAACGCATGGGGGCTTTATGACATGCACGGGAATGTGTGGGAGTGGTGCTGGGACTGGTACGGTGAATATCCCGCGAGGGCGCAGAATGATCCGCAGGGCGCGTCCTCTGGGTCTCCTCGCGTGCTGCGCGGCGGCAGTTGGATCCTTTCTGCCGCGTATGCCCGTTCCGCGCACCGAAGCATCAGCACTCCATTTAGCCGGAGTGTCTTTTCCGGCTTCCGTGTCGTCCGCAATTAGTTTGGTAAAAAAGGTAGCTGCTACCTAATCTGTTTGTGCAGCTCGTGGCAAAAATCTTAAGTTCGTCTTTGTTCGTGTGGTTCGCGGCTATAAAATTTCTCCGTGTCCTCCGCGAACTCCGCGCCTCAGTGTGAAATTCTCCATTACCAGTTAGTGTGGTTAGCGGCTATAAAATTCTTCCAGTTCACGCTTAAAGATTTTCTTGTTAGATTTACAATACAGATGTAAAATAAAACAAGAGGAGATAAATATGAAACTGATTTTTTTAGGGCCTCCGGGGGCTGGTAAGGGTACTCTGGCGGTTAAAGCTGTTGAGATATTGGGGGTGCCTCAGATAAGTACGGGCGGCATTTTCCGGGCGGCAGTTGCGGCGCAAAGCCCTCTTGGTATTAAAGTGAAAGAAATAATGGACGCGGGAAAATTGGTCGACGATGAAACAACAATCGCGCTTGTAAAGGAACGCCTCGCGATGGATGACGTTCAGAAAGGATATATTCTTGACGGTTTCCCAAGAACGATTCCCCAGGCACAAGCGCTCGCAGGGTTTTCCACTGTTGATAAAGTAATCAATTTTGATATCCCGGACTCAGGCGTGCTTGTAAGGCTCGGCGGGCGGCGCGTTTGCAGGAAGTGCGGATTTAATTTCCACGCGGTATTCAATAAACCCAAACAAGAAGGCATCTGCGATCACTGCGGCGGCGAAGTTTATATACGCGATGACGATCAGGCGTCGGCTATCCAGAAACGGCTTGAGGTCTACCGTGCGCAGACAGCTCCGCTGATCGGCTATTACCGTGAAAAAGGACTTCTTCTTGACATGGACGCAAGCCCGATGATAGACGAGATAGTTATCAACTTTAAAAAAGTGATGGGATTAGCTGTTTAACCGCGCCATCTCTTCTTGAATCATCCGCGAAAGTTCTGCGGCGGCTTTATCAAGATCGATCATGCGGTTTTCTTTCTCGCTTCGTTTTTTTATTTCCACCTGCGGCGTCTCCTGGGATAAGCCTTTGTCGCCTATTACAACGCGCCAGGGGATGCCCGTTAAATCCGCGTCGTTAAACTTTACGCCTGCGCGTTCGCCGCGATCGTCGAGTAACACTTCGATATTGAGAGCTTTTAAATCATCCGCAAGTTTACAGGCACATTCTTTAACTTTTCCGTCGTATTTAATCGGAATGATGATAACGTGAAAAGGCGCGACNGAAACAGGCCAGATGATGCCNGCNTCATCGTGATGTTCTTCGATNACGGAAGCCATTGTCCTGTCGACTCCGATGCCGTAGCAGCCCATCACCGGTATTTGGCTTTTGCCGTTTTCGTCAAGGAAACTTACATTCATCGAACGCGTGTATTTGTAACCCAGTTTGAAAATGTGTCCAAGTTCGTTGCCCATCTTTGTGTATAGTTCGCCGCCGCAAACTGCGCAGCGCTCTCCCGCTTTCACAGTGCGGAGATCCTCAATCATCCATGCGGAAAAATCCCTTCCGTAAGCCGCGTGTTCGTAGTGCAAATCTTTTTCTAACGCGCCTGTAACAGCGTCGTTCATCGCGGTGACGGAATGATCAATTACAATTGGAAGAGAAGAAAGACCGACAGGCCCCGCGAATCCAACAGGCGCGTTTGTAAGGCGCACTACATCGGCGTCAGACGCGAGTTCCGCTTCTGCGGCTTTAAGCGCCGCGGCGAGTTTTGTTTCGTTTACATCAAGGTCGCCCCGGATCGCCACCGCGAAAAACGCCTCAGCGTAAGANGATTGCCCGCTTTTNTGCGTTCGCTGCTCTTGCGCCGAATCCTGACCCGATTGGCTGCGCTTTAAATTATCACAGCCGGGAGCTTTAGACAGATCGAGCTCAACATTGACAGCGCGGTAGATGAGNGTCTTTATAAATTTTTGCGGCTGCGTTTTTAAGAACGCGCANAGTTCGCCGATTGTTTTAACTTCAGGCGTATCGATTTTTTTGATTGATGGAGTATTCGCGGCTGCGGCTTTCGCTTCCTCGATTGAAGAGACCTTTACAAAGTCAGGCTTACAGGACGCTTTTTCCACATTAGCCGCGTAATCGCAGTTTTTGCAGAGGATCAAAGTGTTGTCGCCGACTTCGCTTTCTACCATAAATTCTTCCGAGCCGCTGCCGCCCATCGCGCCTGAATCGGCCTTTACGGGGATCACGGAAAGCCCGCAGCGTTTGAAAATCCGCCGGTAGGCTCGCCCCATCGCCTGATAAGTGTCGTCAAGGCTTTTCTCATCAACATGATAAGAGTAGGCGTCTTTCATAACAAATTCGCGGCCGCGCATAACGCCGTAACGCGGGCGGATTTCGTCGCGGAATTTTGTGTTAATTTGATAAAGGTTGAGGGGAAGCTGGCGGTAACTGGAAAGCTCGTCGCGCACAATCGCGGTAAAGGCTTCCTCGGCGGTCGGGGTAATTACAAAGTCGTTGTTCAGCCTGTTTTTTGCCCTCAGCATTGATTCTCCCATCGAATCCCACCTGCCCGATTCCTTCCATAATTCGCCCGGAATAACGACTGTCGGCTTCATTTCTTGGCTTCCCGCGGCGTCCATTTCCTCGCGGACAATCTGCTCAACCTTGCGGAAGGAGCGCAGTCCGAGCGGCAGATACGCGAAAAGGCCGTTTGCGAGTTTACGAAGAAGCCCCGCGCGGAACATCAGCCTGTGGCTTGCAATGACCGCGTCCGAAGGAACTTCCCTGAGCGTCGGGATAAAAACTTGAGAGTAATTCATAATAGGTCAGTCTACCAATATTCCTGTCTTTTGCAAATACTAAAAAATCGGGCGGATTACTTGACTAAACACGCGGTTTTTGATAAGCTGTAAAAACATTGGGGGCGTAGTGAAGCTGGTTTATCACGCTGGCCTGTCAAGCCGGAGATCGCGGGTTCAAGCCCCGTCGCTCCCGTAGCCTATTAAGTGCTAATTCCTTACTGTATAAGGATTTAGCATTTTTTTTATGTATTCATGCGTAGTTAAAACTTTCTTCTTATTTTTCTTCAATCACTTTTAATATGAAATCCTGTACAATCTTCGCGTACCCAATGGCTATCTTCATGTCTTCATCAGTAATATTAAGCTCGTTTGGATAGCGGGGAAGAACAGCATANACCCTTAATATATCNAGTTGCGGTAATAAAACGNTGAAATTNCCGTTTATTTTTTCACACATTTCAAGGAGTTCTATTAAATTATGAGTTTTTGGCGGTTCTATATCATGTTGAAATAAAAAACCTTTAAGGTATTTTTCNGAAGATTGCTGGCAAAGGAAACATATTGTTTCATCAGGCGTCGGATGATGCATTGTAGAAAGATATTCTGCCGACCTTAAATCNTCATTACCTTTATTAATCCATTGCTGTAGTATTTCTTTTTTACCCATAAAGTTTTACGCCTTCTCTATCAATTTTTCGTTCAAGAGTCGCATATATTTTTCTGTCTAGAAAACGACTTTTTTTTATGCCGATAAAATCAATAGATTTCTTCCTTATAGGGTCTACGGCTCTATGAATTGAACGAATAGCTTCGATCTCACGCATTGCCATATCATCTTTAAAGACAATATACAAATCAAAATCTGAATCTTTGTGCGGTGTGCCATAAGCATAAGAACCAAAAAGATAAATTGTTTCCACAGGCACAGTTTCTGAAATTACTTTGGTGATTTCATCAAGTTCCTGTTTAATATCAGAAATATCGTTCATATGTCAATTCTACATCTAAATTGATTATTTTGGAATACTTTGAATTTCCAAAATATTGACATTACTTCTTCCCGTCCTCTTGACGTACCTATCCATCCATTATAAAATGACCATGTATTCAGTTTGGGTTAGCTAAGCTCGTCCAGTGGCGGGCTTTTTTTTACGGGCAGTAGCGCAGATGGTAGCGCGCTTGGTTCGGGACCAAGAGGTCCCCGGTTCAAATCCGGGTTGCCCGAAAATAATATATCTGGAACCGCTGTCTCGTTATAAAAATTACTTTATTTTTTAATATCGTGGACAAGACAATCGACACAAAAATGTTAGTTAAATTTTTCCGCGATGTATAAAATGGAGGATGCGATACCTTTTTCGTTTTTTGCTTCTTCGTCTTGTTCTCCCGCCTTGATTGATTCAAGAAGCGCGTCCAATAAGCCGTTTGCAGCCTCGCTCCAGCAGGTGACCATCATTCCGGCGAGGCGGCCGTTATAACCCTTTTCTTTTGCAGCTAACGCGTATTTTGCCGCCTCATCGGCGAGAAAACGCGTTTGTTTTAAGCTCTTCCATGAAGCGGGAAGCACTGTAAAACCTTTTTCGAGTAACGCTTCTATTCCGGGGAAACCTTTTTCATTCATTTCATAATGCCAGTCGGCTAGGATGATGTCGTTTGGAATCATGTCGATTGCACGCCATGTGCCCCAAATGTCTCCTTCCCACGCGTGATAACCGAAGGATTCGGCGTTGTTTAAACGGTCTGCCCACATCATCATCTTCCAGCCTTTTTCTTTTACAACATGATCATGAAGTATATTGACGGATCTCGCGAAGAGCTGAGCGCGATCTTTTCCTTTACATCTCGGACAGTTTTCGTCCGCGAGAGAAAACACTTCGTCCATCCCAACATGAAGGCAGGAGGCGTTAAAATCTTCCATGATTTCGTCTATCATGGGTAAAACATATTTGTATACATCATCATTGGAGGCGCACCAGCTATGACAGTAAAATTCCAGATCGGGCGTGTTTTCTGCGTCTCCGTCTTCCGGCGCATCCGGTGTTTCATCAAATTCGGGATGGAGTTTTAATAATTTGTTTTTATGAAAACGCCAGCCCTGATGGCCGAGGCACATAAAAAGCGGGACAATTTCGATACCGGCGTTCTTCGCGGCGGCTGCAACCTTGCGCGCTTCCTCCCTGCCAAAACTTCCGTCGGCAAGTTCGGGGAAGCGGCGGTAGTTATATCCCGGGTTAAATTCAAGACATAAAAGATTTATGCCGAGCGGCGATAATCCCTCGTTGATATATTTTATTAATTTTTCCGTAACGCCCGCGTCTCTTACGCGCAGGTGAACCGCTTTAATAATTTTATCTGTCATTTTTTTCTTGCCGTTCCCCCGATATATGCCATAATGAAACATATATTTATTTTTTACAAGGAGCCGATGTATGGAAAAGATCAGATTTGGAAAAACCGGATTGATGGTAAGCAAGGTCGCGTTTGGCGGTATTCCGATTATGAGGTTGTCAAAAAATGACGCTTCCGATCTTGTCCGCAGATCAATCGATCATGGAATTAATTTTATTGATACCGCGCACGGATATACCGACAGCGAGGAAAAAATCGGAGATGCTATAAAAAATTTTAAAAGAGAGGATTTAATAATCGCGTCAAAATCTCCGGCGGATGATAAAAAAACATTTTTAGAAAATCTCGATTTAAGCCTTAAAAGACTTGGAACAGATTACATTGATATATTCCAGTTCCACGGAGTCAGTACGCCGAAAAAGCGCGACGCGGTATTTTCGCCTAACGGCGCGATGGAAGGAATGGAGGAAGCCGTCAAAGCCGGAAAGATACGTTTTCCCGCTTTTTCAAGCCACAGTATTCCGATGGCGATCGAATTGATGAAAACGGAAAAGTTCGCGTCAGTTCAGCTTCCGTTTAATTATATTGATGATGCCGCCGCCGGCGAAGCGATACCTCTCGCGGAAAAACTTGATATTGGTTTTATCGCAATGAAACCAATGGGCGGCGGGCTTCTTGATGACGCCGGTTTGTCATTTCGTTTTTTAATGTCGTATAACAGTATAATAGCGGATCCGGGATTTGAAAAAATCGAAGAGATTAAAGAAATAATCGGTATTGTGAATAACAATGAAGTGCTTACACAGGCAGATAAGGATGAAATTGAAAAACAACGCAGGGAGCTAGGTTCTTCGTGGTGTCACCGCTGCGATTACTGTCAGCCGTGTCCGCAGGGAATTCCAATAAGCATGGCTCTTTGTGTAAAAAGCGTTTTTAAACGCATGACATTACAACGCGCTCATTCTTTCATAGGACCGGCAATCGAAAAAGCGAAAACATGCACCGAATGCCGCTCATGCGTCAGCCGCTGTCCTTATAATCTTGATGTTCCGGTGCTGTTGAAAGATCAGATTACCTTGTATGAGAGCATGCCTTCAATGGAATGAAACGATGGTTAAAAAACTTTAAAACAATTTATGTTATCCAAGTTTTTCCCTGAAGAAGTCCGTCATAATGTCCCATAACGGTCTTTGGAAAAATTGCGCTCCTGCGTGTCCTTCGCCCTCCAGCGCCAGAAGACGCACATCTATATTCTGCTTTTTAAGAGCTTCATAAAGAATCTCGCTTTGTACAAAAGGAACTGTCGTATCTTCCGTGCCGTGTATCAGTAGAAAAGGCGGAGCTTCGGCTGTAAGCCATGTAAGAGGATTGATGGCGCTTAAATATTGCTTGTCATTAATATCACCTGCGAAAAAAAGCGGTCTTTGCATATTTTCTTTTATTAATGCCGTTAAATCACACGGCGCGTACCAAGGGCAAGCAGCCTGTACAGCGCTGGATTGATCAAGATGTCCGCCTTTCTCGAATTCTTTAGAACGGACAAGAGCGGTCATTGACGCGAGATAACCGCCGGCGGATTCACCTGCTACGCCGAATTTATTTATGTCGATGGAGTAGCGTTTCGCATTGGCGCGAAGGTAGCGGACGGCGGCTTTAATGTCGATTAACGCTCCGGGGAACGGCGCTTCGTGACCAAGGCGGTATTCAACGCTCGCTGTTACAAAACCGCGGCGGGCTAGATCCGCGAGGTAGGGAATGTGAGCGCTCTTACTCATCTGAGTCCAGTAGCCGCCGCATATCCAAATAACGCACGGGTATGTTTTATTGTCGGTCTGCGGATAAATGATGTTCATTCTTAAGTCCCGCGTTACGTGCTCAAACCACGCGCCGTTTTGCGCGAATGTTACTTCCTCATCAAGATAAAAGATTGGCTCTGTTACCTTGATGGATATGGTTTCTCTGTCTGCGTTAGCTGCCATTGCATCCTCCGTTATAATAATTTTTCAAGTTCGTCAACAAGGCGCGTGAACGTGTCGCAAGCGGAGTTTACAGGTTCTGGAGAACTCATGTCAACTCCGGCGATTTTAAGAGCGTCAATCGGAAAACGGGAACCGCCTGATTTAAGGAAGGCGAAATAATCATCCCTTTCTTTCGTTCCTCCCGATAAAACCCGATCAGAGAGCGCGATCGCGGCTGATACACCTGTAGCGTATTTGTAAACATAAAACGCGCGGTAAAAATGCGGTATACGCAATCCCTCAAGATCGCTTGTATCTTCAAAGACCATTTCCGGACCGAAATATTTCACAAGTAATTTTCGGTACTCTGCGCGAAGGAGTTCTGTCGTTAAAGGCATGCCGCTTTCTTCAAGCTCGTGGGTGATTTTTTCATATTCGGCGAACATTGTCTGGCGGTATAAAGTCGCGAGAAGCTCGTCGGTGTGTTTGTTGACAAGGTAAAGCCGCATCTGTTTATCGCTCGTTTCTTTTAAAAGATAACGGAAGAGAAGTTCTTCGTTAAATGTGCTTGCGACTTCCGCTTCAAAGATTGAATAGTTATACTGCATAAACGGATTGTTACGCGACGAGTACAATGTGTGCATTGAATGTCCGCCTTCGTGGGCAAGGGTGAATACATCGCGGATTGAATCGTCATTGTAATTCATCAGAATGTATGGGTTGCCTGTATAACCTCCGGCGGAATAAGCGCCTGAGTGTTTGCCCTTATTCTCGTAACGGTCTGCCCATCGGTTTAATAGACCGTTTTTTAATGTGGAAACATAATCGTCACCTAACGGAGAAAGCGCGTTACTTACAATATCCACAGCTTCGTTCCAGCTTGTAAATTTTTTAACATTTTGAACAAGCGGAGCTTTCACGTCATAATGGCGGAGTTCACGTAATTTTAAAGATTTTTTTCTTAGTGAATAATACCTGTGAAGCGCGTTAAGTTTGCCGCTGACCGCGGAAATAAGGTTGTCGTACACTTCCTCGCTGACATTATCTGGAAAAAGCGCAGCCGCGCGCGCTGACGAGTACCCCCTGATACGCGCTTGTATTACATCCTGCTTGACAGAACCTGAATAAAGGCTTGCGAGGGTTGTTTTATGCGACTCAAAACAGTCATAAAACATTTTATATGAACGGCATCTTAAATCACGGTCGCTGTCTTCCTGAAAAACTGATAATGTCGATTGTGTTAGCGCCTTTTTACCTTGCGGCGTATCGATTGATCCAAAATTGAAATCAACGTTTGTAAGCACGGAAAACGTGTCGTTTAACGCTCCTTCGCCTTCGCTATGGAGCGCCATAATTCTCTCTTCTTTATCACTTAGAATATGCGGTCTGTAGCGCAGGAGCTTTTGCAAATAGACGCGGTAATCTTTTATTCTGTCATGTAAGAGAAAAGCATCCATGTCTTTTTGCGCTATGGCAAGAATTTCAGGGTTATCCCACGAACTGGCTGCGCCGGCTCTTGCGCCTGCCATTGTAATTTTTCCGGTCATGGTACGCGCGTCAGAAGCTCCTTCATCTTCGGATTGGCGTAAATAAGCGTATGATCCGAGCTTTTCAGAAAAAATTCCCATATCGCGCGAAAAATCAAGATAATCGGCAAGATGAATTGCGGATTTTCCGAGCGTCCCTTGAAAAGACGGGATTTTTTCGATCATTTTCTCATATTCAGCTAACGNGTTATTCCATTCGGCGTCATTTGCGAATAACGTTGATAAATCCCATGTATCTGAAACGGCGACTTCGCTTCTCAACGGTATTTTTTGTTCGTCTGACATATCTGTCTCCTTTCCTTAACGCTATTTTTTACTTAAAGCTGCAACCGCTGCGCCGAAAAGGCTTGCCTGTTCAACCGGGGAAATGACATATGGACGCGGTTTATCACTGTATAATAATTGATGAAGATACGATTCAAGCGAACGCCGCATTCCTTTGTATATCATGTAAGTCGTGCCTTCAACGGCGATACGCACAGGAGAGTAAGGCTCGTACGGCGGGTTCATTCGTTCTACTGTTGCAGCTAAAACAGCGGCGGAAAACAACGCGCCGCGTTCCGTGACGATCGATGTAATGTACTGTACCGCGGCAAGCGCGTCGCTTTCGTTACGCGCAAAGAGAGAACCCAAGGGCCCCTGCGCGGAAAGCGGCGCGTGGGTAAACTCGTTTAAAAACCTGGTTTCAAAATGGTTAATCGCTAAAAGTTCATCCGATTTTTTAAATTGAATTACCTTGTCCTTTACCGCTTGTTTCAAAATGTGAAGAGTTAAAGGTCCGAGATACGCGCCGGCGGATGCTTTTTCCAGAAGATAGCTGCCAGGGTTTTTTGTAGTGCTGTCATATTCCATATCAAGCTGTCCCCGGTAAGGGACTGCGAAGTTACC
>WQRT01000091.1 GCA_009786625.1 Treponema sp.
GATATGACAGCGTCAACATGAGAAGGATCTTTTTCAAACCAAAGCAAGGCAAACTCTTCGCCTCCTACTCTGGCGCAGTAAACGCCCATGGTATCTTTTAATCTGTTAAACGCGTTTCCGATTGCTCTTAAAGCGTCATCGCCTTTCGGGTGCCCGTAATGGTCGTTGTAGTTCTTAAAAAAATCAATGTCCGAAACCGCCACACATAAAAAGTCGTCCGAGGATCTGTAATTAGACAGATACCTTTGAAAGGTTTGCATAAAATCACGGCGGTTCCTGAGCTGCGTCAGTTCGTCAATCGTGCTTTGATCCATATACAAATTGCGCTCATCTTCAAGCTTATATGTATTTAATTCCGAGACGACTCTTAACATATTCATGCGCCAGCAGATAAACAAGCTGATAAGCGCGGCAAATACGGAATTGTAAATATCAGTGATGTAAATTTCAGGCGGTTTTACCAAAACAGCGCAGACAATGAAGACGGTCATTGCGCCTAACGTAAGACAAAGAATAAAGACAGGCGATTTTGAAAACAGAAAAAGAGAACAGACAAGAAGTATCATAAAAGTTACCGCATAATTTTCCGGGTTCAGCCAAACGCCGAGGTAAATGCCGAAAAACATAATGTTCGCGTAATAAATAACAGTTAATATATAAATGAATAATTTATTAGGTTCTTTTTTAAATATATTTATCTGCTTTATTTTGCTATTTGATATTATTACTAATAAAAACGAGATTAACGCGGTTAGGATGTAAATAAAAGCTCTGAATAAATCCTGCTGTGACAGTACGGTAATAACCGCAAAAATACCGGCGAGAATAGTAACTAAAATATTTGCCTGCCGCAGACTGTACAGATTAATCTTGTATGTTTTTTTCATACATTCATAATACTGCTCAGACTTAAGCGAATAGTAACGCCAGTAATTAATAAATTTTCGCATTTAATCCACCTGCTTTAAACATACACATTCTGAAAAAAAAAATCAACATACTTATGGCTTGCTTCCATTTAATAAAATTATTATGATAATCTTAAGAGCGTACAGTGCTTAACATTTTCTTTATAGGTCTTATAAGTTTTTTCACGGATTTAAGCACGGAAATGGTATACCCATTAATCCCGCTGTATCTTGTCGGCACATTCGGCGCGAGCCACGCGCTTGTCGGAATCATTGAGGGAATCGCGGAAAGCCTCGCAAGTCTTTTAAAAGTATACTCAGGGTACCTTACTGATAAATTCAAAAAGAAAAAAATGCTGGCTTTTTCCGGTTACGCAGCCGGTCTTGTCTATAAAGTCGCGCTATTATTTGCAAGTTCATGGGTCGGTATTCTAGGCGCAAGGATAATTGACCGCTTTGGAAAAGGAATACGCACCGCTCCGCGTGATGTGCTTGTAAGCGAAAGCGCGGATTCCGCCAATATGGGAAAAGCGTTCGGCGTTCATAAAGCGCTTGACATGGCAGGCGCGGGTCTTGGCATATTTATAATTTATCTGATAATGGCGGGTTCAGCCGGAGTATACGACTACAAACTACTTTTCGCTTTTTCAATAATTCCCGCAGTGCTTGGGCTTTTAATGTTTATTTTTGTAAAAGAAAAAAAGACAGAAGAAAAAAATATATGTGAACAGCAGTCACCGCAATCATCTGTCCATGAGGCTCAAGCGGTTATTCCGGCGGCAAAAAAAACACAGCCTTCATTCATCGGGAATTTTAAAAAAATTGACGGACAGTTAAAACTTTATCTGCTCGTTGTTTTTATTTTCACGCTTGGAAACTCGTCAAAGGCGTTTATGATATTGAAAGCAAGCGATGCTGGCTTTAATGAGTTAAATGTTATTCTTTTATTTATGATTTATCATTTAACAGCGGCGTTTCTTTCGGTACCGCTGGGAAAATTGTCTGATAAAATAGGACGGAAAAATCTTCTTGTACCCGGTTATATCACTTTTGCCCTTTGTTATTTTAGTTTTGCGTTTGCGTCCACTCAAGGCGCGATGATCGCGATCTTCGCGCTTTTTGGTTTATACACAGCGATGATAACAGGCGTGGAACGCGCGTTTGTCGCCGAAATCGCGCCCGGTGAATTAAAAGGAACCATGCTTGGGCTTCATTCCACAGTAGCGGGAATCGCGCTGCTTCCCGCAAGTGTCATAGCCGGAGTCCTGTGGAATATATACGGCTCCTCCGTTCCATTTATATTCGGAGCAAGCCTGTCTCTGTTAGCTGCAATACTGCTGTTGGTATTTATGAAAAATTCTACTTTTTCCCGGAATAGAGAGTAAACTCCATTTTTTCCTTGTTCTGAGCGAGCATACTCAGCCACAGATTTTTTTTCTTGGTGATTTCTTTGCTCTTTCGCCCTATTGCCCGCATTTTTTCAAATATTTGGGAACCGTTCTTTGCGGCAAGCCATGTTTTATAATGATCACCTTGAAAAATGATCTGCGCTTTCTCGCCGACTTCTTTATCAATATGAGACTCATAAGCATTAAGTAAAAGCGTGTATTTTTCTGTAACACCTTTTAAATAATCCAGTATCAGTCTGTCAAACCCGGGGACAAGCTCACTGATATAAATTAAGTGACGCAGAAACTCTACAGCGAGGTGATAATCTTCGTCCCTGCAATACGCTTTCATGCCAAGACGGCACAACTGAACATATGAATCGTTATTAATTGTCTGCATTCCATTTATCGGCGAGCCGGGAGTTATGTGAAATTCCGGCATGAACTGAGCTACCTTTGTAAGCAGTTCTACAGTATCCTGATAAATGCGCTGTTCCCACAGGTTGTCACGAATGGAAGCGAAGAGCTGCGTCAGTTCCTGCGAGAATTTTTCTTTATAACGTTCGCTCTTGTCAAAAACAACTTCGCAGGTGGGAATCATTACGCCCTTAAACTCGATATGCCCGGTATCAAAAAAATACAGAGCGTCATTCTTCATCAAAATACATTTATTAGCGGCGTTTTCTTTTTCGTAATTCATCAGCACTTGCCTTGCGATCATTACCCGTGATTCTTTCGGCGAAAGTTCATTCGCTCTTGTTTGAAGCCTTGCGCCGGAGTTGAGAAGAAACCCTGCAAGGTTTCCCCTCTCTGTAATGATCAAAGGGCTTTGAGTATTTCCGCCTGTGATGCCGCCTGAAATTTTAAACGGAGGAAGCGCATCGGCATTGCCGGTACGTTTTGTTGATATTTCAGGATCACCCACAACATCGGTCTTGCCGAAGTAATCAATTATACACAAAGTCACCATTAACGCGTCTGTGGCGCTCGCCGCCACAACAACCATTTCATCACCGCGTTCCCTTTGACTGATCGCGCCGCACAATGTAGAAATGCGCCTTACTTCATTTTCAATCGCCCAGTCAAGAGTGTGCATCATTGAAAGATTTTTCCGCGATTCCATGCAGAACTTGGTATAGCCGTGAATATCAAGCATCGCTATATAAAGGTTAGAAATTTGCAATGTCTTTTTTAAATCGCCCGCGTCGGGAAAATCTCTGTCAGGAATTACCATTTCTTTCCAGAGTTTTTTATGCGTGCTGGGACAGATGGTTGAAAAGAAACCCCAGTTCATGCGCTTTAAAAGCTGGAAAGCTCTCATTATAACGGGGTGAGTCCATTTATCTTTTAATACAGGAGTGACAATCTCCCTCAACTTTGAAAATACGGTTATCTCTTTATTAATTATTTTTTCATAGAGGAAGCCAAAGAATTCATGTTCCGTCATTCCGCTGTTATATTCACTAATGTCTTTCACTATGCGTACATTATACACCATAATAAAATAACAATGCAATTACAATTTTGTTGTTAATTCGGTATTATTACGGTATTATTATAATATATGGAAACAGCAGTCGCGCTAAACAATTCAGCAGTCGCATTGACCGAGGCAAATCAGCCTTTTGAGGCGATCCCGCTTTTTAGAGAGGCTTTAATCCTTGAACCGGAAAACCCTCTTCTCTGGCTAAATTTGGGAATAGCCCAGCAGAAAACAGGCGAATACGCCGAGGCGATTGAGAGTTTTCGGCATTGCCTGATTATTAACGAAGATTTGTGCGAAGCATGGCAGTCTTTGGGTCTTATACATTACGAGTTAAAAGAATTTGACCTAGCGCAGGAATATTATTTATCCGCTTTAGACCGGAACGATAATGACCCAAAAACGTGGAATAATCTGGGTGTTCTTTATTTTAACACAAATAATTTTACAGAAGCGCGTAATTGTTTTGAAAAATCCGTGAGCTTGTTTCCACAGTATTACGATGCGCTTTTTAATCTGCGCGATGCTTGCAGGGAACTTGGTGATTTTCGGGCGGCGGCTGAATTTGAAAGAGTGCTTTGCGGGTTTGATGCGTTTAACGGCCGGAATAATAGTTAGATGAAGGTCCTGTACATTGCGGAACTCGTTGGTAAAGCCGGTGTATTTTCATTCAAAAAAGCGTTAAACGAACTTAAACAAAAATTTCCCTGGGATTTTATGATTGTGTGCGCTGACGGAGCTACAGGCGGCAATGGTCTGGGACGCAGCCACGCCGCATATATACATAAAATGGGCGCCGGCGCGATAACCCTCGGCGAATGTTGTTTTTACAAAAAAGATCTGACGGAAAATATTGATAAAGCCCCGTATGTACTGCGCCCCGAAAATTTAAATCATGAAGCGCCGGGAATCGGGTGCAGAATATTTAAAACAAAAATAGATACACAAAAAATCGCCGTAGCTGTTCTGCTGGGTCAAAACGGTTTTAACAGAATTTACGCTAACAGTCCGTTCTCCGCTCTGCCGCCGCTTCTTGAAAAATTAAGAAAGCAGACTCCGTTTGTTATTGTTGATTTTCACGCACAGGCAAGCGCAGAAAAGAAGACGCTTTTTTTCGCGGCTGACGGCAATTGTTCCGCGGTGATCGGCTCTCACACAAGAGTACAAACTTCCGATGAAACGATCCTCCCCGGCGGAACCGCAGTCATAAGCGATGCCGGAAGAACAGGCAGCCAGCAATCAGTCGGCGGCTGCGACATTCATTCCCGCATCGGCGAGTATCTCACAGGCATTCCCGAATGGACAAAAGAAGCGTGGGAAGATATGGAACTACAGGGAGTGTACATCGATATAGATAAAAGCGGCAAAGCGCTTTCCATCGAGCGGGTACGTGTAAAGGTTGAACCGGAAGATACGTTAGAAGCGCGGGAACAGGAGATCGATCAGTCCCGGTGATGCGTGAGAGAGTTGTTGTAAAGAATAATTTAATGCGGTAGAATAATACCATGAATAATTTTCAATTTTATATTGGAATTGATCCTAACATACGTTTTGGTAAGCCTTGTATTAAAGGTACACGAATAACAGTCGGTGATATCTTACAATGGCTTTCCAGCGGTATGTCAGAGCAGGAAATAATCGAAGATTTTCCGGAATTACAAAGTATTCATATAAGGGCGGCACTTGCCTTTGCAGCAGAACGAGATGCGATAACAAAGGTGGTAGTGCATGAAACTGTTGCTTGACGCAAATCTTTCATGGCGTATAACACCTGCGTTATCTGAACATTTTGGCGAATGTATTCATGTAAATGAAACTACCATGCCGAAGCCGGCGGGTGACATAGAGATATGGAATTATGCGGCCGCGAATGGGTACACTATTATTACACAGGATTCTGATTTTATAAATTTTCTAGAAACAAAAGGTTTCCCTCCAAAGATAATATTAATAAGAATCGGAAATATGAACAGAAAGACAACTGAAAAAATTCTTATCCAAGCAAAGCAATCAATTATTGAACTGGAAAACGGAAATTTTGGATTACTGGAAATAATCTAGCTGATAATAAAATATCAATTCGGTAGCAGCTACCATTTCTACCTTTTTACCGCCAATTTTTTAGAATTTCACACAGAGGCGCTGAGTTCACGGAGGACACGGAGAATTTTTTAGCCGCGAACCACACGAACCAACACAAACAAATTCGGTAGCAGCTACCACTTTTCACCGCTTCATCTGCCATCAAAATAGTAGCTGCTGCCATTACGTCNCCTAAAATGCAAAAAGCAGATTATCCAAGTATTTTTTTAGGGTCAATACCTTGCTGTCTCAGTTCTTCCTCATATATTTTACGAATTTCCGGTTGTTTATTCAGAAATGCCAAGAAAACCTTATAGCCTGCTATATGAAGATCTTTTTCAAATTTTTCCTTATTTATTTTTTCTACATCATTATTCATTTTTCCTCCAATAAAATATTAGAAAACAGTAAAAATACCAGCCAATACTCAATATCTATATTTCTTATAATAAATTAGGAATAGTATCTTTCCAAATAAAATCTAAAATTCTTTGATTTCTATCCACTCTAGCGACATTATGCCGAACCTTTAAATTATTAAAACATATTAAGGTAACTTCAGAATAGATTTCCAGCATATTAATATCAAATGTATCATCCTGATTCATAACAAATGAGATGATTATTTCATTCATATCAATGGTAAACAGAGGTTCAATGTCACTACTTTGTTTATTATCGTAAACATCCAGTATTCCTTGCATAATATTANTAATCTGTATCGCTTCTTCTCTTGACAATGTTGTGACTTCAGCAAGAATTTCATCATTTGTGATTCCAGTCCAGGGATATAATCTTTCACAGTACCTTTTTGCCGATGCAAAATTAGGTTTATTTTCATAACCATCGAGATTAGAATATATTCTTAAATATATTTCCTGTATCTTCGTCTTTGATAGACTGATTGTATATGTAACGTATTTTCGACCGTTCATTTCAACTGTTTTCCATTTGCCGCCTTTAAGGTACTTGTTGTTTTCAAGAGCATTCCCAATGGTAATCGTGTTGTCGTAGCTGCTAAAAACACCATTTTTCACTTTCTCAATATTTTCTCCGTCACCACTACAGGAAATTGTTAAAAAACTAATCGAAATAACAACCCAAATTATCCTTTTCATTTCTTCCTCCATTGAATTTCATCTTTACCGCTCATAAGAGCGGTTTTTTATAGATTTCCTACAATTTTTACTTTTTACAGTAAGAAATCAAAAGAAATACTACTGGTACTATACTATAATCCTAATAGCGTTTTGTCAATCCTATTATTTTGAAATTATAATAAAAAAGGACTATAGAGGATATGAAGTATGAGCGGTCAGGCTATAAAAGACGCTTTAGGGAAAACAATCAAGTTTTTGCGCTTCAGGAGAGGTTTTTCTCAAGCAGATTTAGCTGAAAAAGCGGATATTTCAATCACCTTTTTAAGCACTATTGAACGTGGAATAAAATTTCCTCAACCTGATATACTTTCAAAACTGGCAAAAGCTCTTGATGTTGAAGTTTTTGAACTTTTTAAGGCTGATTTTGTGCCTTCTGATAGTAAAGTGATAATGAGCCAGCTATCCACCGATATTACCAAAAATGTTAGTTTGACTATAGCAGACGTTTTTAAGCAATACATGAATTAAATAAACCTATACTTTTTTAGTTAGTACGCATTGTAATATATTAAATGGAATATTCCAATAAAGCCAAGAATAAGGCATGGGAATGGGGGATCGCAAAATAATCTTTGCAGTTCTCCGCTGTAGAGACCTGACTGCAAAAATCTGTTTGAATAAATGAGAACTCAAATTACCTGATTTTTGTGGTCAGGGCTCGAAAGCGGGCTCTTGCAAATATTTTGGGATCCTCCAATCCCATGCCTTGTCCTTGACCTACATTGAAAAAATCAAATTGACTTTATATAAAAATGTATGTATATTATATACAGGAAGCGTTGCCTTCCGGGAGCCGCCCGTATGGGGGTTTCATTTATCAGCCGCTGGCGGAAGCACGGCTAATGCAAGGAGTTCACTATGAAAGACAGAAGAAACTACATGGATCTCGGCAGTATTTTTGATGAAATTTTCGATGCTGCGCGGGATTTTCAAAATGAATTTCAAATGAAATTCAACAACTGTAACCCTGACGGGGCAGGTTTTAGCGGCAGATCGGGTTTTAACCAAGGTCCGTTTCAATTCCACAAGCAGTTCTTCGACGAGAACACCGATTATTACCCCAATTATTCCTACCCGCCGATGAACGCGTTTATGGCAGAAGACAGAACCCTCGTTTTTGAATTCGCGCTTGCGGGATTTGACGAAAAAGACATCAGCCTTTCATTCCAAGGCGATTACATGGTATTCTCCGCGAAGCTCGGCGGCGAAGATGAACAGCCGAAGTTTCAAGGGGACGAAAATGTCCGTTACTTTAAACGCCGCTTAAAATTAAAAGACATCGAGAAACAAAAATATTTTGTGCCTCTCGACAAATACGCGCAGGAAAAAGTAAAAGCGGTTTACAAAAACGGTATCTTACGCGTGTCGATTCCTCCCAAGGACGAACCCGATCAAACCGATGGCATTAAAATAGAAATCGTCAAAGAAGGCGTTTAATACCCCGCAGCCGCTCCGCCGGATAAAAGTTTAACGGCGGAGCTTGTGCCTATTCTCGATGCGCCTGCGTTTATAAACGCTTCAAGGTCTTCGCGGGTTTTCACTCCTCCGGCGGCTTTTATTTTTACATTAGGACCGATGTGCTTTTTAAATAGTTCCACGTCCGCCAAAGTTGCGCCCGCGGTTCCAAAGCCTGTGGATGTTTTGATATAGTCCGCTCCCGCTTCCGTTACTATGGCGCACATGCGCGTTTTTTCATCTTCCGTCAGGAAGCAAGTTTCAATAATCACTTTAAGAATTTTGCCGCCGCACGCTTTTTTGATCAATTTAATTTCTTCAAGCACAAAATTAAAATTTTTATTTTTAACATCGCTTACATTTATAACCATGTCGATTTCCCCCGCTCCGCTTTGAACGGCGCGTTCCGCTTCCAGAACTTTCGCCGCGGTAATCGAGTAGCCGAGAGGAAAACCGATAACGGTGCAGATGTTAAGGCCGCTGTACTCATTACTTATGGGTTTCACATAACAGGGCGGAACGCAGACAGAAGCTGTCTTGTAAGTCAAGGCCTCGCCGCAAAGCGTTTTTATTTCTTCCCACGAGGATGTCATTTTTAAAAGCGTATGATCGATACGGCTTAAAATTTCTTCGTTTGTCATACTATACCCCTTAAATAAAAAAGCGAACCGGACAACATTCCGTACGGTTCGCAATATTAATGTTTACAAGCTTCAGCCAATCTGATTCAATGCCAGAAGAACAAAATACAGAAGGAACAGCATTGTCGCGCCGAATAAAATGGGATGAATTTCCGAGACTTTATTCTTGCAAATTTTTACAATGCAAAAGAAAATAAAACCGGCTGCGATACCGTAAGAGATGTTATACGCAAATGTCATAATAGATACGGTAAAGAACGCGGGGATCGCCTCGTCAAATTCTTTCCAATTAATTCCGGCGAAAGATTCCGCCATCAATACACCGACAACAATAAGAGCCGGCGCGGTTGCCTGTGCCGGAACCATACCGAATAAAGCTACAAGCGGCAGACAGATAAGAAACAAGAGAGCCGTTACTACAGATGTAAAACCTGTGCGTCCGCCTTCGCTGATACCGGCGGCGCTTTCTATGTAGGTGGTCGTGTTTGAAGTTCCAAGCAGCGCTCCTATAGATGTCGCTGTTGAATCCGCGAACAGAGCTTTATCCATTTTGGATTTAAATCCTTTGGATTCATTTAACGCGATTTCATCTTTATCGTCAAAAATGCCGCTCTTGCGTCCGGTGCCGATGAATGTTCCGATAGTATCGAAAGTATCGGTCAAACTGAAAGCGAAAATTGTAATGAGCACAATGAATNCCCTGCCGCCGTTAAAAAGACTTGCAAACCCGACATCGCCGAAGAATGCGAATGATACATCTTTAATTTCCGAGAGTCTTGACAGATCAAAAATGTTAGACGGAATTTGCGTTACGCCGAGAGGAATCCCGATAATAGTAGCNGAAATAATTCCGATAAGCATCGCTCCCCTTACTTTTAAAAGCATCAGGATAACAATGATCGCAAGCCCGATAAGCGCCAGAACAGGACCTGCTGTATTAAAATGACTAAGCCCGGGTACAGCATCAGCTCCGGCTGTAAAGCCTTCCGCAGTGGCTCCAAAATTGATAAAACCGGCATTCTTAACGCCGATATAAGCGATAAAAAGACCAATACCGCCGCCGATTGCAAGTTGAAGGGACTTTGGAATGGATTTAATAATCGCCTTGCGCAGTCTTGTTACTGTAATGATTATATTAATAATACCGCAGATGAAAACCATCGCGAGAGCTTCCTGCCACGCAAAACCAAGCCCGAAGCAGACAGAAAATGTAAAGAACGCGTTAAGCCCCATACCCGGCGCTACCGCGTACGGCACCTTCGCCACAAAACCCATTATAAGAGTTCCAATCGCCGTAGCGAGAATGGTAGCTACAAATACGCCGTTCCAGCTCATTCCCGCCGATGACAGAATAGACGGGTTAACAAACATAATATAAGCCATCGTGAAGAATGTTGTAATTCCCGCGATAACCTCCGTGCGGACGCTTGATCCGCTGCCTGTGATTCCAAAAAACTTGTCCATTAAAATCCTCCTTTAATTAATTTTATAAAAGCGTCATTACGCTTTTTACTAACTTATTTTATACATTGCCATTAAAACAAAATAGAGAATGAAGAGAAGCGCCGCAATTACAATAATGGGATGAAGTTCTTTAACCTTTCTGTTACA
>WQRT01000092.1 GCA_009786625.1 Treponema sp.
TATGGTAAATCAAACTAACAATATCGCGAATTATCCGCGTGAAATTCCCTACGCAAACATGGACGGCGTTTATGATCTCGCGTGGAAAGAAACGCTTTTATCAAAATGGAATCATTAAGCGGAAAAAACGATGGCTGCTAAACTTGAGATACATAATTTATCCCATGTGTTTAACAAGCATCAGGTGTTGAATGATTTAAACTTTAACGTGAATAACGGAGAATTTCTTTCCATTCTTGGACCGTCGGGCTGCGGCAAGACAACAATTTTGCGGATTCTTATCGGGCTATTGCAGCCGTCGTCAGGAAAAATATTAAAAGACGGGATTGACATTACTGCATCTCCAGCGTCAAAACGCAACATGGGTATTGTGTTTCAGAATTACGCGCTTTTCCAGAATATGAGCGTCCTTGGCAATATTGAATACGCGCTTAAGTTTAACAGGGAATTAAAGCCGCGTTCGCGTGAAATTGCGCATGATATTATCGAGCAGGTGGGTCTAAGCGAACATATCAACAAGAAGCCGTATAAACTTTCAGGCGGGCAGCAGCAGCGCGTCGCAATCGCGAGAACGCTTGCCTGTAACCCGGAGATTATCCTTTTTGACGAACCGATGTCAGCGCTGGACGCGGCGACGCGGCTTTTGTTACGCGACGAGATTAAACGCATACAGGAAAAATTCCGCACTACAATGATCTATATCACTCATGATCAGGAAGAAGCGTTCGCGCTTTCGGATCGNATTATGGTAATGGATAACGGAACGATCCAGCAGATTGATTCACCCGAAACGATTATCGCGAATCCCGCCAATGATTATATNCGCGATTTTGTGATTAATAATTTACGGTTAAAGGTTGATTCTCTTATNAAATATGTAAAACCCGCGGATCATCAGNGGAATAAATGACCTTAACGGCATTACANGGCAGTTTAATTTCCTTTAAGCGATCNGATTTTGTAAAGTTAATGCTTGGTATAATTCTTTTCATCGCTGTTATTCTTCCCCTGGCGGGTATGCTTATGAATCTNGCCGGCTCTGATATTTCCGCGGTTCTGCGGCAGCCGAGATTTAAAGAAGCTCTCGGTAATTCAATTTTAGCGGCGGCAGCCGGCACAGTTATTTCGATAATTCTGGCGTGGGGATTCGCGCTTTGCGTACTCAGAACGAATATGCGCTTTAGGGAAGTTTTTACCGTTTTTGTTACCCTACCGATGCTTATCCCTTCCATCTCTCACGGTATGGGGCTTGTGCTTCTGCTTGGAGCAAACGGAATCATAACAAGGATGTTTTCCTTTTCAGGCTCTATTTATGGTTTTCACGGCATTGTGATTGGCTCTGTTTTTTACGCGTTCCCTGTCGCGTTTCTAATGTTAGCTGACATCATCAGGTACGAGGACGGCTCTCCTTACGAAGCCGCGACAGTGCTTGGAATCCCGCGTAAAAATCAATTTTTTTCCATTACTTTTCCATATCTTAGAAAACCTTTGATTTCTGTTATTTTCGCGGTTTTTACGCTGATATTTACGGATTACGGCGTTCCTTTGATGATAAGCGGCAGGTTTATTACATTGCCGGTTCTGATGTATCAGGAAGTTATCGGTCTTTTAAATTTTAACCGCGGCAGCGTTATTGGATCTTTTCTTTTAATTCCCGCGGTCGCGGCTTTTGTGTTTGACCTTTTAAACCGCGACAGAGCGAACCAGAATTTTATAATCAGCGAAAAATCAAAAGCGGATAATAAACTGCGCGACGGCATCGCGATGAGCTATGTACTGTTAGTATGTTTTATTATAGCTCTTCCTGTTGTTGTTTTTATCATGCTCACCTTTATTAACAGTTATCCCGTGGATATGGGGTTTTCTTTACGTAATATTACAAGAACGATGAACATGGGCGCGGGGCGTTTTTTGGCTACTTCATTGATAGTCGCTCTTTTGGTTTCTGTTACGGGAACATTGCTTTCATATTTTATCGCGTATTTTACCGCGCGTACTCCCGGAAAAACATCGCGTATACTTCATCTTATTTCCATTACATCTCTTGCTATTCCCGGTCTTGTGCTTGGAATCTCATATGTGCTTTTTTTTAACGGCACTTTTATTTACGGCACTCTCGCAATACTTGTAATGGTAAACATCGTTCATTTTATGGCTTCTCCGTATTTGATGGCGTATAACTCGCTGTGTAAACTCAATGTAAATCTTGAGGATGTCGGGCGGACACTCGGTGTCGGACGCTTTCGCATTATTCGTGATGTGTTGATTCCGCAGACAAAACTGACCATCATGGAAATGTTCTCTTACTTTTTTGTAAATTCGATGATGACAATTTCCGCTGTTTCATTCCTGAGTACAGTGCGTAACCGCCCGATATCTCTTATGATCACACAGTTCGAGGCGCAGCTTTTCCTTGAAGGCGCCGCGTTTGTTTCCGTTTTAATTCTTGGCTGTAATTTGTTTATTAAATGCGCTGTATACGTTATCACAAAGATCAGCAGAATGGAAAAATAATTTTACCGCGCCGGTTCTGAATACGGCTGGTTTAAAACAATTTTTCTGATTTCCGAAACAAGATAAAATGATCCCGCGCCGAGTATCGGCAGATTATTTTCTTTCGCGTAACACTGTGTCTGCCTTACTGCTTCATTTGTGTCTTTTACAAGTTCTGTTTTTTCCTGTCCAGCTTCTTTCGCGAAAGTTTCATAAACCTTAGCAGGATCGCTTATTTTAAAAGTTCCTGGAGTAGTAATAATTATTTTAGAAAATTTACCGCATGCGGGTTTCGCCATTGCCGCCGCGTCCTTGTCCGCCGCGCAGCCAAAGATTAGAACGCCGCCTTCACCGTAAAGCGAGCAGAATGTATCAACGCATAGCGAGAAACTTTCAGCGGTATGAGCGCCGTCAATAATAAACGGAATATCTCCGCGGGTATATTTACTTGTAATATTTTCAAACCGCCCCGGTATTCTAAAATTAGCAAGACCATCGCGGATAGCTTTATCTAAAACTACGCCTTGTGCCGTTAACTTGCGGTTCAATTCGCCGCTAATCTGCGTCTTTGTATGTGAAATCTCATTAAAAAAAACATTTAAAGCGGCAACTGCCAAAGATGCGTTTTCTGCCTGAACTTTTCCCGGTAATGGGATTTTAAGCGTGTAATGTGCAGAGTGCGGCGTGGAACTATTATTAGAAATATTATTTACGTTAAACGAAAGATCAAATTCTGTCCCTTGTTTTGTTATATTTAATTTCGACAACTCGGCGATCTCAGGGTAATAATATATCGGACTGTTTTTTTCTTTTGCTTTTTCTACAAAAACTTTTAACGCTTCGTTGTTTTGTTTTGCGAGTATTAATGGCTTGCCGGATTTGATTATTCCGGCTTTTTCTCCGGCGATCTCCGCGATTGTGCCGCCTAGAATGCTTGTATGTTCAAGTTCGATTAATGTTATTACGGTTACAAGAGGATCGAGTACATTGGTGGAATCAAGACGGCCTCCCATTCCGGTTTCCACAACCATTGCATCGCACTTTGCCTGTCTTGCGCATAAAAAGAAAAGGAGAGTAAGAAGTTCCCAGAATGTAGGCTCGCTGCCATTTGGCTCGTTAATGTCGAATAACGTATTATTTTTGGCGGGAAGCAGATCTTCCGTAATATGTCGCAGCTCATCTCCCGCGCTGACGTAAATCTCTTCGTCAAAGTATGAATCCCCAAGGCAAATCCGTTCGCGGATATCGACAACATGCGGCGACATATAACGCGCCGCGCGGAAACCCGCGGCTGTCAGCATGGCAGATAACATTCCTGTAACAGATCCTTTGCCTTTTGAACCTGCGATATGAATAGAGGGCGCACAGCGTTCAGGGTGATTGGCAAGCTCAGTTAATACTTCCATTCTTTCAAGGAGAAAACTTTTAGGTTTCTGCCCCCTTTCAAGATTAATATATTTATCCAGCCATGAGAAAACTTTATTTGATGAATTAAAATATTTTTTGTTATTCAATATTATTCTCCGAAAGACTCACACAGAGGTGCTGAGACGCAGAGGACACAGGTTAATATTAATAATTCTTTTCTTCAAAATCTTATCTTATAATTAATTATCAAATTATATTTAATAATACTACCTAATATAATTATTTTAACTTTGCGTTCTCCGTGTTCTCCGCGCCTTCGTGTGAAATTCTTACTACAGTTCGTAGGTTTTGCCGTATTTTACTATTTCTACATTCGGGTAGCCGTTTTCCTCGAGGAATTTTTTTATAAAGGCCTGCGCTTTTTTCTCGCCGTGTACAAGGAAAATTCCTTTTAAGCGCGAAGTGTCAACCTGTTTGAGCCATTCCAGAGTTTCGATATAATCNGCNTGNGCGCTGAANGCGTTTATCTCTTCGACCTGCGCTTTTACTTTGAACAANTGATTGTGAATCCTTACCTCGGATTCGCGGTTGCGGATGCGCCGCCCCAATGTGTTTTCCGCCATATAACCGACCGTCATGATCGTTGTGTTNGGATCTGATATATTGTGAATAAGGTGATGCTGAATACGNCCCGCTTCGCACATTCCATCGGCGGAAATTATTATTAGAGGACCTTTATGATCGTTTAACGCTTTTGATTCCTGAACGCTGGTTGTAAAATGAAGACTGTTAAAACCAAACGGATTTTTTTGATGTTTAATAAACGCTTCTTTGATTTCCTCGCCGTAACATTCAGGGTGAACCTGAAAAATCGTCGTTGCGTTAGTCGCCATCGGCGAGTCGACAAAAATCGGTACTTCTGGAATTACGCCTTCGTCAACAAGAAGATGGAAATAATAAACAAGTTCCTGTGTGCGCTCGATCGCGAAAGCCGGAATTAAAATCTTTCCTTTTTTTTCTACAGTCCGCTTCGCGATATCCGCCAGCTTTTTAATCGCGTCATCGGTGGAGCTGTGTTTTCTGTCGCCGTATGTGCTTTCCAGAATGATGTAGTCAGGCGCCTCCTTTGGAATCTGCGGGTTACGGATTATCGGTTTACCCTTGCGGCCAAGGTCTCCCGTGGCAAGAATATTAAGTTCCTCTCCGCCTTTTTTTATTTTGATTGATGCGAACGCTGAACCGAGGATATGCCCCGCGTCATGGAACTCAAGCGTAACGCCGTCGCCGATAAGCATCGGTCTGTTATACGAAACTCCGATTGTCTGGCTGACCGCTTTAATCGCGTCCTGTTCGGAAAAGAGCGGCGTCCAGTCAAACTTTTCGCCTTTCTTCTGCGCCTGGCTTTTCAAATATATCGCGTCACGCGCTTGAATGTTGGCGGAATCCATCATGATAAGGCTTGCGATATCTCTTGACGCGGGAGTCGCGTAGATGTTTCCGTTATAACCCTGTTTTGTAAGTACCGGCAAAAGACCGCAATGATCAAGATGGCCGTGCGTCAAAATTACGCTTTCGATACGATCAGCCGCGATGCCAAAGTTCCGGTTTTTGCGATCGGCCTCCGCTCTGGAACCCTGGAAAGCGCCGCAATCAATCAGATAACTCCGCCCGTCAATCTCAAGCACATGCTTGGAACCTGTAACCTCTTCGGCAGCGCCGAGGGAATAAAATTCTGCGTTCATGGAAAGAGTATAACACCTTTTTCTTTAAATTGACAGAAAAATATTTTTAGCGGCATCTGTAAAATTTGAAATTGTTAAAATGACGGCGGCCGCCTTTTTCATGATATAATTGTTTAATTTTTGATACGAGGAATAAAAATGCCGTCAATCGAATTAAAAACCGGAACTGCCGTCAATCCGCTGCTTGGCGGAGATGTGCCTGATATTTCGATAATACGCGCCCGCGGCGCTTACTACATGGTCAGCACGACAATGTATTTCTGTCCTGTCGCTCCCGTCATGAAATCCTTCGATTTGATTAACTGGAAAATCGTGAGCTACTGCGCCGATGTAATTGAGGATATCCCCGCTTTCAGGCTGGAGACAGAAGACAAGGATCGCATCGGCGATTACGGCAGAGGGCAGTGGGCGGCAAGCCTTCGTTATTTTAAAGATCGTTTTTGGGCGCTTTTTATTAATAACACAACCGGCAAATCGTATTTATTCAATACTGATGATCCTGAGAATGGTTTTTGGGAACGCGAAACGCTGAGCCGTTTTTTTTATGATCCATCGATTTTTTTTGATGAAGATACGGGCAGGCTTTTTATCGCGCACGGTTACGGAAATATAACGTTAACTGAAATGGAGCCGGATTTTCGCGGCGTTAAACCGGGCGGCATTGAAAAAATAATTTTTCCAAAACCTGACATCACAGGCGGCGGCAGTTCCGAAGGAACTCATGTGTATAAGATAAACGGCTATTATTATTTTTTTGTTATCACATGGGGACCGGGAAGAAGGGTGGAGATTTGCCACCGCTCAAGAAATATCGACGGACCGTTTGAAAGCAGGGTAGTTCTGGATAAAGGTTTGGGTGACAGGAAAGGCGGCGTCGCGCAAGGCGGCATTATCGAAACGCCTGAAGGCAATTGGTATGGTTTCTTTTTTCAAGATCGCGATGCGGTTGGGCGTATTCCCGTTCTTGTTCCGATGCGCTGGGAAGATCAATGGCCTGTGTTCGGCGGCGCGGACGGCAATATTCCTTTGGAGTTTCAAATAACGCTCTCATCCGAAATTAAAACAAATTTGTATACATCTGATGATTTTAATGATGATGCGCTTCATCCCGCGTGGCAGTGGAATCACAATCCCGATAATGAAAATTGGTCGCTTACGGAACGCCCCGGATTCCTCCGGCTTAAAACAGGCAGGACAAGCAGAACAATTTATCATGCGCGTAACACACTGACGCAGAGAACATTTGAGCCTGAGTGCGAAGGAATCATCGCTCTTGAACCTGTGAACATGAAAAACGGCGACATTGCTGGATTAGTTGTGCTGCAGGCTATCTGCGGTTTCATTGGTATTGAACAGGAAGAAGGTAAAAAATACATTGTAATGTATCACGGCGATAATGACAGCGAAAACCGCCGCGGCATGAACGCCGCTGTTANAAAAATTGCGCAAACGGAATTTACAGGAAACAGAATATTTTTAAAAGCCAACTGTAAATTCAAAACANCCGNCCGCGAAACTGAGACTGCGTCTTTNTCGTACAGCCTTGACGGAGNCACTTGGCGCGGCATCGGAGAACCTGTTAATTTAAAATACACATTAACGCACTTCACAGGCGCGCGTTTCGGGCTTTTTTATTACGCGCAAAAAGAAAGCGGCGGTTTTGTTGATTTTGATTTTTATCGCGTTGGGTGAATGGTGTGATAATTTTTTTTTACCACGAACCAACGAACGACACAAACGGCTCGAACCATGACTCATATGTTGGACAAAATTAAATTATATTGTTATAATATATTTGTATAAAGGAGTTTCCACCGTGAAAAAATTGCTTATTGTTTTATTGTTAACTTCAATCTTTGCTTCGTCCGCCTTCGCGCAGCAGGCAGCGCCGCCAAAGTTCGCCCTTGTAATCGGGAACGGCGCTTACAGACACACTACGCCGCTTAACAATCCTGTAAACGACGCCAATGATGTCGCCGCCGCGCTTCGGACTCTCGGCTGGAATGTGACGGTTATCTCTAACGCCGCGCAGGAGCAGATGGAAACAGCAATTGTCNCGTTTAAAAACCGNCTTACAGCCGCTCCAAACAGTTACGGTTTTTTCTTTTACGCNGGTCACGGCGTGCAGTCAAACGGCGAGAATTTTTTAATCCCTGTNGACGCGAACATTCAAAGCGAAAGTTTTTTACGCTCCCGCGCGGTCTCTGTGCAGATTGTTCTTGACGAATTAAACGCCGCGGGAAACGCGCTTAACGTGGTTGTCCTTGATGCCTGCCGCGATAATCCATATAGCTGGAGGCGTTCAGGCACAAGGGGGCTCTCTGTTGTGGGGCATCAGCCTGCCGACAGCATAATTGTATACGCGACAAGCGCGGGCGCAACTGCCGCCGACGGCTCAGGTAGAAACGGTCTTTTTACGACTCACCTTTTAAATAATCTCCGCACTCCCGGTTTGGAAGTAACGGAAATATTCCGCCTAACGATGGGAGACGTAGCCCGCGCCAGCAACAACCAGCAGCGCCCGGCGGTGTACAATCAGTTCTCGGGATTGGCGTATCTTGGGACACAACCGGCGCCTGTTGTGGTACAACCGGCAGTTACGTCGCAACCAGCAGCAGTGCAGCCAGCCGTTACGCCAACACCTGCGCCATCGTCAACCACCACAGCAAATGAGCTTGTGCGCATTCAAGGCGGAACATTTACGATGGGGAGTCCCGCGAATGAGACAGGACGTGTTAATATTGAAACACAAAGGCAGGTAACGGTTAGTTCGTTTATGATGAGCATGTACGAAATAACGCAGAGGGAATATCAGGAAGTGATGGGAACAAACCCAAGCCGTTTTACAGGAGATTTAAACCGTCCGGTAGAACAAGTAAGCTGGTTTGACGCTGTAGAATACTGTAACAGAAGAAGCCAGAGGGAGGGATTAACACCCGCGTATACCATAAGCGGCAGTGGAGATAACAGGACAGTAACATGGAACAGGAACACTAACGGATATAGATTACCTACAGAAGCGGAATGGGAATACGCATGCAGAGCCGGGACAACAACAGCGTATAACACCGGAGCGAATATAAGCAATAACACGGGCTGGTATAGTGCCAACAACGGGAGTACAACAAGACCTGTAGGGCAGTTACCTGCGAACGCATGGGGGCTTTATGACATGCACGGAAATGTAGCGGAGTGGTGCTGGGACTGGTTCGGAAATTACCCTGCGGGAGCGCAGAGTGATCCAACGGGCGCGTCCTCGGGGTCTGCTCGCGTGCTGCGCGGCGGTAGCTGGAGCAATTCAGCCGCCTACATCCGTTCCGCGTACCGGCACGGCAGCGTTCCAACTGGCCGGGGCAGCAACTTCGGTTTCCGTGTCATCCGCCCCTAGTTTGGCTCAGGTTAGGGGACATGGTAGCTGCTATCAAATTTGTTCGTCTCTGTTCGTGTGGTTCGCGGCTAAAAAATTTTCTGTGTTCTCCGTGTTCTCCGCGAACTCCGAGCCTCTGTGTGAAATTCTTAAAAAAGGTAGCAGCTACCGTATTTTAAAATAGGTAGCTGCTACCAAATTCTCCAAAATATATTGACAATGTATATAAATTGACATATATTTATTTACAAGGAGATAATTATGGCGCAGACTAATATTAATATCCGCATGGATGCCCAGTTAAAAGAACAATTTGAGTTATTTTGCTCAAATGTCGGTTTAACCATGAGTACAGCNTTTAACGTTTTTGCCAANACCGCTGTCCGTCAGCAGAAAATTCCTTTTGACATTGCCGCAGTTGATCCTTTCTACAGTGAAAAAAATATGAATGCCTTGATGGAATCAATTAGGCAATTGGAAGAGGGAAAAGTTGTTATTAAAACGATGGAAGAATTAGAGGCTATGGAGAATGACTAAATTAATTTTTTCAGAAAATGCCTGGGATGATTATCTTTATTGGCAAGAAACAGATAAAAAAATAATTAAACGCGTAAATTTATTAATTAAGGATATAATTAGAAACGGAAATGAGGGTGTAGGAAAACCGGAACATTTAAAGCATATTGATGGCTGGAGCAGGAGAATTGATGAAATACATAGACTTGTTTATAAAATAAAAGATGATTCAATTGAGATCCTACAATGCAGGGATCATTACGACAGGTAACTAACTGAGTGAAAGGCTAATAAATTTGATTTTCATTTCAAACTATTCTGCAAACACTTTTTTAAAATCAATAACACAGCCGGGAATGAGCGCTAAAGAAACTTCGTCCTCTCCGCTATAATTGTGATAAATATATTTGCCGTCTAAATATTCCAGCGTGCTGATTATTTTTTCGTCAGGATCGATCATCCAGTATTCATTGACTCCCGCTTTTTCATACAGGTTTAATTTTGTCACCATATCATGGGAACGGTTTGATGAAAGAATTTCTATTATGAATTTGGGTGCGCCGTTGTAGCGGTTTTCTTTCAGTTTTGATTTGTCACAGGCAAGGAAAATATCGGGCTGTACCAAAGTGTATTTATCGCCTTTATCAAACAGGGGATATACATCAAACGGCGCGATGATCGGAGTGCAGTTGTGAACAGACAACTGGGCATCTAATTGGGTAAATATGCGTCCTGCCGCAATTTGATGCCTGTACCCCGGCGAACTCATTGCGTATTCAGTGCCGTATATGCGCTCGAAACGGGGTTCTTCCAATGAATATACAGGTTCTTTTTCCTTTACATATTCAGCAACCGCCGACATATTCGTTTCTCCCTAAAATATATTGTACATCTTTTTTTTATGTTGTCAATGTTGACGCTAATTGACAATTATCATGTTTTTGTGATGAAATTACACAACCTTTTCATTAGGAGTAATTAAAGTGATTGAGCATCTTTTCTGGCTTGGTAT
>WQRT01000093.1 GCA_009786625.1 Treponema sp.
CCGTCATGTGAATACGAAAACGCTTCCACTTCCCATAAATAGGTCGTGTTATTTTCAATCAAATCAAAATTATCAAATGTAAATGTTCTTTCAGCTAACGGTTCGGATTGAAAAACAGGCCGCCCGGATGATGATCCTCTGAAAATTGAAATTACATATCTGTTTGCGCCTTCCACTTCTGACCATGAAAAACTNATATTTCTTTGCCAGCGCAGCCGCTCGGCGCTGATATGAAAACCGTCTTCCGGGCGGAGATTCTCAGGCGCGGGTAAAAGCGGAATTGAAAGCACNCGNATCTGCCTGTTTGACACAGGAGTAACGGGACGGCCGTCGGCAGTTCTTCCTTCCACAGACCAGTACCATAATCCTTCGGAGAGAGTGTTAACAGTAACACGGCGGCCTGGGTTATTAATGACAATTTCCGGATTGGCGGCCGGATTGATCTGCCGTGAAATTACAAATCTTGAAGACGTGATTGCCTCGGCAGTGTCCCACTGGAATACCGTAGGCTGTCTCAGAGCTGTAAGCCCCGGAATAATTGTTCCCTGCGCCGGATATATCAATGTAAGGCGCAGCGGAGGAGGAGGTTCGGGCGGCCGCACAGGCGCGGTAACAGGGGGTGGAGGCACAGGCGCAAGTACCGCAGCCGCCGGAGCAACAGGAGGTACAACTGCTGACGCAAGCGTTTCAACCGCCTGTAATACAGGCTGCACAGGTTCCTGCGGCGTTTCGGCAGCTACAGCGGATCGCGGAACAATTACAGAAAAACGCCGCCCAAGAGTGCTTACAGCCGGTGAATTGATATTCGATTTAGCGGATATTCTCCAGTACCAGTCTCCGCCGGGGATGGTAATTCCGCTTATATTATTATTACTGACAGGTACATCAATTTCCATGCCGGAAAAATCAGAACGCGAAGAAATCTGAAAACGCCTGTCTGTTTCAAGATTTGTTTCCCATGCGAATTGGATTTCACCTAACCGCGCTTCTTCTACAGAATAACGATCCGGCGGGAAGGTAAGCCTCTGGATCACTTCCCTTTCCATTGTTATTAACGCTCTCGGCTGAGACACAGGCGACGCGGCGCCGTCTGATGCCGTATAGAATACTCTCCATAAATATCTACCCGGAGTAAGTTCTGTACTGTCTTTACTGTACACATAATAATTTTCACGTATGGTTCTATTTATAACAGGAGTGTTTGAATTATATTCCGGGAAAACCTGAATTGTATAATTTTCCGCTTCTCTTGAAGCCGACCATGCAAATGTAATATCACGGTTATCTCCAAGAACGACAGTTCCGTCAGGCGCGGGAAGAATCAATGCAGGAGCTTCAAGCTCTCCGCTCATATCAATCCGAAATGACGCAATTTGCGATGTGTTTCTATCGCCTTCAAAAACAGCGGAATAAACCGGTTGTACCCGCCAGTGCCATGTTCCTGTTTCCAGATTTGCGGTAATAAATCCTGTTCCCTGCACATCAACCGACAGTTTGAGATTCGTAAAATCCGGTGACGGCGATACCTGTAAATGATAATATATTGCCGATGGAACTTCCGACCAGCGGAATTGAATCTCGGGCCTTGAGGATCTCATTCTTAAATGATTACCGTCTTGCGGGTTTAATAATACTGGTATGGATGTTTCCGCTATTTCTATGCGCCCTGCCGCAAGAACCTTGTTTTCGAATAACAGCCTCCAGTTCCAAATCCCGGAATCCAGCGCGATAACCGCACTTGAATCAAGATTCTCAACTACGCGGACATCCCTTGAAAAATTTCTATCCTGCGCGGCTTCCAGACGCACAAGATCTGAGGAGCGCAGATTAATTCTTGACCANGAAAACGGCACATTAAGCGGACGGCCTTCNTGTTTCAGATAACGGGCATTAGGCCGCGGCGCGGAAACAGCGGCCATCGGTTCCAGCACGACATTGCCCTGCGCGTCTTCNGCGATTATGGTACCCGCGGAGATTTCTTCCACTCTTCCGTCACGCGTAACCTGAGCGCTTCCNTCCGTTACGCGCAATATAANTCCTTCATCCCCGGAAGANGCGCTGAAAACGGCTCCGGGAGACGCTTCNATTACCCTGTCCCCCATTGAAACAAAAATTACGCCGCTTTCACTTGTCGAAGAAATATTAATGCCGCCTGAAAAAAAGTCGATTTGCGCGGCGCCTGAGTTTCTTTGAATGCGTATCAGGGTGTTTTCACCTAACTCGATATTATTTTCTTCTATATCAAGAACCGCGCCGGAAGAACGCGCAATGCGTATAACATCTCCGTTGTAAACGGGTGATTGATCAAAAAGCCTGTCCCAAGCGACCCTGTCCGCGAGACGGCGCTGAACTGTATTGTATTTTATTGTAACGGTTCCGGCAGGAACCATATTTTGTGAATTGAATGTGGTAAAAAGATCCTGCTGAAACAGATATAAACTCGCGCCCATTCCGCAAACGCAGAAGATAACGACAAATACATCCGAAGGCCGCACATGAGATTTTCTGTCTGTTTTCTCCGTTANATGCAAATCACTCATCGAATACCAAAAACTCCCAAAGCAGCTTATTCAAATTCCGCACTGCCCGCCGCAAAAAAACATTATTAAACGCTGATCTTGTATTTCAATTCTTCCTTGTCAAGGTCTATATTGGANGCATTAGGCGTCTTAAGACCTAAAAGCTGCCTTACCTCCGCTAAAGTCCTGGGACCCGCTGTAANTGAAACATGATTTACAACAGCAAAAATACGCACAGGTTTTTCTTTTCCCTTTACGGTAACGGACGGCATTTCCTCGGTTATAAATAAATGTTTTACCATGTTCCATGTATCTTCGGAAATTAATATGTCAGTGCCAAGGGGTTTATTTAAAGATTCGATTCTTGACGCGAGATTAACAGGATCTCCTATAACGGTGTATTCCATGCGGAGATCGGATCCAAGCTGCCCCGCCGTTACAATTCCCGTATTGATTCCCGCGCCGATTTGAATAGGCGGATCACCGGGATCATCCGCGTGACGGCTCTTATTAAGGATTAAAAGCGCTTTTCTCATCATTAAAGCCGCTTTAACGCAGTTAAACGCGTCTTTCGCCGGGCTTCCCGCGCTGTAAGCCGTGCCCCAGTGAGCCATAACAGCGTCACCGATAAATTTGTCCACAACGCCGTTTGTTTTTTCCACGCAGTCAACCATCTGTGTAAAATAACTGTTCAGCCAATGGACGATTTTATCCGGCGCGTCCCTGCCGAAATGATTTGTAAAATTTTCCGATTTTTCGGTAAAGCCGCGGATATCCGAGAAAAATACAGTCGCGTGTTTGGGAAGGCCGCCTGGCTTAATTTCGCCGCGCATCGCTTTTACCGCGATTTCTCGGTTTGTAAAACGTCCGAAAATATGCAAAGCCGTGCTCATCCGCTGGAAGCTCGTGGTTAAATACCCTATCTCATCGCGGCTTTTAGGTTTTAAATCAAGTTTAAAATTACCGCTCTCAATTTTACTTGCGGCTTCGGCGAGAGTTTGGAGAGCGACAGAAATTGATTTAGCGAAGAACCAGATAAAAAGTATCGAAAGAAACAAGACGGCGGCAGTCAGGTATAAATTGCGGCGCGTTGTCGCGTTTATTCCCTCAAACAAAAGATTGTATTCAATGCTTGTAATCGTGATTGACGCGCCGATGCTGAGCTTGGTAAACGCGGCGTAAAATTTAACGCCTTCATTTTCGTACAGATCCTGCATATTACGCACCGCTTCTTCGCGTATGCTGCGTATATAATCACGGCTTGCAATATTGGCGGATGCTCTAACAAGCTCAAAGTCCGGGTGTATCAATATATCGCCGTCGCCATTAATGAGGAATGACTGGTTCAGGCTTGAACTGTAACTGTCGTTCAGATTATCAGGAGCGAACAAAATTGAAACAGCTTCTCCTCCCTGCATCGGGAAGAATAAAGCAAGAAGGTGATGAGCGGAGAAAAAAGGCGTGGCATTCAGGAAAATTGATTCTCCCGCTTTCGCCCGTTGATAATAAGAACGATTTTGCGTGTAATATGATTCCACAAGAGATGTTTCCAGCTCCCTCGATGTGAAAAACGACGGGCTTAAAAGAAAGTACTCAGACTGTCCCGGTATGGGAAAAACAAGAGCCGCTATCTGCTTGTTTTGTTCAAAATAATACCGCGCCGCGTGATTCGCGATTTCACTGCCGGCTCCTGCCGTGTTAATTATCTGAATAAGTACCTGCGCGTTAGACCTTACGCCTAAAAGCGTATACTCGGTTTCGGATGCCGTGCGGCGGTTGATCTCAAAATTATTTTCTTCGGCGGTAACTTCAAGATCCTGTCTTACCATATATGAAACAAGAAGCGTTATCGCTCCAAGCGAAAAAAGAACAAGAAGGGAAATTATGGTAATCAGCTTCGCGCCGATTGAAAATGTGATAAATTCGCCGCCGGGGCTTTTACCGCGTTTTTCACTCATACTATGGTTAGCATTTTAGTAAAAAATATGCGAATATGCAATATGCCGTAGCGTGAATTGATGCCGCGTAATGTCAATTTCTACCCAGTAAAGAAGCGTATTCCCTTTCATAGCGGCGCAAAACAGGGTGATCGGGAGCAATCGCTAGAGCTTGTCTCAGGTAATGTACCGCGCGGCGTTCCTCGCGGCGCCTGTGGTAGATCTCAAACATGGCTATCAGAGCGTCAAGGTTGCGCGGGTCTTCAAAAAGGCTTGAACGCAGATCGCTTAACGCCGAATCTTCGTTTGACTGCAANCGGCTCCGCAGATAATAATACCGGCTTCTTAANGCTGAACTGCCGGCGGAATTAAANCGGCTTTCCAGAAGNCGCGACGCTTCATCCCTTCTGCCGTTGTCAATTAACGAGGCTGCGTAGATAACGGCGTATTCATTGTTGGTGTTATCCCTTTCGTACAATTCCCGCGCGAAGGTTAAAGCCCTCGCGTTGTTCCCTAAACCTCTTTCAATCTGATAACCGTCGTTTAAATCCTGATCGGATCGGCGCACAGCGAGTATGCGGTTTAAAAAACCCTGCGCTTGCTGCCAGCTTTCGCGGCTTACAGCGTCTCTAATGCTTAGGGAAAGAACATCTACGGAAGAGCCTGAAATTCTTTGAAGGCGTTCTAAAAGCTGTCTTCCTTCGGTCAAGTCGGCTTCCCGCTGTGATTCCATAAGAAGGGTTACCGCAAGGATAAGCGCCGCCTCATCATCGGGATTGGTGCGGAAGATGGAACGAAGGTAATTAAGCGCCGACTCGCGGTTCCGGTTTCCCTCTGCCTGCACTCTTGCTCTCATAAACAGATACGATCTGTTATTGGGGTTGATTGACGCGTAATTATCGAGTGCGGTATTCGCCTGTGTAAACTGCCCTTGTTCTATCAGAATAGAGGCTCTCATTAAAATGAAATCGCCGTTTCTAGGTTCAGCTTGCAGAATTTCGTCTATCATCGGCATGGCTCTCGTAGTCTCGTGCAGTTCAAAGAGCGTGATTGCAAGCTGCCTTTTAATCTCCCTGCTGTCAGGGTAACGCGTCATCAAATCATTTAAAATTTGAGCGGCTTCCTGCGCGTGTCCTGTCAATCTTTTAATTCTCGCGATGCCTGTTTGCGCCGGATAACATTCAGCGGAAATTACAAGAACCTGTCTAAACGCTTCATCCGCCTGCTCAAACTGATGAAGCCGTTCATAAAGAACGCCGCGAAAATAAGCCGGCAGCACGGATGCGGCGCTTAACTCTCCCGCTTTTTCCAGGTCTCTAAAAATATTAACCGCCGTTGCCGCTTCGATATGTGATGGAACTGCTAAGAAAGGCAGAATGTGTTCAAAAAAATCTGTTGAGTTTTCCGAGGGGCGCAAATAATTTCCCCTCTCGGATTCCCTGATTATGCGGGTATAATTATACGTCTGCGGAAGATCGATTTCAGGAAGCCTTGCGGGTGAATCGGGATAAACCAGCCTGATTAAAAGCACATTAATGCCGGTCATCATTCTGCCGAATTCTGCNGTGNTTAAATCNCTTGAACGNATCAACTCGATTGCCTGAAGCATTGACGATAAAATGCCGGTTTCGGTTAANCCGCGAATTTCCTCCACAAGGCCGCCTGAAACCTGCGGACGGTCATGAGTCTCAACAGGGGGGGCGGTCTCTTCCCGTGACGGCCCGGCAAAAACAGGCGCCGGCATACAAGCCAGAATGACAAGCGTGGAAAAAATATATATAAGGACGCGGTTCACACCTATTAGACTCACTTTCGGCTTTCCATCAATATGGTATAAAGATAAAAACGATATATACAAAATAGTAACACAATGGTAGTATCATTAACAATGGATAGAAGAAAAAAACTCGTTTTTTTTAAGAAAGCCGCCTTTTTATGCGCTTTTTTCCTTATTTTCACATCATGCGAAAATGTTTTAAATTTCTTTAACAGGGAAACTAACGCGGATCGTCAGGGAACCGTCCAGTATTACATTACAGGCTCGCAGCAGGAAAGAGAAGATTTGCTTGAACTTTTTAACCTTTTAGAAACCGAAGAAGCGGGCAGCGAAAGCGAATTTGCCGTTGTCAGGGAAATTGCCGGCAGCTTTGCGAGAATCGGCGATTATGAAAGACTGATTCATTTTTTAAGCGAAAGAGCGGTAAACCATCCCGAGGATCCTTACAACGGTTATTATTTTCTGATGATCGCGTACGCCCACATTCAGCTTGGATCGGAAACGATTGCCGCGCTTTATTTTGATTTAATCTTAATGAACTACCCTGATTTATTAATTAACAATGAATCGATCCACCTTATCTGCTTGAGGAATCTTATCAATCTGAATAATGATCCTGAACGCCAGGTTTGGTATTACAGGGAATTGATATTAAGATTTTCCGACAAGATTGATTTAGGTACATCGTATTTCATGCTCGGGCAGGCATGCGAGAGAGTCGGCGACTGGAACAGCGCTCTTGCGGCTTATACAAATTACCTGCCTTTTACGGGAGCGGTCATCACCGGGTTTCCGAATGCCGACAGATACGCGAGGCAGCTTGTCGATTTCAGCAGGTCTCCCAAAGACTGGACATTCCCNAGTTTGAACGCGCTGGTCGCNTCTGTTCAGGCAGCCCTTGATTCGGGNAATGTCCGCACGTTGATGCAGTATCAGGCAAAGGTCAACTTTTTCGCGCGTTCATGGGAACAGGTGGAAACCGACGAAATCGGAATGGCGAGGTTCAACCTTGCTCTGTTCATGTACGGTAACCGCATCAGGTTCTCGCCGACTCTCGATGAATCATCAAACGCCACCGAAGCATTTTTAAGAACAACAGGATGGGCGCAGTCGCTTAACACATGGTACCTCTACTTCAGAAAAATTTACTTCCCGCAGGATCCCGATATACATGGAACATGGGAATGGGCCGGAATCTATTATGGAGAAAAATTCTAGGTGGCCGCATTCAGACAATTAAAAAATGTCAGTCTTGTTGTTTCATTACTGATTATCGGTATCAGCGCAGCCGAAGCGCAAATTGAAAGCGGCAGACCGTTGCGGACAATCCCGCCGCAAGCAACATCAGCCGCCGCACATTCATCACTAATCACTGCTAACTCTGCGCTGATCAGTAACTCCGCACTGGTCACTCAACAGTCGCTGGATCATGCTTTGACAAAACACTATATCGCGCAGTACACAAGCCCGCACGGAATCGCGTCGCTTAACGCGGCTTTGGAGCGGGGGAGCATATATCTGCCGTTTATCCGGGAGGAGATTGCCCGAAGAAATTTGCCGCCAGAGATTGCCTTCCTTCCTGTAATCGAATCGGGCTTTGTAATAACGGCAAGAAGCAGATCAGGCGCGGCGGGGTTGTGGCAATTCATGACGAACAGCATCGCGCCTTTCAATATGAGAGTAACAGATCTTATTGACGAGAGGCGTGATTTTGTTAAATCGACATTAGGCGCGTTGCAGAAGCTTCAGGATAATTACGGTGTCCTTGGAAACTGGGAACTCGCGCTTGCGGCATATAACTCAGGGCTCGGCGATATTACGCGGACTATCCGCAGAACAGGAAGGGGGAATTACTGGGAATTATGCGCAAGAGGTGAACTGAGACAGGAGACAATTCATTACGTCCCCAAATTGATCGCCGCTGTGTATATTATTTCCCAGCCGAGGAGATACGGCCTTAATGTGTGGCATGATAATATTGAATGGACTACCGTTTCGCTTCCGCGCCAGATATCCATCGATATGCTCTCGGATGAACTCAACATAGGGAGGGATCTGCTGCGCCGCCTGAACGCCGAACTCCTGCATGGAATAAGCCCTATGGACAGCGGCTACAGGCTTAAAATCCCGGCGGAATACCTTGAACGCGTCACGCAGACCCTGCAAAGGAACGATTTACCTTTGATCCGCCATTATTACCATACTGTGCATCAGGGTGATACACTCTGGTCGATGTCGAGGTATTACAATATGTCAGTCGATATGATTGAACAGCATAACCCGGGGATTTCAAACCGATACCTTCAAATCGGGGAAAGGGTTCTGATTCCGGCGTCGGCAAACACACCGGCTCCTCCCCCCGCAGCCGCGCACACTCCTGCGGCTTCGGCTGTCAATTTCAACGGAAACCATGTTGTCCAAAGAGGCGAGACTTTATGGTCGCTGAGCAGAAGGTACGGCGTTGATCCGGAAGCGCTTGCCGGAGCGAACGGAATGGAGATAAATCAAATTCTGCGCGAAGGAAGAACCCTAAGAGTGCCGATAATTGACTAGGTAGTTAGGGGATAGGGGATAGGGTTTAGTGGTTAGGGGTTAGTTTATGAAGAAATTTACTTTNNTANTTTTATTCTTTTTTATGGTAACATCCGTTTTTTCGCAGGCGCGGCTTGGGATTACCAGTTCCATTGATTGGACATCAATGCTGCTCAGCGCGGAGGTTACGCTTGATTTGGAATCCGCGGGTTTGAGACTCCCGACCGGAAGAACACAGGGCGAATCAATTTTAAACGCCGGTTATTTCAATTTGATCAGACCGGGCATTACCGCGATACAGGCGGATTCTTCATCAACTATCGCGGATTTGATATCAAGGGGAGAATTCAGCGCAGCCGATGTTGATATGCTCGCCTCGCAGGCAGATTCAATACCTCCCGCGATACGCTCTGATATGCGCCAAATGTTCGCCTCATGGACAATTTCTCTTTCAAGCGTCAGTTCCCCGCTTTTACGCCGAAGCAGTCCTGCGCCGATTGTTAGAACATTGAACCCTGTATCATCTCCCGCTTACACAGGCATTATAGTCATAGCTTCTGAAAGCCTTCCCATCCACGGAATGAGAAGATCTACGCTTCCTGTTCCCTGCCTTTTCCCGAAAATTTGGGACAGTGACATGAATCTTATTTACGATCGCAGTATGCTTGATTTAAACATAAACACCATGGTACGTTATTCGACATTACAGAACATTTTTGCAAATAACCCGTCCGGTCTTTCGGATCAGCTAAGGCAGACTGTAGGTGACAGGCCTCTTCGTATTTTCGCGCGCGGTGTATTCGGTATAAAGCCCACAGATTTGATCATAGAAAGAAGCGACGCGCTTTTAATCATCTCCTCGGAAGAAAACCGCCGCCTTTTATCACAGGGTAAGGTAGTTTTTATTTTGGATGAATCCGTACTTAGAATTTCATTTAACGATTGAACCTTTTCCAAAAATTGAAGTTTCGGAATAACCTTGATTAGCCGTGTTTTTTAATTAATATTTTTCCCACTATCGCTACTACTGTCTGCTGAAATAAAATACTCAATACACCGGGAATGACGGCGGCTTCCGGGAAGAACGCGACAGCGATTGTCATAACCGCGCTGTTGTTACGTAAGCCTCCCGCAAGAACTAAGGAGGCGCATTTCTGATCGCTGAACCTGCCCGCTATGCCGCTAAGACGCGCGAGTATAAAACCAGTTGTAGTAAGGCAAACGCACAACAGCGCCATTCCCCAGATAAGAAGATCGTTAAACTTAAGAATATGCGCCACGGCGGAAGAGTTAGCAGCGATTACCGTTATCAGGCACAGCTTCGCGAACGGATCAAACGCCGGGCAAATCATCTTTGGGATCTTTCCTCTGCTTATTTCGTTAATCGCCACAGCGATGATTGTCGGAATTACAACCATAAAGCACAGCGAGACCGCTATCCCGCTCATGTCCATCTCGGCTTTTGCTCCCATTAAAATGGAAATTGTCGCGGGAACAACAGCCGGAGCGAGCAATGTATCTATAAGGATTAAAGTAAGGCTCAGCGCCTTGTCTCCTTTAAAGATAACAACCCAGATAAAACCTGAAACCGCGGTGGGACCTGCGAATAAAAGCACAAACCCAGTAATAACTTCGGGATTATTAAATAAAACTGATGAAGATCCAAGAGCCGCAAGGGGCATTATTATATGTGTTGAAAAAAAGAAAAGCAGTATGGGAACAGGGTTTTTT
>WQRT01000094.1 GCA_009786625.1 Treponema sp.
GTTGTCCGGGCTGGTTACCGAAGGACGTCCACTCTCCGGCAGTGTGGGAATTGAAACGCTCGCGAAACAGCGGCTGCATCTGTATGAAGCGTGGAGCGATTTCGTCATTGAAGAGGAAGCGGATCCTGATCATACGGTGAAGTCGATTTTAAAAATCATCGAATAGATTCAGCGGTAAAAATATACTTTTTTAATTACTGACATATTTTCGTTTTTTTTATATAATACGGTCAAGGAGATTAAAATGGTTTTCGTACTGAAACCTCATGTGTCAAAAGAGAAAATTGATAAGTTTATCGCGGAATGGGAGCAGAAAGGTTTTTCCACAATTTACAGCATCGGAACAGAGCATACGGCTGTCTGCCTGATCGGAAACACGATGACTGTCGATCTGGATCATGTTGTTGAAACCAATGATATTATTGACTTTGGAAAGAGAATCACCGAGCAGTTCAAGGCGGTAAACAGGACGGTCCGCGAAGATGATACGATTGTAAAGGTCGGCGGCGCGTCAATCGGTGAGGGCTTCTTTACGGTTATATCGGGTCCCTGTTCCGTAGAAAGCGGCGAGCAGATTCTAGAAATTGCACATAACGTAAAATCAAGCGGCGCGAGGGTTCTTCGCGGCGGCGCGTTTAAGCCGAGAACTTCGCCGTATGCCTTTCAGGGGAAACAAGCCGAGGGTCTTGAAATGCTCCGCCTTGCGAAAAAAGAAACAGGGTTGCCGATTGTTTCAGAGATAATGAATCAGACTCAGGTTGATTTATTTGAAGATATTGATATGGTACAAATCGGCGCGAGGAATATGCAGAACTACGATCTTTTAAAAGTTGTCGGTAAATTAAAAAAACCGGTGCTGTTAAAACGCGGTCTTGCGAATACGATTGAGGAATTATTGATGAGCGCCGAGTACATTGTTTCGTCCGGTAACCCGGAAGTAGTTCTGTGCGAGCGCGGAATCCGCACTTTTGAAACAATGACGCGTAACACGCTTGATCTTTCAGCCGTAGCGGTTATCAAGCAGAAATCGCATCTGCCTGTTATTGTTGATCCAAGCCACGCTTCAGGTTCAAGGAGCCTTGTGCCGCCGCTCGCGAAGGCGGCTCTCGCTGTAGGCGCTGACGGCTTGATGATAGAAGCGCATAACAACCCCGCGAAAGCGTTATGCGACGGCGCTCAATCGCTCGATTTGGCTCAGTTCGCCTCGCTCATGGAAGAGTTGAAAATCCGCGCGGTGATAGAGAAAAAAATTATTTGAAAATAATTACCGCATACTACACAAACCAAAAGTTTGTGTTAGTTTGTGTGGTTCGCGGTTAAAAAAGGGGAGACATCTTAAATGATTAAGCCTTCGTTGGATGAAGCAAAATGTATTACTGAACAAAAACAATACAATGTAATACCGCTCGGCGAAGAAATATACGCTGACATGGTTACGCCCATTGATGTGTTAAAAAAACTCATGAACGTAAGCAAACATTGTTTTATTCTCGAAAGCGCGGAAGACAACAAGACGTGGGGAAGGTACACTTTTTTAGGATTTGATCCCGTACTGGAAATTACCTGCTTAAACGGCGCGATGAAAATCAATTCAACGGAAACAAGATCATTCCAAACCAGCAATCCCAATAAACAAATTCAAGAGATTTTAAATCAATACAAAAGCATCAAATTTGATTACCTTCCTCCGTTTACAGGCGGGCTTGTCGGCTATTTCGCGTATGATTACGCCAAGTATTGCGAACCAACGCTGAAATTGAACGCGGCCGACGAAGAATGTTTTAACGATGTCGATCTAATGCTTTTCGATAAAGTGATCGCCTTTGATAATTACAAACAAAAAATCATTTTAATTGTTAACATAAAAACAAATAACATTGAAAATGAGTATGAAAAAGGAAAAACTCAGCTTGAAAACATTAAAAAACTGATAAAAACCGGATGTTACGCGCAAACTCCTGTTCCGGCTGTAAAGTCTGATTTTAAACCATTGTTTACAAAAGATGAATATTGCCAGATGGTAAAGAAGGCGAAAGATCATATAAAAGAAGGCGATATTTTTCAGGTGGTGTTGTCAAACCGTTATGAAGCCGATTTTGAAGGAAGCATTTTTGACACCTACCGCGTATTGCGGACGATAAATCCTTCGCCGTATATGTTTTATTTTTCCGGCAGCAACCTTGAAATCGCCGGAGCGTCGCCGGAAACGCTCGTTAAATTGCATAACGGAAAATTGTTTACCTATCCGCTTGCTGGAACGCGAAAACGCGGAGAGACTTACGAAGAAGACATTGCTCTTGAGAAAGAACTGCTCGCGGATGAGAAAGAACTTGCCGAACACAACATGCTTGTAGATCTTGGACGGAATGATCTTGGAAAAATCAGCAGGTTTGGAAGCGTTAAGGTGGAAAAATATCTGTCTATCCTGCGTTTTTCTCACGTTATGCACATCGGCTCCACGGTGTGCGGCGAAATATGCGATGGCAATACCGGGCTTGACGCGGTTAACGCTGTGCTTCCCGCGGGAACCCTTTCCGGCGCGCCGAAAATTCGCGCGATGCAGATTATTAACGAGCAGGAGAAAAACAAACGCGGCATTTATGGCGGCGCGATTGGGTACCTTGATCTTACAGGCAACATGGACACCTGCATTGCCATCAGAATTGTGTACAAGAGAAACAGCAAAGTTTTTGTCAGAAGCGGAGCGGGTATTGTCGCCGACAGTAATCCTGAGTCCGAGTATCAGGAGTGCGTAAATAAATCCGCGGCTGTGATGAACGCGCTTAAATTATCATCTGGAGGAATTGAATGATACTCTTAATTGATAATTATGACAGTTTTTCCTACAATCTGTATCAGCTTATCGGATCGATAAATCCTGATATTAAAGTTGCGCGTAACGACGCTTTAAGCGTGGAAGAAATAAAACGCCTAATGCCTGAACGCATTGTAATTTCTCCGGGGCCTGGAAAACCGTCTGATGCCGGTATCTGCGTTGAATTGATTAAAAAACTTTATTCCATTATTCCGGTTCTTGGAATATGCCTTGGACATCAAGCGATTTTCGAGGCGTTCGGCGGGACTGTATCTTACGCGGCAAAATTGATGCACGGAAAATCATCGCAGGTAACGCTTGACAGAAACGACGCGTTATTTAAAGGTATGCCTGATGTTATACAAGCGGCGCGTTATCATTCACTCGCGGGAATTAAATCGACATTACCTGACGCGCTGAAAATTACCGCGTGGACAGGAAGCGGTGACAGCATCTCCGCCGAGGGAGAAATCATGGCGGTAAGCCATAAAGAATATCCNGTGTACGGCGTNCAGTTTCATCCGGAGTCGATATTGACCCCGGACGGCAAACTGATAATTAAAAATTTTCTNGAATGTAAACGTTAAACGAAACTTAAGCTTCTTCCCACAGCCAAGTTGACAGATAACGTTCGCCTGTATCGGGGAGAACCGCGACAATGGTTTTGCCGTTNTTTTCCGGCCTTTTGGCGATTTCAAGCGCGGCGTCGAGAATNGCGCCTGAGGAAATACCGGCAAGTATGCCTTCCTCTTTTGCGAGTTTCCTTGCCGCCGCACCGGCTTTAACATCATCGGTTTGATATACTTCATCAATTACATTTGAGTCGTAAACCTGCGGAACAAAACCTGCGCCGATGCCTTGTATTTTGTGAGGGCCGGGCTGACCGCCGGATAAAACCGGCGAAGCTGAAGGCTCTATGGCGACTACCTTTACCGACGCTTTTTTTCCTTTGAGATATTTTCCTGCGCCGCTTAACGTTCCGCCTGTTCCTACTCCGCCGATAAGAATATCAATTTTTCCGTCGGTATCATTCCATATCTCGGGGCCTGTCGTTTTTTCGTGTACTGCCGGGTTCGCGGGGTTATTGAACTGCTGCGGTATAAGCGAACCGGGTGTTTGAGACGCAAGTTCTTCAGCTTTCGCGATAGCGCCTTTCATACCTTTCGCGCCTTCTGTCAGAACAAGTTCCGCTCCGAGCGCCTTAAGCAGCTTCCGCCTCTCAATGCTCATGGTTTCGGGCATTGTGAAAATTACCCTGTACCCCTTCACCGCCGCGACAAAAGCAAGACCTATGCCTGTGTTGCCGCTTGTCGGCTCAATGATAACCGACCCTTGTTTAAGGCTTCCGTCTTTCTCGGCCGCTTCGATCATCGCNAGNGCGATGCGGTCTTTGACGCTGTGCATCGGATTAAAGCTCTCCAGTTTNACGTAAACAGATGCGCCTCCGCTGTTTATTTTATTGAGTTTTACAATCGGTGTATTCCCAATAAGATCTGTGATTTTTTCCGCTTTCATAATACAACTCCATTCTTGAATGAATATAACCCATAATACTTATGTGTATACTAAGTATTACCGAATTAAACGGATTTTGTCAATAGGATTATCAAATTTTTTAAAAAGTTTGCAGACATGGCGGAAGGCTTGAATACATATTATACATATAGTATTATTCAGTTATGGATATCAGCACAATTTGCGTACATGGATGCGGTAAAACCTACGATACGACCGGCGCTGTCTCAGTTCCGATTTTCGCGTCTTCCACTTTTGCCCATCCGGGCGTCGGGCGAAGCACGGGGTTCGATTACTCGCGTTCGCAAAACCCGACCAGGGAGCATCTTGAGCATGTCATTTCCGCGCTTGAAGGAGGAACGCAGACAATCGCGTTTTCTTCCGGCATGGCTGCTGTTTCGGTTTTTATGGAATTATTTTCACCAGGCGATCATATTATCGCTTCGTATGATTTATACGGCGGCACCTTCCGCCTCTTTACGCATATATCGGAAAAGAACGGACTTAAATTTTCTTACGCGAAAAATGCACAAGAGATTTCCGAGAAAATTACTTCCGCCACAAAGGCCGTTTTTATTGAGACTCCGACTAACCCGATGATGAATGTTGTGGATATCGCCGCGATAGCGCGGATTACTCAATCTAAAAACCTTCTGTTAATTGTCGATAACACTTTTTTAACCCCGATTTTTCAAAAGCCTCTGCTGCTGGGCGCGGATGTTGTTCTGCACAGCGGCACTAAATATCTTGGCGGCCATAACGACACAATATCGGGAATGTTAACTGTAAAAGATGATAACCTGGCTGAAAAGATTCGTTTTATCGCGAAAACAACCGGCGGCGGTCTTTCGCCTTTTGACAGTTTCCTTATCATCCGCGGAATTAAAACTTTGGCGGTAAGAATGGAACGCCACGATAAAAACGCNATGGCCGCGGCTCAATGGCTTACAACGCAGAGCAAAGTTNTAAAAGTTTATTATATAGGTCTTAAAGATCATCCTGATTATGAAATTTCCTGCCGTCAGGCAAGCGGCTTCGGCGGGATGCTCTCTTTTACCGTAGACAGCGAAGAAACCGCGAAAAAGATTCTGGAAAATGTAAAGATTATCAAATACGCCGAAAGCCTCGGCGGCACAGAAAGTCTTATTACCTATCCCATATTGCAGACCCATGCCGATGTTCCTCAGAACGAAAGGGAAGCGCGCGGCATAGACGGCCGTTTACTGCGCCTGTCTGTCGGTCTTGAATCTGCGCAGGATATAATTGATGATCTTAAACAGGCGGTTGAGAGCGTTAAATGAAATTTAATTTTGACGCTGTTATAGACAGAAAAAATACATACAGCATTAAATTCGATCCTGCGTCGCGGGGAATGCCGGAAGACGCGCTTCCTATGTGGGTAGCCGATATGGATTTCGCGGCTCCTGTGTGCGTACAGGAGGCGCTTGTTTCACGAGCACGGCACGGGATTTTCGGTTACAGTGAACCCGGCGCGGCGTATTATTCCGCCGTCCGCGAATGGTTTAAAAACCGTTTTAACTGGGAAGTTCAAAAAGACTGGCTTATCATGACGCCGGGGGTTGTCAACGCCTTGTACCTTGCTGTACGCGCTTTTACCGAACCCGGTGACGCTGTTCTTATTCAGCAGCCTGTGTACTATCCTTTTAGTTCCGCGGCGTTAAAAACCGGGCGTACGCCGCTTGTTAATGAACTGCTTTACAGCGGAGGCCGCTACACAATCGACTTTGATGATTTTGAAAATAAAATAAAAAACGCGAAACTTTTTATTTTATGCAATCCGCATAATCCCGCGGGCAGAGTATGGACGCGCGATGAACTTGTTCGAATGGGAGAATTATGCCTGCGTTACGGCGTAACTGTAATCTCGGATGAAATTCATCAGGATATTATATTTTCACCTAACAAACATCTTGTGTTCGCGGGTCTTGATGAACGTTTCGCGGACATTACAATTACTTGTACCGCTCCGTCAAAAACATTTAATCTCGCGGGGTTAAATCACGCGAATATTTTTATATCCAGCGAAAAGCTTCGCAGTTCTTTTAAACGTGAATATAATATCTGCGGTTTGAGCCAGTCCAATATTATGGGGCTTATCGCCTGCGAAGCGGCGTACTCAGGCGGAGGCGGATGGCTTGATGAACTGATTTGTTATATTGCAGATAACATTTCAATGTTGGATAATTTTTTAAAAACCAATGTCCCAGAAATTAAACTTGTAAAACCCGAGGGAACATATTTAGCGTGGCTTGATTGCCGCGGGCTTGGTCTGTCATCGGAGGAGCTTAACGCGGCAATCATCAAAAAAACAAAATTGTGGTTTAACGACGGAACCATGTTCGGAAAGGGGGGAAGCGGATTTCAACGGATGAACACCGCCTGCCCGCGTTCTGTTTTACAAAAAGCGCTCACGGCGTTATCCGCAATAAAAAGCTAGAATATTTTAAAAAGGTGAACCAATAAAAGTACCGGCAAATGGCAGATACGTTCTGCGCAAATGCCTCTTGATTTTGCTTTCTATTTTACTGCCTCGAAACCCTGTTTAAGATCAGCGATTATATCGTCGATATGTTCTGTTCCGATTGAAAGACGGATTGTATTCGGCTTTATTCCGCCTTCAAGCAGTTCCTTTTCGCTCATCTGCGAATGAGTGGTGCTGGCCGGGTGAATAACAAGCGATTTAACATCCGCGACATTGGCGAGAAGCGAAAAAAGTTTTAACTCTTCCGTGAATTTCTTGGCTTTATCCGCGTCACCTTTTATCTGGAATGTGAAAATTGATCCAACGCCGTTCGGGAAATACCTTTTATACAATTTATTATCCCTGTGTTCAGCTAACGACGGGTGATTCACTTTTTCCACCTGCGGATGATTTTTAAGGTAATCTACTACCTTAAGCGCGTTAAACACATGGCGCTCAACGCGAAGCGATAATGTTTCAATGCCCTGCAAAAGCAAAAACGCGTTAAACGGCGACAGAGCTGAACCGGTGTCGCGTAACAGAGTAGTACGCGCTTTAATAATGTACGCGAGGTTTCCCGCGACGGCTGTAAATACCGCGCCGTGGTAACTTGGATTTGGTTTTGATAGTCCCGGGAATTTATCATTCTGCGCCCAGTTAAATTTTCCGCTGTCTACGATTACGCCGCCGATTGTCGTGCCGTGGCCTCCGATGAATTTGGTCGCCGAATGAATTACAACATCCGCGCCGTACTCAATTGGGTTCAACGCGTACGGAGTGGCGAATGTATTATCTACAATTAGGGGAATGCCGTTTTTATGCGCTATGGCGGCGACCGCTTCAATGTCTATTATTGTCGAATTGGGATTGCCGAGCGTTTCAAAGAACAGCGCCTTTGTGTTAGGTTTTACCGCTTTTTCAAAATTAGCCGGATCGCTTCCATCGATAAATGTTGTCTCTATACCCATGTCTTTGAACGTGTTCGCGAACAGATTGTAAGTGCCGCCGTAGATTTGATTGTCAGATATGATATGATCTCCTGCCCTTGTGATGTTCTGAACCGCGTATGTTGTGGCGGCGGCTCCCGATGCAAGCGCAAGCGCGGCAACGCCTTTTTCAAGAGCGGCGATCCGCTTCTCGAATACATCCCATGTCGGGTTCATGATTCTTGTGTAGATATTCCCGGCCTCTGTCAGAGCGAAACGATCCGCAGCGGATTTGGAATTTGGAAAGACATAAGATGTTGTCTGATATATCGGTACAGCCCTCGCGTCTGTCGCCGGATCGGGGTTTTCCTGTCCCGCGTGAACTTGAATTGTCTCAAATTTAAAATTAGACATATTATCCTCTTTACATAGTATGTTGATAAGCAGAATAGTTAGTTAATTTTATCTTGTCAATAGGTATAAATTTATTTATTACTCATCGCGGTACGGCGGTCCCTTACAAGCGTAAGTCTTTTTTCCAGCGCTTCAGTGTTATCGCCGCTAATCAGCGTTTTTAAATCGTCAAGACTTTTTTCAAATTGATCGATACGCGCAAGAAGCGCGGCGCGGTTTTCAGTGAAAAGCTCCGTCCACATCGGAGCGTTTAACATGGCGATCCGCGTAAGGTCTTCAAAACTGCCGCCGCCGAAACGGGTAATTTCCATGTCGTTTTCGCAGTCGATTAACGCGGCGGCTATCACATGGCAGAGCTGGCTTGTGAACGCGATTTTACGATCATGTTCCTGCGGAGTTACCTCTGTAACGCGGGAAAAACCCATTTTGCGGATTAGCTTTTGCAGGAGTTCCATATTCTCAGGTTTGTTACACGAAATGGGCGTAAGTATATAATTTTTTAGATTGAAATTACAAAGATCGGAATTTTTAAAGCCGCCTTTTTCCGCGCCTGCCATCGGATGCCCCGGTATAAAATCAATGCCGCCGTCCATGAATGTAGACGCAGATACGGACGATGACGCGGCGTTCTTTCTGTACGCGCAGAATTTTTCGGCCGCCGCCGCGATGCTCTCCTTGGTTCCGGCGATATCGGTAATAAGGCAGCCGTTTTTAAATGAATCCTTCCATTGATCAAGAAAACGAAGTATCGACGAAGGGTTCAGGCACAGAAACACAATGTCACATAACGCAAGCATCTCCCCTGCGCCGCCGGTGTCATAACCTCTGCCGATTAGCTCTGTCTTAAAAGCCGCGTTCAGTGTTTCGCTGTCTTTATCGCAGGCAAGAAGCCGCTCCTGCGTAACGCCGCATTGCGTCCTGAGCGCTTTTGCAATAGCGCCGCCCATCAAACCAAGCCCGGTAATGCCGATAGTGCAGTCTTCAATATTTCTCATAAAACTTGTTATATCGTTTTCCCTTCTATCTCCGCGTATTTTCGGAGAACACCCATCAGGTTTTCAAACTTTTCAGGCGTTAACGACTGCTCGCCGTCGCAGAGTGCGTGTTCGGGGTCATTGTGAACTTCGACGATGATGCCGTCGGCTCCCGAGGCGATGGCGGCTTTTGACATGGCGGGAACCATCCATGAAAGGCCTGTAGCGTGGCTTGGATCGACAATGACGGGAAGATGTGTTTTTTTCTTAAGCGCGGGAACAATCGCGAGATCAAGAATGTTACGCGTAAAGTTGTCAAAGCCGCGGATGCCGCGTTCGCATAACACAATCCGGCTGTTTCCGCCCGCCATGACATATTCGGCTGCCATTAATAATTCTGTCATTGTGGAAGCCATTCCGCGTTTTAACAGGATTGGTTTTTTACTGCGCCCGAGTTCTTTTAACAAATTGAAATTCTGCATATTCCGCGCGCCTACCTGGATCATGTCGACATCTTCAAATAATTCAAGCTGGCTTATTTCCATCAACTCTGTGACAATCGGCAGGCCTGTCGCTTTTTTCGCTTCGACAAGAAGATCGATGCCCTCGCAGCCCATGCCTTGAAAACTGTAGGGGCTTGTTCTCGGCTTAAAAGCGCCGCCGCGTAGAAACGCCGCGCCGGATTTTTTAACAGCCTCGGCGACAGAGACAAGCTGTTCCCGGCTTTCCACCGAACACGGCCCTGCGATTACCGCAAATGAGCCGCCGCCGACCTTCGCGGTTTTATCTCCGCTTTTAAATTCCAGCACTGTATCCATCGGGTGAAACGCGCGGTTTGCGCGTTTGTAGGGTTCCTGCACGCGGATAACTCTTTCCACCAGATGATTTGCCCTTAGCGCTTCATCGTTAATCACAGTGGTATCGCCGACAAGTCCAAGAACGATTTGAGAGGCGCCCTGAGATGAGTCGACTTTTACGCCTAGATTTTCAAGGTCGGAAGTCAGTTTAATTATATCTTCCCTGCTGACACCGGGTTTTAACGCAATAATCATCGTTGTCTCCTGATTTTTTTATTAGAGTTATCTTGCAAGTCCATTATATCAAAATAAGGCTTTGGTAACAATCAGTGCGGTAATAACCGCTTGACTATTTTTTTTATTTCGTATACTAATGAAAAAGAACAAAGGCGTTTATCAAATAGCATGGAACATGACCTCGTTTTTTTGGTCAGATTATCTGCGTGTTTTTAACCTGCGGATTTCCCTGTTATGCGGTAAACGCCTTTTTTGGTTTTGGAGACGAAGATGGAATTTTCAGACAGCAATGTTACCGCTTATTTTCAGCCGATACTTTGCGCCGCCTC
>WQRT01000095.1 GCA_009786625.1 Treponema sp.
AGGTCTTCGGGCGTATCTTCTTTCTTTTTTTTCTCAACCGGCATTTTGGCGCGTTTCTTTTTTAATATATTCACTACATCGGAAAGATTATTATTTACAGCGATCGACAACGGCGTGTTATTATTTGAATCTGTAAAGTTAACATTAGCGCCTTTTTTGATTAAAAGTTTAATTAGTTCTAAAATACCTTCAGGACTTTCTCCTTTAACCGGCCCGTCTTGTGTAATAAAACCGTATTTTATCGCCATTGTAAGCGGCGATAAGTCATCTAAAATAGTTGAGCTTAATAGGTTTGGATCCGCTCCGTGTTCCAAAAGTAATACAGCCTTTTTTACGGCAATTTCGCTAAACGGAGTAATATAACCGGAATCTTCATCATCATCTTCTTCATTTTCATTTTCATCTTCAATGTAACCCGGTCTAAGAGAATGAATTAGAGGAGTCAAGTCGGTTTCATCATCAATAAATAGACCGGAATTATCAGGGTCGGCTCCAAGCTCTAGTATTATTTGCAATAATTCTATATTTTCGCAATCGCGGGCGGTTTGATTTAAAAGGATATTTGAACGATCACGCGCGTTTATATTAAGATCCGCGCCATTATCAACAAGGAATTTCAATAATTTTTTTATGTCTTTTATTCTTTTTACGGCGTTTTTAGATGTTATTAAATAAAGCGGCGTAGGACCCCAATGCGCAAACTGCGGGTTAAGATGAGTATTAAGTAAAGAGTAGACATGTAATGTTGGTCCTGTCAATTTCTTTTGAGGGAAACCAGGTTTTGATCTTTTAGAGAAAATTGTCTTTAAAAAAGATTCAGGAATTTGCAATTTTGAATTTGCGGCTTCATTTATTAAACGTTTTAATAGATCGTATTCCTCATATACAGCGAGAACAGTTGCAAACTCAGTATAATCGCTTATATATTGAAAGTTTAGACATTCGCCTATGGGTTTGGCTGTTTCGTCTTTTATTAATTCCATCATCTTTACATACGGCGCCATTCTCTCTTCAAACGGCTGAGCTATTTGCTTGTCTCTGCATACATCGAGAAGCGAATCATAAAAAATTTTAAAATCATCATCGTCATCGGCAAACTCCATTGCCTTTAGAAAACAGGCGATTGCTTTATCCCATTCCTTATTATATTGATGTAATTTCGCTTCTTTGTTATAAACATGTGCGTTTTCCAATTTTGATTTTTCTTTCTTTTTCATATAAATGCTCCTTATTGTTTGTTAATCGTAATCTATATCTAATATTATACTAACATCTTTTGTTTTATTATTATATACCGCGTATATCATGGCGTCATACCAGTTTCTCCAGCCGTAAGGACCGTCTCCGTCGTTTTCTAAATACAACTGAAAGAGAGGCGTTGAATCTTTATCATTAATATCGGGAGCCCAGCTATTTGACATATTTGCAAAGTATCCGCCAAGATATGATTCTGTACACGGCTCTTTAAGTCCAAGATCTTTACAGAGTTTTTTAATTACAAACTCTCCCTTGTGAGGATGAATCTTGTCCGCGATGGCGGCGGCTTCATGAAAATCTCTGTTTAAATAATAGGCTTCATGTACAATGTCCGCGTTTTCAAAGGAAAGAACCATGTAACCGATGCTGTTTTCCATGTAGTCATAATCATCTTCATTGAACTCTTCTTCTTCATTTTCGTTATCATCGTTACTGACATAAGGGAAGTCAATCAATACGGCGTTTTCCGTGTTAAGCTCGCGATAAATAGTGACATGACCTTCCTCTTTTTCAAAGTCATAAAAAAGCTGCAAAAGTTTTACGCATTCAGGCAAAGCGATTGATCCGCCGCTGTCCTGAAAAATTTGGAAAATAAATTGCATAGGATCGCCATTTTCATTACACGGCCAGTTTCCTCCTTTTTCAAAATACGGAACTCCTCCTATATGGGAAGAGAGCATCTGCTTCATGGGAAGAGGTGTCTTGCATTTTTCCGGTTTAAAGAAAGTTGCCTTGCGGGAGAGAGCGCGAAGTTCATTTGCTAGCTCTTCCTCGCACTTTTTTCTTTCTTCTCCCTTAAGAGGCGGATTCTTTTTCGCGAACTTTTCTTCCGCTATGACTCGTTCTTTTTCTTCTTTCTCGTTTCGTTTAATATTTTCTATTATTTTTGCGGCTTCTTCATAACCCAAATCAGCGGCTTTTTGGTATAGTTCCATCGCCTTATTTTTATCAAGAGGATAACCGCCCATACCGCATGAATAATTGAACGCAGCTTTACACATAGTCTGCGGATGATTCATCTTTACAAGTAAATCTGTTAATACTTTTCCTTCCGGCGTTGTCATTACCGCGATTACAAAATCATTTCTTAAATCGTATGCGGCATCAAGGTGTCCAAGAAGAGCCGCTTCAATTCGCATATCATAACGTGTCATATCGCGTGTTTTTTTTGCTGATTGATACAATTCTTCCGCTTTTGACGCGTTTTCTTTATCAAGCGGCGTTAATCCTCGTTTAAGAAGAGAATCGGCAAACGCTTCGTGGTATTTTTTATTGCCAAAATCAGCTCGGGATGCCTTGAAAAAATTACGCACCGCCTTGTCATAATCTTTTTTATACATGGCTAAAACCGCAATATTAAAATATTCTTTTGCCCTTTTTTCTTCTTCTTTCATTTAACGCTCCATTTTATGCTATAAAATGACTTAATGCCTTTTTTCTTTATAATCTTCAACACCACGCGTCATGTCTTCCATCATCATCGGGTTCAATCAGTTCATCAGGTAAAAGCGCGTTATGTTTTAGCAGTATTTCTTCTACATCCGATAGATCATTTTTTTGCGCGATTGATAACGGAGTATTGCCGTCGGAATCCAAAAAATTTATATTAGCTCCTTTTTCTATTAAGAGTTCGATTAATTCCAAAACACCGTCCGCCGCTTTCCCGCCTTCAGGGCCGTCATCTGTAACAAAACCGAACTTTATAGCTATTACAAGCGGCGGATAATTTAACAATTCAGGACTAGCGAGATTGGGATCCGCGCCGTATTCCAAAAGGAGTTTAGCCCTCTTAACAGCGTCATCATCGAAAGGATGATTCTCGTCATCTTCCTGCGAGTATTTCATCATAAGCGCGTGAACAAGCGGCGGCCAATGGCAGTCGCTGTCAAAACTTAATTTATTTGGATTCGCGTAAAGTTCAAGCAATGCATTTAAAATTTCAAGAGAGCTGTCATGATACGTCTGATTCCAAAGCGCGGTAGTGCCGTCTCCCGCGGCCGCGTTTACATCAGAGTATTTTTTCGCAAGGTGCGTCAACATTCTTTTTGGATCTTTCATTGAGTTCCACGCTTTTCTGCTTGTAATAAAGTAGAGCGGTGTAGGCTCCCAATACGCGAACTGAGGGCTCACGTTATAATTTAATACGTTAAAACTGAAAACGGTATATTTACCGCCGCCTGCTTCTTTTATATATCTGTCAAGTAATTCATATTCCTCAAACAGCGCGAAAGCCGCCGCAAACTCTGCTATTTCTTCCCTTGTTTCACATTTAACAATTTTGTATATAGGCTGCGCAGGTTCGTTTTTTATTTTTTTTATTAATTCCGCGTATGGAGCCATCCGCTCTTCTAATGTTTGACCTATTTGTTTCTCCCCGCACGCATAGCGCAGCTTTGAACGCAAATATTTAATTATATCTTCATCTTCTCTTTCAGCTAACGTACAAGCCTCTTGGAAATCGTCGATTGCCGCATCCCAGTTTTTACGGGCGCTGTATATGCATCCGCGTTCATAATAAATCGACGCGGTTTCGTAATTAGAGTATTCCTTTTCATTCTTCCATTCTTCTTCCATACAGGAAATATCTTTTCCCAGAATATCGTATAACTTTAATTTAGTACGATAGATATTTTCTTCTCTAATAATATATTCAATACCGTTAAGAATTAAACGTTTACCTGTTAAATTATAATCACTGTTTGTAACAGCCGTATTATCATCAAACTTGAGATTGTATATTAATAGTTCGCGGATAAGATCAGAATGTATTCCGTTAGCTGCCATTGAAAAGACTGTTTTTAAAACATGATTATCGTCTTTTTTTATGAACGCCTTAATTGACCATATACCTTCCTGTGCGGCATATTCTGCAAGTTCAAGGATTCTGTCTGCTAACGCATCACACTCATCTTTATTAAAATTAATATCAGTTTCATTCATCGGATATTTCTTGTTCATGAAATTCGCAAACCTTTTTATGTTTAACACATATTGATTGTCTTTGCGGCCGGCGAAAGCGCGTCTGTAAAATAAACAAAGTGTTTCAAAAGCTCCTTTGCAGCCCTTTTCCACAGCCGCTTCAAGCGATGCCAGCCTGTAAAGAGGGGAGTTACCGCCCGTTTTTAATTGGCTCTGCTGAGGCTCAAGATCGGAGCGCTCGATTTCCGTCAATATTGAAGTAAAGTAATCAGCCTTATCGGGACATTCCTCCATCAATTTTTGAAAATCCTGTCCATCAAAATCCTTTTTTAATACCTGTCCCATAAAAATTCCCTTTAATTATTTTATTATTTATTGTATAATATTTCTGCTATAACCGTTCGTAAGCGGCACAGCCGGAAAAAACACAATCCTATATAAATATCTCATCAAAAGTGAAAAAAAAACATTGAGAATTGTTACCAAAACATGGAAAATTGTTGCGTTATTACATAGTTTATTAAAACATTTTATTTTGATATAATTAGTTATGGAAATAATAGAGGTGACGGACAATAAAGAGCAATATATGGATTTACTTCTGCTCGGCGATGAGCAGGAAAGCATGATAAAGAAATATTTACAAAGGGGCAGCCTGTTTGCCCTTTATGAAGACTACGATTTAAAAACCGCCGCGGTTGTTACCAAAGAGGATGATGATACATACGAAATAAAAAACATCGCGACTCTGGAAATGTATCAGCGTAAAGGATATGGGAGCGGCATGATTAAACATCTAATTCAATACTATAAAAGCAAATGCAAATGCCTATTAGTCGGCACAGGCGAGAGCGAGAAAATTCTTCTTTTTTACGAAAATCTTGGGTTTAAATATTCGCACACAGTAAAAGATTTTTTTATTAACAATTACGACCACCCGATTATAGAGAACGGCGAACAGTTGAAGGATATGATTTATTTGAAGATGATGTTTTAACAGCGAACTACGATAACTTTTTTTTACCGCTAACCACACTAACCTCGCTAGCTTTTTGTTTGATGTTTTTGAAGGAACTTCTTGATTTTTCTTAATGCGGTAAATCTTGATAATTAAAATGTTTTGTTATATATTGATACTTGGAGGATTTATGAAAAAAACGCTGTTTTTTCTTTTAGTCATGTTGATTGGGTCTTTTATTTTTGCGCAGCAGAATGTTTCCGCTCCGCAAAAATTCGCTCTTGTAATCGGGAATTCGGCTTATAGCGGGATTAGTCCTTTAAGAAACCCGGTAAATGACGCCAACGACATGGAAACGGCGCTGCGCGGTTTGGGTTTTACCGTCGAAAAAGTTTTGAACGGAAATCTTGAGCAAATGGAAATCGCGCTTGAAAATCTTGGAAGAAGACTTATCAGCAATACCAACTCCTACGGTTTTTTCTTTTACGCGGGCCACGGCGTACAGGCAAACGGTGAAAATTATCTTATCCCTGTAGACGCAAGCGCGATCAGAAATGAATCCAATTTACGCTCCCGCGCCGTTTCGCTTGATTCCGTTTTGACAACGCTGTCTAATGCCAGAAATACGCTTAACATGGTAGTCCTTGACGCCTGCCGTGACAATCCGTTCGGCTGGGCAAGATCGGGCTCAAGAGGACTTTCTGTTGTAACAGGCGCTCCGTCAGGCACCATCGTTATGTTCGCCGCCGGAGCCGGTCAGCAAGCCGCGGACGGAGAAGGCCGCAACGGTCTGTTTACGAGCCACCTTTTACAAAACCTCCGCACCCAAAGCTTCAGCGTTTTTGAAATGTTCGACAGAACGATGACTACAGTGATAAACGCCACAAACGGCAATCAGCACCCCGAGTTATCATTAAGAGCCGGAGGAACGGCATCCATATACCTCGGCACACGCCCCGCCGTTACGCCAACACCCGCGCCGACAGTACAACCAACACCCGCACCAGCGCCAGCCGCAGCAGTGCAGCCGACACCCGCACCGGCAGTACAGCCACCGGCAGCAAACACCGCAGTCCCCGCGGACTTTGTACGCATACAAGGCGGAACATTTACGATGGGTAGCCCCGCGAATGAGGAAGGAAGAAGCATTGATGGCAGAGAAGGACCTCAGAGGCAGGTAACGGTAAGTTCCTTTATGATGAACAGATACGAAATAACGCAGAGGGAATATCAGGAAGTGATGGGAACAAACCCTAGCAGATTTACAAGAAATTTAAACCATCCGGTAGAACAAGTAAGCTGGTTTGACGCTGTAGAATACTGTAACAGGAGAAGCCAGAGAGAAGGATTAACACCTGCGTATACAATAAGCGGCAGCGGAGGTAACAGGACAGTAACATGGAACAGGAACACTAACGGATACAGACTACCGACCGAAGCGGAATGGGAATACGCATGCAGAGCCGGGACAACCACAGCTTATTATACGGGAGCGAACATAAGCAATAACACAGGCTGGTATGATGCCAACAGCGGGAATGCAACAAGACCTGTAGGGCAGTTACCTGCGAACGCATGGGGACTTTATGACATGCACGGAAATGTATCGGAGTGGTGCTGGGATTTATACGGAAATTACCCTGCCGGAGCGCAGAGTGATCCAACAGGCGCGTCCTCGGGGTCTTACCGCGCGATACGCAGCAGTAGCTGGGCCGAATTTGCCGTTAACGTCCGTTCCGCGTGCCGGTTCGGCCTCGCTCCGACTAGCCGGAACAGCCACATTGGTTTCCGCGTCGTCCGCAATTAGTTTGGAAAAAATGGCAGCTGCTATCGAATTTCAAAAATGGTAGCTGCTACCAGATCTGTTCGTCTCTGTTAGTGTGGTTCGCGGCTAAAAATTTCTCCGTGTCCTCCGCGAACTCCGAGCCTCTGTGTGAAAAAAAAATAACACGCAATGACAGTCACCGATTTCGTCCTGTAATATTTTCTAAAACCTCTTGTAACAAAATACTATAATTACTATAATAAACCAATGGCTGAAAAAACAGTTATAAAAAATATAAGGAGGAATGTAATGAGAAAAACATTCAAAACTTTATTAATTATCACCATTTTTGTGGTAATGACATTTTCAATGGGTTCTTGCGCTTCCTTTATGGATGAGGTTGTGTTGGGTACATTTCGGGAATTTGGAAGTGAAATGTCGCAGACTTTTACGCAGACAGTGTCGCTTATCGGTATTTGGCGGTTAGGTGAATTTAGTTGGTTATTTGACACTAATGGTACAGGTACGATGAGATATACAAATGGCTCATTAAGATTTACATGGACTACAGACGGCGATCAATTATCTATAACAACTGAAGGCGCCAGCACCCCAATGGTTTATACATTCAGCATAAGAGACAATGAACTTACATTGCGGTCTAATGATTCAAGTATTACATATACCCGCTCGTAGGCCGGTAACTGTCACTTTTTAGTAATAAATTATTCTGATAACTAAAGTTATTGAACCGGTTACGCGCAGTGACAGGCATCGGTTTCATCTGGTTAGGTCTAATGGTTTTAGAATATTTATGGATGGCAATGTACAATCACCTGCATCATTCATGTTTTGCCTGTTATGTAAAGTAAAAAATTTGGATGTAATAAAACATCTAATGCTTAAAATGCCTCTTCCCTGTAAACACCATCGCAATCCCGAACTTGTCACAGGCTTCAATTGACATTTTGTCGTTGACTGAGCCTCCGGGCTGGATGATGGCTTTTACGCCGGCGGCGGCCGCAGCTTCGACAATATCGTTAAACGGGAAAAAAGCGTCGGAAGCAAGAACCCTTGCCGGTTCCTTGTCGTTCCAGGGAATCTCCGCCGCGGACTCAATTACAGACGCGCCTCTTTCAAGAGCCTGTCTTGCCGGCCAGATGCGGTTTACCTGTCCGCCTCCGATGCCTGTAGCAGCAAGGTCTTTAACAATGATGATCGCGTTGGATTTTACAAATGTGACAGCTCTCATGCCGAAAATCATGTCGGCGATGTCGCGCTCCTGTACAGATGCTTGTGTGACAACTTCCCATTTGTCAAAAAGAGAGCGATCGCTTTGCTGCGTAAGAATGCCGCCGTCAATTGAAATATACTCGTAAGGTTCTTTCGGCGCTTTATCAAGTTTTATAATGCGGAGATTTTTTTTCTTTTTAAGGATCTCAAGCGCCTCTTCGTCAAAATCCGGAGCCGCAACAATCTCAAGGAAGAGTTCTCCGAACTTCGCCGCGACAGACGCGTCAACTTTCGCGTTACACGCAATTATTCCGCCGAATATCGATACAGGATCGCAGGCGAACACCTTGTTATAAGCCTCAAGGAGAGTACCGCCGAGAGCGATTCCGCAGGGAGTGTTGTGTTTAACGGCGGCGCATGAAATTTTCTGTCCGCTTGAATGTGCCGGGACAAACTTGCGTACGTCTTCTTCTCCCGCGGGCAGTGTTCCGTCTGCCGGAAGTCCGAAAGCGCAGGCGGCTTTCCACGCGACATCAAGGTCTCTTATATTGTTGTAGCCCATTTCCTTGCCGTGAAGCTGCTTCATTCCACCGAGTACACCGGGACGATCCGCGTTTAAATATAATGCCGCGGATTGATGGCTGTTTTCACCGTAACGCAGCGGCTGTCCCATTTTTAACGACATCGGCAGGTACGGTGGATATTCCTCTTCAAGCAGAAAACGCGCAATCGCTCCGTCATACGCGGATGTAAGATTAAAGACCTTGCCCGCGAGACGTTTTCTGAAATCCGCCGAAACATTTCCGTTCTTTAAACCTTCTATCGTTTGCGCGTAATCATCAGGATCAGTCAAGACTATTACATCATTAAAATTTTTAGCGGCGGAGCGCAGCATACCGGGGCCGCCTATATCAATAAATTCAACTGTTTCTTCAAGCGAAAGCCCTGCTTGAACTTTTTCAAAAAAAGGATATAGGTTTACGCAAACCACATCGATTGCTTGAAGATTATTTTCTTTTAGGGTGTCAACATGAGATTGAACATCGCGGCGGGCGAGAATTCCTGCGTGGATTGCCGGATGCAGCGTTTTAACACGTCCGTCAAGACACTCGGGGAACCCTGTTACCTGAGCCACATCTATTACAGGAATATTATTTTCCTGTAAATATTTGGAAGTTCCGCCGGTCGAGATTATTTCCCAGCCGCAATTATTTAAAAAAGATGCCAGTTCGATAACGCCGTTTTTGTAAAATACGCTTATAAGTGCTCGTTTTTTCATATTTCTCTCATGTAATTAAATTGCTTGTCATTAGCTGTCATACGACATCTTGCCATTTTAATATATAAATACAAACATGGCAAGCTAATGGACTGGGAGCTGGCGAAACCTATACTAAGAGTCTGCCTACGAGCCCTGACCACTAAAATCAATTTTATGATCTTTTATAATATTTTAGAAAGATTTTGTGGTCAGGTCTCTCCGGCAGGGAACGGTATAAATGGTTTCACCAGCTCCCAGTCCCTTAGCTTGCCATGCGTGTATTGTTTAACTTCACCACATTTAGCGTCGTTATGCGACATGGTATACTAGGCGATTTTAGTGCCTGATACCGTGACTTTTATTTTAATACCTGATTTACATTTTTCTTGAAAAAATACTATAATTAAAAAGACAAAAAAATGAAACAACAGACAGATATTGAAAATATTACAGATTTAATAAACAGATTAACAGAAAAATTGGACACAATGTCAGTTCCCATTGATGAAAGGAAATTCTCTATGGATGAGTACAGAAAGGTATTTCCTCGAGGATCAGTAAAAACCCCTATTGGAGAAGTAAAAATTGGAAAAAATCAATTTTCAAAACTTGCAGAAAAGGATAATGGAAAACGACAGGGATTAATCGGAGCAATGTATCAAACTTTATCCGATCCTATTGTAATAATTCAAGAAGAAGAGAATGGAAGAAGCGCGTATATTTTTATCAAATCATTTAAAATAGACGGCAAAACCGATATCATTGTTTCAGTAGTGGTAACGATAGAAGATCAAAAAGTGGCAATATCCACTTATAAACGTAAAAAACGTGAAGTAATAAGTAAAATAAAAAAGGCTGGTGTCATGACTTATGAAAAAAGCCACGGGACCAGCCCGACGAACGGGATAGACCCGCCATCTTTAATATAACCTAATATTTATAAACTGTCAATGAAATTATAAATCACCGGTTTTAATAGCATTTGAGCCTGTCCGATTTAATGTGTAAATGACAGAATATCATAAGAACGGAACCCGTTCTTTTCCAAACTCAATGGCGAGTTGATTTAACGCTCGCCCCCAATC
>WQRT01000096.1 GCA_009786625.1 Treponema sp.
GTAATACCATTATTAAATTCTATATCTGTACGGTCAGCAAACGACTTAAAACCGAGAATAGAGAGGCGCTTCAGAAACATAAGTCATTCAGTTTAGCATAAAGGAGGTTTGGTAGGGAATAGGGCGTCTATATCTGCCCTTCCTTCTTGAACCCGGCTGAAAGACGGTTAAGCAGCGTATCAATCTGTTTCTGGCTTTTAAAGCCGAAGTTTTCGAGCGGGCCGGGATCAAACTGATCAAAGGAGACATTTTTATTTTCGTATTCGCAGAACATGTTGGCGAGGTATACGGCATCGACAATGTCCTTACATTCTTTTGGCGTATTTTCAGGATCATGATGGAATCGTATCGCCGCTATCAGTTTGTCGGGGAAGTTCCATTTCTCGGCAATCAGGGCGCCCAGTTCGGCGTGATTCATACCGGCGGAAAGATTTTCGAATGTTGACGACGGCAGATTTTTGTCAGTGCAGAACCCCCGGATTTTTCCGAGCAGCTCAGGATGCACGCTGGAAAAAATAATTTTTCCCATGTCGTGCAGCATCCCGCCGACATATACATCGTCCAGAAGGTTCGCGTCATTCTTAAAATTCCTGACAATGTTGAACGCGTAAAAGGCGGTCTTATATGAATGTTCCCAAAGCCTCTTTTTATCAAGAGTGTCATCGCCAAGAACTTTTTGCGTTCCATATGAATATAAAAGATTTTTAATTCCCTTTATACCGATCATCTTTACGGCTTCGGAAATATTATCAACTTTTTTGGAAAGCATGTACTGCGCGGAGTTGACAATTTTTAACAGGTCGGCGGTGAGAGCCGGGTCCATAGATATCTGCCTCGCGATTGACGGCATATCGGAATTTGGATCGTTAATCAGTTTTTGTATATGAAGGACATTTTCCGGGAACTGCGGCAGGCTGTTGATACCCTGCGCGATCTCCGCGGAAAGCACCGACATATTATCTATCATCGCCTGATCAAGAGGAATGGCAATGCTGGCGATTGTATTTTTATCTGTTGTCTTCATTGTGAACGCTTCGTCATCAAGACCCATTTTTTTCAACATTAAAACAAGAATGACTAATCCAAGCCCCGCGCCTTCGCTGTCATCGAGCACCATTGACAACGCGTCCTCAAGGCTGTTGTACTGCCTTGATCTTGCCAGTTTGTCATGAATGCGGAGCTGTTCAGTTTTTGTAGCGGTTACATTGTTGCGAATTTCAATGTTAATAGTATTTCTTTTAATTTGTAAAATGACTTTTATGTAAAGTCCTTTTTCTTTTTGCTTTTGAAGGTAGTACGCGATATTACTGATGGTATCATCCTTGAATGTTTTCATTCCGTATTCATAATCTCTATCATCATTAATATTCAAACCAAGTTCGGTAAAATATACTCGTTTTGTGTTCGCTTTTTTCGCGTTTACGACAAGTTCCTGTACGCAGTAAACAATGTAGTCTTTCAATTTTAATTGGTTCATGTGGCGGAGGAACGATTCAACCACCTGCTCTATATATATTTCAATTTCTTTGGGTAGAGTATATGTTGTTATTGTCAGCGGAAGCCCTGACTGAATCGCTTTCTTTATTTTTTCTTCATCCACAACCAGTTCGGTAGTAGAAGCCATATAAACCATCCTTATTTTAATACACTATTTATAACTACAGTGAAAACACGGTTTTTTCCATAATTAATAGGAATTCTATATTTTTTTCCATAATAAATCAAGATAATTCTATGTTACGCCAAATATGAAAAATATAACCGCAGCAGCTCTTTTTTCATAAGTGTATCAAAATGACACAAGATCAGTATAATTTGCCGCTGCTGGGTCATTTTTCCTTTAGTCAGATCATTTTATTTGACATAAATCTTAATAATGACAAGATCCAAGTAATAAATGACAAAAATCGATTAAATGTACTTGGCACGGTTTATGCTTTATTAGTAGCGGATGTCAAGGAGGAGAATATGAATAAAAGTCAGGTAAAGCAAACAGAAAGCAATCTTGCTATCTACTTCAGGGAAATAAACCGTATTCCCATGTTGACCCGTGAAGAAGAAATTGATGCCGCGCGCGCCGTGATGAACGGAAGCAAAGCCGCGAGAGAAAAGCTTGTTAGCTCAAATCTGCGGTTTGTCATCAGCGTGGCAAAAAAATTCCAGGGTCTCGGATTGCCTCTTGATGATTTAATCAGCGAAGGCAATGTCGGATTATTAAACGCTGTCGATCGTTTTAATGTTGATAAAGGTTATCATTTTATTTCTTACGCGGTGTGGTGGATTCGTCAGGCGATTATGAGCGCGTTATACGAAAAGGCGAGAATGATAAGGCTGCCTGTAAACCGCGCATCTGATCTTGTAAAGATCGAAAAAGCGCGGAAGATGGTAAGAGCGGATTATTCGTTCGAAGAGGAGATCAAGGAGATCGCGGAACTTCTTGATATGGGAAAAGAGCGCGTCGGCGATTTGATCGCCATATCGAGAGAAATTCTTTCGCTTGATACTCCGGTTTCCGGCGACAGCGCGTTACTGCTTAAAGATTCGATCGAGGATAACCGGTACACGGCTCCTGATGTAAACGCGGAATTGAAATCAATGGAAAGCGATATTGAAACAGTTCTCGATACGCTAAAAAAAGATGAGGCTGACATTATCCGCAATCATTACGGGCTTGGAAGCTGCGAACCGATGTCGCTAAAAGAAATAGGCGTGCAGTACAATCTCAGCAAGGAGAGGATCAGGCAGATTGAAGAAAAAGCGCTATCAAGGCTTCGCAACCCGAAACGNATGAATAAGCTGCGGGCGTATGTTGCATAATATTAACATAAATTGTACTAAATCNGCGTCAGGAGGTTTTTCTGACGCCTTTTTTATTTGACAGCAATCAATTTCAGGGCTTATCCTTAATTAAACATATTTTTATTTAAAAGGAAGTTACCATGAAAAAAATCTTAATCACATTGTTAGCGGTTCTGATGATTGCATCCGTTTTCNCGGCTTGTACAAAATCAAGCGGCAGTGCCGCTGCGGAAATTACTCTTATCAGTAATAANATCGAAATTGACGCGCCGTTAAAGGCGTATGCGGCTGAATATCAAAGACAGACAGGCGTAAAAGTAAACATCAGGAGCTTCGGCGGCGAAACTCCATATGCGCCCAATATTGCGGCAATGTTCAANTCCGGCACCGAACCTGAAATTTTCGTAATTGAAGGCAAGGCCGGTTACGATGACGCAAAAAGATCGGGAAGGATCGTAAATCTTTCCAATGANCCGTGGGTCAGGGACACAGATGTCGCNTATATCGATCCGGCGGACGGCAATATTATCGGCTTNCCGGTCGCGATTGAAGGCTGGGGTCTTGGTTACAACAAGGCGCTTCTGGCAAGAGCGGGGATCGATCCTGCAACTCTTACCAATATAACTGCCATCAGGGCGGCATTTGAAAGAATCGACTCCATGAAGAGCCAGCTTGGTCTTGACGCGGTCGTTTCGATGGTAGCCGGCCCCGGCATGACCTGGGTAACAGGGCTTCACGGCGTGAACGCTTATCTTACTCTCGGCCTTCCCTATAATGATTCAACCAGATACATCAATATGATGAACAACAGGCAGGTTGATAATGCCCGCCTTACAGCGTTTGCTCAATATTACGATCTTCTGTTCAGATACGCGAACAGGAATACCCTGCTTGTCGGCGGCTACGATCAACAACTCGGCGATTACGCGATGGGCAAAACGATGTTTATCCATCAGGGTAACTGGGTAGACCCGACCTTCCAGGAACTCGGCGTTACATTTGATATGGGATATGTCCCGCATGCGTACCTTACGGAAGAAACAAACGGCATTTTCGTCGGCGCGCCTTCATGGTATCTGATAAACGCGAGATCCGCTAACATCGAAGAAGCGAAAAAATTCCTTATCGCGATGGCATCAACTCCGGCAGGGCATGACTACATGGTCAACAGAGCGGGAATGGTTCCCGCTTTCAAATCCGTTTCGCTCAGACCNGCAGGGCAGTTATCGACAGCGGTTCAAGAGTGGTCAAGCGCNGGCAGAATTTACGCGTGGCAGCAAAATGAAATGCCCGACGGATTCGGCATGGACGTACTCGGTCCTGTTTTCCATCAGATGGCTTCCGGATCAATTACTGTACAGGAGTTTGTAAGGCTGTTTACAAACGCAGTCAGTAATATCAGGTAGCGGTATGGGTAAAGCCAGATATATCTCAGGGGACAGGCCTCGGAACACTCCCCTGTTTTTCCTGTTTCTTTTTCCGTCTGTGTTCGCTTTTCTGATGGTGATTGTAATTCCGTTTATAATGGGATTATTCTTTTCCTTTACCGACTGGAACGCAATCACCGGTACGGAAGTTAAATGGGTGGGATTTAAGAATTACATTGCGGTGTTCCAAGACGTAACATTTTTACATTCATTCCTTGTTACGGTAATTTATGCCGTTATGAGCGTTGCCGTGTTAAATGTATGCGCGTTCTTCATGGCGCTTCTTGTGACGACCAANTTAAAGTTTACAGGCATTTACCGCGCGGGATTTTTTCTTCCAAACNTGATCGGCGGCCTTATTCTCGGTTATATCTGGCAATTTATCTTTAATAACGCGATCCCATCGTTCGGCGGAGCTATCGGGTTCACATGGCTTCACGATAATCTCTTCCTTGCTAACAGGTACCTCGCGCTTCTCGCGATTGTNACTGTCGGCACATGGCAATACGCCGGTTACATAATGATGATCTATGTCGCTTCGATTCAGGGCATCCCCGATTCGCTTCTNGAAGCGGCGCAGATTGACGGCGTTAATTACTGGCAGCGGCTCAAGAATATCATCTTCCCGCTTGTCGCTCCGGCTTTTACCGTTTCTATGTTTCTAACTCTTGTTAACTCNTTCAAGCAGTTCGATGTCAATTTCGCGCTCACGGCGGGCGGNCCTTCGGGTATGTTCATGGACAGGGCGATCATGACAAACGAGTTTCTCGCGCTAAATATTTATCANACCGCGTTCTCGTTCCGCCAGCTCGCGCANGGTCAATCCAAGGCGATCATCTTCTTCATTGTGCTTGCAGCTATCTCGCTAATTCAGGTACGGGCTAATAAAAAGAGGGAGATAGAAATGTGATGAAAGCAAATAAATTTTTAATACTCGAAATATTCGCGATTATACTCTTCCTTGTCTATATGATTCCTTTTGTCATCGTATTGATAAACTCTTCAAAGCCGTCTCTTCAAATTATTATGGATCCTCTGTCGTTTCCCGAAGAGCCGTCTCAGCTTATCACAAACATCCAGAGGGTAATGGTAAGCCCCAATGTCCGTTATGTGTCATCGTTTATCTCATCGTTCTTTATAACGGTAATTTCTGTCGGTCTTCTGGTGCTGTTTTCTTCGATGGCGGCGTGGGTTCTAGTGCGCACAAAGACTGTGCTGTCCAGCGTGATTTTTATGGTTTTTGTCTCCGCGATGGTAATCCCGTTTCAGGTGGTAATGTTTCCGCTGCTTTCGTGGTTCCGCGTTATCGAAGTCGGTCTTGGACTCGCGAATACTCCTCTCCGGCTTTTACAAAATTATCCGGGGATCATTTTCGCATACCTCGGGTTCGGCTCGTCGCTGTCGATTTTTCTCTTTCACGGTTTTATAAAATCGGTTCCTCTGGAACTTGAAGAGGCCGCGACGATTGACGGCTGCACAAAGACGGCAGTGTTCTTTAAAATTGTTTTCCCGATACTTACCCCGATTACGGTTACCGTTGTAATTTTAAACGGCATCTGGATTTGGAATGACTATCTTCTTCCGTTAATGGTTCTGGGATCGGGCAACACAGTTCAGACTCTGCCGCTTGCTGTGGCGAGCTTTGTCGGATCGTTTGTAAAAAGATGGGATTTAATTTTGACCTCGACATTAATGACAATGCTGCCTGTGGTCATCGTGTTCCTGATTTTACAAAAACATATAATTAAAGGAATTGTTGACGGCGCTGTAAAAGGATGATGATGAGATCGGATTGGTGGAAAAGGTCTGTCGTTTATCAGGTTTACCCCCGCAGTTTTTGTGATTCTAACGGCGACGGGATCGGTGATATAAACGGAATTACCTTAAAACTCGACTATATAAAAGAACTCGGCGTTGATGTAATCTGGGTTTCTCCCGTTTATAAAAGCCCCATGTACGATAACGGCTACGACATAAGCGATTACAAGGCGATCAATCCCGAGTTTGGTACGATGGATGATTTTGACAACCTGCTTAAATGCGCGCACGAACATGAATTAAAAATCGTGATGGATCTTGTTGTTAATCATTCTTCAAACGAACATCCATGGTTTATGGAAAGCCGCTCAAGCCGCAAAAACTCAAAACGCGATTTTTACATCTGGCGCGACGGCATAAAAAACGGGAATGGCTTGCAGCCGCCTAATGACTGGAAGGCGTGGTTCGGCGGTTCCGCGTGGACATACGATGAAACAACAGGACAGTTTTACCTCGGGTGTTTTTCGCCTCACCAGCCCGATTTAAACTGGGAGAACCCAAAATTACGCGCGGAAATTTACGACATGATGCGCTGGTGGCTCGACAAAGGAATTGACGGGTTCCGCCTGGACGCTATCAGTTTTATTTCCAAACCGCAGGATTTCCCGGACGGTAATATAAAGCAGCTTATTCCGAACGGCCCGCGTATACACGAGTTTTTAAAAGAGATGCGCCGCGATGTTTTATCAAAGTACGATGTGATGACAGTCGGCGAAACAGGCGGCGTTACCGTCGCCGAGGCGGTTCAATACGCCAACGCCGGCGGCAGCGAGCTTGACATGGTGTTCCATTTTGAACAGCAGGAACTTGACGGCGGCGAAACATTTAAGTGGAACAACCGCAAAATAATTCTAACGGAACTTAAGGAAGTTCTTTCCCGCTGGCAGAATCAACTTTACGAAAAAGCGTGGAACAGCCTGTATTGGTGCAACCACGATCAGCCGCGCATTGTTTCGCGTCTCGGCGAAGATTCAAAGGGAAGAACGTTACGCGAAAAGTCGGCGAAAATGCTCGCGGCCTGCCTTCATTTTATGCAAGGCACTCCCTTCATTTATCAGGGCGAAGAACTTGCAATGACAAACGCGCCCTTTAACGGTATCGCCGATTACCGCGACCTTGAAAGCATCAATGCGTACAATACAATTGTGCTTGAAGAAAAACGAATTTCAAAAGATGATATGCTCGCCTTTATGCGTCTTAAAAGCCGCGATAATTCCCGTACGCCGATGCAATGGAATAACAAACATGGCGCGGGATTTTCTCATATACCGAAACATGGTTCAGGCGGCGAGTCCAGTTCACAAAGTGAACTGAGTTCGCACGAAACGAGTTCACTTCGTGAACCGTGGATCATGGTAAACCCGAACTACCATGAGATAAACGCGGAAGATCAACTGCTGCGCATGGATTCCGTTTTCAGGTTTTACCGCAATCTCATTCAACTGCGAAAAACAATGGACATTATTACTCACGGCAGTTATGAACTTTTGCTGCCCGATGATCCTGACTTGTTTGTTTATACACGCAAGTACAATGAAGAGGAATTACTCGTTATTTGCAATTTCTCCGGCAAGGAAAGAACCTTCCCCCTGCCTGAACGTTTTTACGGGGCGGAAGTATTAATAACAAATCAAGATATCGTACCAAAAAAAGAACTTGTTTTAAACGCCTTTGGAACATCGGTATATTGGCGTAAATAAATAATTATCTATACATCTCGTTTTTGTTGTATAATAATATTAAGATTATCATCGGGGGAATTTATGAATAAGCTTAATTATCGATCTGTAAAGAAAATCCTGGCTGTTGCGGCGCTTGCCGTGATTTTGTCTTTACCTGGCTGCCAGACGCTGGATATACCGCTGCGCGAACCGTCAATCTCTTTTCATTCAGCGGAACTTCTTAATGTAAGTTTTGAAGGCGTACAATTACTGTGCAAGGTGAGGGTAGAGAACCCGAATCCGATAGAAATACCTTTTCCGCAGACAGGATGGGAATTATTCATCAGCGACAATTCATTTATCAGCGGCGTAATTAATAACAATCAACGGCTCAGGGCGCGGGGAACAGCCATTGTAGATGTGCCTGTTAATATAAATTACCTCGGAATTTTTAATTCTTTCAGATCGATTTCCGGAAGCACGCAGGTTCCTTATAAAATCGCCCTTGCCGTCACTTTCAGCCTGCCAATTCTTGGGGATAAAGTTTTTAATCTTGTACACGAGGGAGAGCTTCCCATACCGCAGCTTCCGCGGTTAAGCTCACCGTCAATGAGAGTTGAAAGCACGGATTTAACCAGAGCTGTTCTTCTTTTTTCGTTTAATGTAAACAACCCNAATTCGTTCCAACTGCCNAAGCCGAATATCACTTACAGCCTGCTTGTGAACAGAACGTCATTCTTAAACGGCGGGGTTGAAGATAACGGACCTCTTGCGCCTAATTCAACAACACCCATCAATCTGCGGCTGCAGATTAGTTACGCGGATCTGCTGCGTGTAATTTCGTCGCTTTTAACCACAAGGGAAACCTCATGCTTGCTGCGGTTTACGCTGGATTACGGCATACCGGCATTTGCCGATCCGGTTAATTTTGAAATTAATGGAAACCTTCCCCTGCCGCAGCTTCCCCGGTTGAACATGCCGACCATGAGAATTGAAAGCACAGATATGACAAGAACCGTAATACTTGTAACGATGAACATTGAAAACACAAACGCTTTTGAACTGCCAAGCCCGAGAATCACTTATGATTATCAAATTAATAGATCATCATTTATCAGGGGAGGAGTGGAAAATTTGAGGCCGCTTGCAGCCTCTTCCGTCACTCCCGTTAATCTGCGGCTGCAGGTAAATTACGCGGATCTGCTCCGGGCATTTTCAAGTTTAGTCAGCTCGAGAGAAGCCGCCAGCCTGCTCACATTTTCATGTGATTTCGGTGTTCCGTTTCTAGGCGGCCCGCAGCGTCAGGAGATTGCCGGCGTTTTGCCAATACCAAGATTGTTCTAACGTATAGATTGAATTGATATTCAAGAATACCGTTTGAGCGGTTTGGTTATTTTTTAATAAAGGATAAAAAAACCGCAGCTTGCGGCTGCGGTTTCCATAAAGCAATTGTTAACTAACAGATGTCAAATAGCTGTTTAAATTTAACGTCTCCAGATCTCACCGCCGCCGCGAAGTTCGGTTGCGCTATGGACATCCAGATCCCGGTTTGAGTTTCTAAGATGCGCCAATGAACCTCTTGCGTCATTATAGCGAAATACTAATACTCCGTTATTATAAGTGTAAGTTCCGCGAGCCCAATTGCTGTTGCGATCATTTCTGTCTTGAATGTGGAATGTGCCTGATGTTCCACGCGCATCCCCCCACGCCAAAGACATTTCTAAAGTTGAACCTGATAAAGCATAACTTCCTGCCTGAGGTATTACTGCAACTCTTCTTTCCTGCGCATGAATGAAGACAGAGCCGATGATAAATAGAACCGCAATTATTAACATTTTTTTATTTACCATTTTTTCCTCCTTATGGTAAAAATATTTCTGTTTTTAAATCATGAGAACTCGTCAAATTAACCGGATTATCTTGCATTGAATCCTTCCATCGACCTTGTATAGTTGTGTTCAACAACATGAGACCAATTTATACAACAAGATAATAAAATACCGATTGTACTGACTAATAAGACCAACAAAATAATAAATAAAGCCGTTTTCATTGATTGAATTAATTAAATGGTCTTATTTATTGAATCTCACCATAATGAAGAACCAATATCGTAGCCTATACGATATGCCGTGTCCTCTGAAACGCATGAGGCGAAGAGAAAACACAATACGATCGCTGTAATTACTCCTGCAAACAACAGAGTAATTTTTCTTACTTTCTTCTTCATTTTGATCTCCTAAAGAAATAGTTTTTAATCATTTCGGATTATTATTTTTAACAGCTTGTACAAGCCATCATGAATATCTAAAATTTCTCATTAAATAAATGAAATATTCCAAATATTCTCATCGACATAATTATTATATCCAAATATGGAATTATGTCAACTAATAAAATGCCTTTTTTGCTTCTTTTTAGGATTAGAATAATGATATGGACGACTTCTGGTTTCGGCTTAAAAATGAAATAAAAGCAAAAAATACTACTCAAGAATGGATTTCCGGAAAAATCGGCGTTCCTTTAAGCACCTTCAGAAAATGGATGACCCGCAGAACTTACCCCAACCTGAAAGAAGGAACCGAAATAGCGAAATTGCTCGGCGTATCTGCCGAATACCTTATCACAGGGACAGAGCCGGAGGGGTTAGATAATAACGAACGTAAATTAATAACAGCATACAGAAAACTAAGCCAGGC
>WQRT01000097.1 GCA_009786625.1 Treponema sp.
CTCGCCGCGAAACCGTTTTCAAATGATGGAGGAAACTGAAGCGAGAATTTGTCATCGCCTGTAAATGAATGTTCCGCCCAGGGGAGAGGAAGAGTTAACTGAAAACCGCTCTGGTTATCCGCCGGGCCTTGCGCGTTATTTTCATTCTGACTGCTTGTAAGGCTTGATACGGAAAAGATAAAAACCTGAACGGACGCGATGTGGGGTGGAAGCCGGGAGCCGTCATGTTCGTATATAGAAAAATCAGTCTGCCTTATTATGTTTTCAAAACGCTCAAGATGAAGCGCGTAATTTTCCGCAATAAAACTGTTTGCGGCTCTGTTTGCGGCAGGGGCTTCTACACTCTGCCAGAAATGAACGATTTGGTTTAACGCTGTACTTGTCATAAGAGTTATCGGTGTTAATGAAAAAATAACAACGATCGCGAAATACGCAAGAAGCCTTGCGTTGAATTTACTTCCTGGACGCTTGAAAATAAAATCGCTTACAAGGCGGTAAATTGATATACCGAAGAATATCATTAGAACAGCTGGAATTGTAAAGAACACAAGGAGATTTAATTTGCCGGGAATACTGCCGTCGAGTAATGTTTCTATAAAAAAACTACGCGAGAATAAAACTGTCAGGATGCAAAGCAGCGAATAAATAAGTATTAAAAAGCGGACCCTTATAATCGGGTATTCAATACGAGTCCTGCTATTCTTCAAGTTAACTCCTGTGCAGTTTATGTTAACGCAATGTTATTCTTCTTCAAATTTAGATTCAAAAAGCCTTATAAGCGCTTCAACCGCGGCTTCCTCATCTTCTCCTTCCGCGATTAATTTCAATTCAGTTCCNTATGACGCGCCCAAAGTAATAATACCCATTATTGATTTTGCGTTTATTCTGTATCCNTTTTTTTCTATATAAATATTTGATTTAAAATTTTTAGTATTCTGCACCAAAATGGCGGAAGGACGCGCGTGAATGCCTGCTCTGTTTATTACTGTAACAGTTCTTTCTGTCATCACGCCTTCCTTATATTACATCATCGTGTCCGAAGAACACGGATCTTGTGGCGTCGCTTTCAATCCATTTAAGAATATTTTTATTAAATTCTTTGGATGAATGATAGCCCATAAATTTCAATCTTTCGTTCATCGCGGCGGTTTCTATGATGATTGGAATATTTCTTCCCGGCTTAACAGGAATTGTCAGCTTTGGAATATTTACTCCTAAAAGTTCGACGGTATGATCTTCGGCTCCAAGCCTGTCGTAATTTTTTTGTGAATCCCATTCTTCAAGTTCAACGACAAGCTGAATCTCTTTACGATCCCTTATCGCTCCGACTCCGAAAAGATGCGTAATATTGATTATTCCGGGTCCGCGTATTTCCATATGATGCCCGATGATTTTGTTCGCGCCCGCGCCCATCAATGTGTTTCCATTGATACAGTTAATTTCCACGACATCATCGGCGACAAGCCGGTGCCCGTGGTGGATCAGCTCCAGAGCTGTCTCGCTTTTTCCAACGCCGGATTCACCCTGTATTAAAATGCCCAGCCCGTAGACTTCTACAAGCACGCCGTGGACAACCTGGCGCGGAGAAAATATTCTTGACAAGATGCGCATTATTCTCGAGGAAAAATCCGCAGATCCTAAATCGGTCTGTAAAATCGGGCATTGCGCGTTTTCGGCTATATCAAAGAAATCCTTGTGGGGAGTGTAATTATGCGTAAAAATACAACAAGGCATAGGGTAACTGAACATTTCCTTGATTGAATCGATATTCCCGTCATTCTCCAGCCTGCGCAGATACGACGCTTCCCCGCGCCCGAAAAGCTGAATTCTCTGATAGGCGAAATCCTCAAAAAAGCCCATTATAGCGCCCATCGGTCTGTTTAAGTCCGGTATATCTATCGGCCTTCCAAGCCCCCTTCTCCCGCCTATACAGCGAAGATTAAGAGAGTTATGTTCCTTTAGATCCAGGTCGATAAGGTCAAGTACCGTAAATACCCTGTCCGCCATGTTTCAAGTGTAGCGGAAAATTTGATAGTATTCAATGTGTCATTCACAATATAAACAAGGCAAACCAGCGGGTCTATGTTATTATTTTCCATATAATAATATAAGACATATGCTTGCTAATTTAATGCTCCTCGTTACTCGAGTAAAGTTAATATGAACATAGCCATGTTATGCATCTCAGGTAAATTTATGCAACGCATAAATAACACACAGAGCAGTCTGGGGAGAGAGGGCAGGGTAAAACCATTTTGCGGTTCCTCGCTGGAGAGACCTGACCATTAAAACCAAATTCATTATCGTTTATAACATTGATAAACATGGTTTTAATGGTTAGGGCTCGGAAGCGAATTCCAAGCAAGGTTTTTCCCTGCCCTCTCTCCCCAGACTGCTCTGTATGTCATCTAAGTCTCGACAAAAATTGTTTTTTCCCGTAACATAAGGTTATTATCAATTAACTGGAGAAAAACATGCGAGTCTACAATTTTTCACCCGGTCCTTCGGCGCTTCCTCTGGCGGTTTTAGAAAAAGCCGCGTCGGAAATTCAAGATGTCAACGGAACAGGGCAGTCTGTAATGGAAATGAGCCACCGTTCAAAGGATTATAAGCCCATTTTCGAAAAAACCGAATCTTTGCTCAGGGAGCTTATGGGTATTCCTGCCAATTATAAAGTTCTCTTTTTACAAGGCGGCGCGTCTTTACAGTTCGCGATGGTTCCTTTGAATCTTGCGGCAGGGGATGCGCCCGGTCAGGGTAAGAAAGCCGCTTATATTGATACAGGTATTTGGGCTGAAAAAGCCGCGAAAGAAGCGTCAAAATATGCCGCGGTTGATGTAAGGGCAAGTTCGAAGGACAAAGCCTACACTTACATTCCTGACGCTCCTCCCGCTCAATCGGGAGACGCCTATTATCATATAACATTGAACAATACGATCGTCGGCACTAAATGGGATAAAATCCCTAACACCGGCTCTGTCCCCCTAATTTCTGATATTTCAAGCTGTATTCTTTCCGAGCCGATTGATGTCAGCAAGTTTGGTATTCTTTATGCCGGCGCGCAGAAGAACCTCGGTCCTGCGGGAACTACAGTTGTCATTATCCGCGATGATCTGATTGGGCATGCGCCTGCATGGACGCCGGTTATGCTGCGCTATGATACTCATGCTTCAGAAGGATCGATGTACAATACTCCGCCATGCTACGGCATCTATATTATCGGTCTTGTGCTAGAGTGGTTAAAAAACCTTGGCGGCGTTGAGGCAATGGCGAAATTGAACCGGGAAAAAGCGAATATGTTTTACAGTTATCTTGACAGCTCAAAAGTTTTTTATTCGCCTGTAGAAAAACCTTTCCGCAGTTTGATGAATATTCCGTTTGTTACAATGGCGGATGATGACGCGAAAAAGACCGAACAGGAAACGCGCTTTGTAAAAGAAGCCGCCGCGGCAGGTCTTGTAAATCTCGCCGGGCATCGTCTTGTCGGCGGAATGAGGGCAAGCATTTATAACGCTATGCCTATTGACGGAGTAAAAGCGTTAATCAATTTTATGGATAAATTTGTAAAGTAAAGGTAATTATATGTATCGTATTCAAACATTAAATAAAATCTCTCCCATAGGGCTGGATCTTTTTCCGAAGGATAAGTATGAGGTTGCGGGTGATATTAAAAATCCCGACGCGGTTTTGGTACGCAGCGCCGACATGAACGGCATTGAGATTCCATCTTCCGTGCAGGCAATCGCGAGAGCGGGAGCGGGCTACAACAATATTCCCGTTAAACCTTGCAGCGAAAGGGGAATTGTTGTTTTTAACACTCCCGGCGCGAACGCGAACGCCGTTAAAGAACTTACACTCGCCGCGATGCTTCTTTCGTCCAGAAATATTATCGGCGGGATCAACTGGGTATCTTCCGCCGCCGATAAGAGCGATGTCGCCGAGCTTATTGAAAAAGAAAAATCAAAATTTACAGGGCCGGAGATAAAGGGAAAAACTCTCGGCGTTGTCGGGCTTGGCGCAATCGGCGTAATGGTCGCCAATGACGCGATCGCCCTCGGCATGAACGTTGTTGGTTTTGATCCGTACATCTCCGTGGATGCCGCGTGGAATTTATCGCGGGAAGTGATCCGCGCTGAAAGCCTTGACAGCCTGCTTTCTAAATCCGATTATGTTACGCTGCACATTCCTCAGAGCGACGCGACCAAGGGTATTCTTGACGGAGATAAGTTTCGCATAATGAAACAGGACGCGCGGGTTATTAATTTTTCAAGGAACGCGCTTGTAAAGGACAAGGATATAATTGAAGCGCTTGAAGCCGGAAAACTCGGCGCCTATGTTACTGATTTCCCGTCACAGGCGCTTTTGGCATGCAAAAAAGTTATCGGTATTCCTCATCTTGGAGCGTCCACTCCCGAAGCCGAGGACAACTGCGCGGTAATGGCTGTAATGCAGTTGATGGATTACCTTGAGTGCGGGGAAGTGCGTAATTCCGTAAACTTTCCGCGCTGCAAACTTGAACAGCGTTACCCGTACAGGCTACTAGTTGTAAACCGCAATATTCCCAATATGGTAGGGCAGATTACCACAAGCCTCGCGGGCGCGAATGTCAACATCCAAGATTTGATCAACCACCACCGCGATGATTACGGTTTTAATATAATCGATACCGAACAGAAAATTCCCGATTCGGTATTGGATCAGATTCGTAAGGTCGAAGGAATAATCAGAGTCAGAGTCATTGAAAATTAATTAAAAACAAATATCCCTGACGGGATGTATGGAATGAGATGGATTTATCATTTCGAAAAATTGATATTGAATTTGTAATACCCCTGTTCGCGGGGGTATTCTGTTCTCTGTTCGCATGTACAATGGCAGGTATTTATTTCGATCTGTTCCCAAAACCTGTTCAGACCGAGGCTGAGGTTGTTATCGAAGAGGAAGAAGAAGAGGAGGAAGAGGTTTTTCTTTTTTCCGTATCGGAAGTTATTCCCGATCCTGTGCTGGAATATTACCGAAACCCGGAATACCGCGAATGGGTTATAGATTTTTTCGCTGTAATCTGTTCGCGCCGGGAAATCGCGCTGGCTATTCTTGATTCCGCCGATGAGTTTAATGTGCCTCCGGCGCTTGCTTTCGCTTTAAGCTGGGAAGAAAGCCGTTTTAACCATGCCGCCGTGAACCGCGGCAACCGCGACGGCAGTGTAGACCGCGGTTTGTTTCAATTGAATAACCGCTCTTTTCCGAATCTTGATATCGCCTCGTTTTTCAACATCAATTCAAACGCGCGTTACGGTGTAAGTCATCTGCGCTACTGCCTTGATACAGGCGGCACCGAAATTTCCGCTTTGGCGATTTATAACGCCGGAGCCGGAAGAGTAAGGTCAACCGGTGCGCCTCATGTTACGTTAAACTACATAAGCCGCATCCTTGAAAACCGCCGCCGGATAGAAACAAGGTTTCATTCCAGATTGATCAGGGAAGAAGAATCACGCCTTGCGGAAGCGGGGATTGAGTAACAGAATTTGCCGCGGACTACACTAACAGACACGAACGAGAAAATTTTTATTTATTTACAACTGTTACCGTTACATCGCCGTTGTAATCGCCGTTGTAGATTAATAGATGTTGATCTTCGATGTTGTGTTCGCTGCGCAGAGAGGCGGCAGGATTGGTCTGTATTGTGATCTTTATTTTACCGCCGAATGTTTCCTGCGGCAGGTAGATTATTGTCGGGGCTTTTACGGCGCTGACCGCTTTATAGTTAAAAATAAATTTTTCCTTTTTACGGTTCCAGCTAAATGAATAAATTTCTCCGGCTGTCGCGGCGGGGTAGGGGCGTTTCCAGCCGGCGGCGGCGCGTTCTTTGCCTTCGCTGAAGATCGATAGATCTTCTTCGTTCCAGCCGTCGCCGTATTTGTTTGTGTTGCTTGCCGAGTAATTCCAAATTGTTGAATGAAGAAGATTGGCGTCTACTGCGTCGTAATACATGGAGAGCGCTTCTTCATGAAGCGTGTAATTGCCTTTCTTAAATCCGGCGCGGTTATTCATATCAAATGCAAGACCGAATTCTCCAAGAAGACACGGCATATTTCCCATTTTTTTTTCTGTTATTTTAATGGCCGCGCGGAGACTTTCCGTAAAACATTTTATCGAATTTTTTCTGCCAAGAATTATTTTCGCGGTTTCAGGATTGACTGTAAACCATGGACGGAAATTTTTTGTGTAAAGCGCGAATCCGTCGTACCAGTGAAACGCGTTTACCGCGTTAACGGGATCATCCTTGCCCCATGAAGGATGCGATTCTTCTCTTGCGCTCTTCGGCATTCCTTCTATAAAGAAGAAACTGCGATCATCGGCTTCCTTCATGGCGTTGATAAATTTGACAATAAACGGCTTGAGAAAATCATCCGCAAACTGCGCTTTTCGTCCGTTATATTGACTGAAATGATTTTTATTAATAAGGCGCGGCACGCCGTCTTCATCCTGCCATACGCCAGCCTGTTTCCATGGGCAGGTAAATCCGTCTTTAAAAAGAGAAACTCCGTCAGGGTTAAATGTCTCGTAACGCGAAATTTTTTTACCAAAAGAAATCATGCTGTACACAGGAACTTTTACAGTGTAACCCGAAGCCGCGCAAATTACCTGCCACGGGCTTGGACGCAGTCCCAGCGGAATGACAGGATCTTCGGCNTTCTCCAAATCNTGGCAGCCTGCGAAACCGCGNTGNGGCTCGTTCATTGATCCCCAGCCTGCTATTGCAGCGCAATTTTTTAAACGGCGGCGTGTGTGTTTAAATGCCGCGATGTAACGGTTCTGTAGATAGTCCTGAATATTTTCGCCTTCTATATTCAAGGCGGGCGCGTAAGCGGCGCCTGCGAAAAATAAACTGAACATGGTCGCGGCGGCATACCTGTCGTAGTTGCCCGGCCAGATCATTTTTGGATATGGTTCGCCGTTGTGCTCTATGCTGTAACGCTGTCTTGTTACCGCGGCGCCGCAGCGGCCGCAGTTGTCAAGGTTCATCCCAAGTTTTTCCATCGTCCACGCCGGAGCGCCGTCGCCGCCTGTCCACCGGCTCCATACATCCTGATGAGGATCGATAAAAACAGAGATGCCTTCTTTCTCCGCGGCCGTTAAAATTTTCCGTAAATAGGCGAGATACGACTCGTCATAAATACCGGGACCTTCATGTTCTACCGCTTCCCATGTAACAATCAGCCGTAAAAAGGTCATGCCGGCCTTTTTCAACCGTTTAAAATGGCTCTCTGCTTCCTCTAAGGGGAAAGGTCTTCCTATGAACGAAACATTTTTCTTTATATCAAGGAAAGCAGGATCAAGTTCACTTCCTGCCGGAGCGTATGGAATCTTGGAATCACCGCCGAGATTTACCCCTCTTAGGATGAGGGTTCTTCCATCATCATCAAGAATTAAACCATTAACAATCCGCATCAGCTTTCCTTGTCCAATTAAAATTTGAAAAATTTACACTGACGCCGGGTTTTACTCGGTAAGTATTTCCAGAACTTCCTCAGGTGTTTTCGCGTTCAGGATTTCGTCCCGTTTTTCCGAACTTTTAAACAAAAGGCTTACTTCCGCCAAAAATTGCAAATGAGGTCCGGTTTTTTCGACCGGGGAAAGAGTCATAATAAAGATTCTGCACGGCTGATGATCAAGCGAATCAAAATCAACCGGATTTTCGGAAATGCCGATACAGGCAACCAAATCGGTAATTGCGGCGCATTTACCGTGCGGGATTGCAATCCCGTGTTTCATACCTGTGGAAATTTTTTCTTCTCTGTCCAAAACTGCCGCTAAAGCCGCTCCTTTATCCTGTATTTTTCCCGTCCTGACAAGAATATCAAGCAATTCATTGATAATTTCTTTTTTGGTGGAACCTTTCAGGTTAAGGTCGACAGTACCCGCAGTAATCACTGTTTTGAGGTTCATAATTATAAATTTTAGCCCCAAAAATGTGAAAAGTCAATTAAATTCATCTTTTGAGCCGTGCCGAACCTTCGGCTATTATTAATAAAAAAACTCTGCTTTAAAACGGAGTTCTAACTTTTAAAATATGAGCCGTGCAGGATTCGAACCTCCGACCACCGCCTTAAAAGGGCGATGCTCTGCCAACTGAGCTAACGGCCCAAGCTCTTGATGAGCTTTGATTGCTATATATTCATATATGAAATTTGGAAAATGATCAAGTGTGTTTAAAGCTAGGGGATAGGATATAGGGCATAGGGGATAATTTTTTTATTAAAAAATTGATCGTTTTTTTAATTGGATAAATTTTTTAACAATGATGAAAATTTCTAACCCTTAACCCCTAACCCCTAATCCCTAATTCCTAACCTTTAAGCTTCAACTCGGCTTCTTTTCTTTCTACTTGATCTCTGATGACCGAAAGCTCTTCCAGAATAGTTCTTATTTCTATTGCTTCTTTGTCAACTGCCGGCTGTCCGCGGTCGGTGAATGCGATGTAGACTTCGCTTCCAAGGCGGCTTAAGAGTTTTTGGGCCTGATTTTCCAGTTGTTTGATATCCCACATCAATAAGCCTTTCTCTCCGAGATCCTGCGCTTTCGCGCCCGCTTTCATGGCAAGGTCTTTTGAAGCAGCCCAGCCTTGTTCAAGCATTTCTTTCATTCTTTCGCTGAATGTCATTTTTTTTCTCCTTTTCGGTTTATACCCAGAATTGTAAGNTCATCGTACTGCTCATCTTCTTTAATATGAGTATAATACATATACGCGGGATTTTCAGGATATTCGCGCGTATGNGAACAATATCTCCTGTACTGGATAAAATGGTTTTTAAGGAATTCATCCACCTTTTTATCGACCAGTACGCGGGAATCTTCTCCGGCATCAGCGGGTTTGTAACAGCGGAACATTTTTTCCACAGATACCATTGCCATTATAACATCCTCGACCCGTCCCTCGCAGCCGGAGAAATCAAACTGTAAGTCCCCTCCGCCGTCAGCTTGATTTTCCGGGTTATGAAATTTATGCAGAGTATAAATTTCCTTTGCCATTACGGCGTTAATTATCGCTTCTACGCGCTCAGGGGTTAATTCTTCGTCAGCCTGGCCGCAAAGATGATTTTCGTGCGGCGTGTCCGCAGGACCTTCCGCGCAGATAATTTCTTTAAAACGCTTATCACGGAATCTTCTTTTTGCTTCTTCAATACCGTCAGTGTAAAGGAGCAGTATATCGCCCTTATCGATCTGGACTGTTTGAACAGTGTAGCCTGTCGTTGATTCGATCATAAAGTTGGGAAGCACGCCTGTCGCCGGTGTCTGCGGAAGAGTGATAGTTTTTAGGCGGCCTTCCGAAGCGTCATAGTAACGTACAATGTTGTCGCCCGCGTTNCAGAAACGGACGATTCCTGTTTGTGAATCAAAAAGNCAGAGGGTGAACGCGGCNAAGCGTCCTTTAAAACCNAGCGCTTCNATAAAGTCATTAATTTGATAAACAACTTCTTCAATATGCATTCCCTTCGCGTTTGGTTTCCACTGTTTAAAATAATTTAAAAACATTGTCGCGACCTGGATCATAATAAGCGCGGCGGGAATTCCTTTACCGGCGACGTCGCATTTAATTATCGCGAAGTATCTGCCGTCAAGATCCTTAAAATCAAAATAATCCCCGGATACGCCTTTAGCGCCTTCGTAGTAACCGAAGAAATTTAAATTGGGAGTGTTTTTAAAACCGCTGCTTTGTTTGTTGCCATGGCTGTCCATTTCCAGCGGAATAAATTTCTTTTGAATTTCTTTACCGATGGAAAGATCGGATGCGGCAAGAGCGGCTTTTACAAGACCGTGCGTCATATCATTAATTGTGTTGCCTAACACNGCGATCTCATCTCTNGNTTTTATATTGATGTCCACTCCGGCGAGTTTTGATTTATCTTCCGTATCGCGGATTATTTCGATGTGNCGCACAAGTTTGCGGACAGGTCTTATGATCAATGCCGCCAGCGTAAGCGCNCCGATTATTCCGATAAGGAGCGCGGCCAGCGCGACGATTCCGATTGTTTGAAGCAGCATTATCTGCCCCTGAGTGATCTGATCGATGATCAAATCCAGTGATACTTCCAAACTGATAATACCGCGGAAGAAATTATTATCCGCGCTATGACGGTACACGATCGGTTTATAGAAAATATAATTTTGATCTCTGCTGTATTGAATTTGAGTTTTTGAGAAATATGGGTATGAACCGATTTCGCCTGAAATTTTTGTAAGCAGTTCCGTGAGTTTTACTACCTGTGAATTAATCGAAACCTGAATATCCATAATGCGCTGCATATCATCAAGCTGGATTGTCTGCGCGCGACGCGTCATCTCATTTATGCTGTTGATAAGCTCGGTTACATCGGGGT
>WQRT01000098.1 GCA_009786625.1 Treponema sp.
CTCTTCTATTAGTAGAGAGAGAGAGAGAGAGAGAGAGAGAGAGAGAGAGAGAGAGAGAGAGAATTTGAATTTATGTGATTATTAGGCGTGTTTTCTCCGGAACAAAGATGTTTCATATACAAATGGTAATATATCATTTTATTAATAAATTATCCATGCTGTAACATATTTTTATAATATATTTGACTTTAATGCTTTTGTGATTGTGATCGTTTTATTATTTTATGGAAATTTGCAGTTAATAATTATAGTGATTATTTAATTCCTATTATTTTTCTTTTTTTTATTAATTTACATTTATATGATATAATAATTATACAGGAGATCAGAATGAAAAAAATACTTTTTATATTAACATTAACAATTTTATCCGCCGGAAGCGTGTTGGCGCAAGCCGCCGCCTCGCCGCAGACGGCGTTAGAGGTCAGATTAACTTTCACACGGCAGTCAGGATCGGCGAGTAATCAATTTGCTGTATGGATCGAAGACGCGCAGGGGAGGTATGTAAAAACACTTTACGCTACACGATGGACAGCTAACGGCGGCTTTGAACGCAGGCCTTCTTCAATTCCGCTTTGGGTAAGAGTTTCAGGACTCGCGGGAATGCCGCGCGATCAGATTGACGCAGTAAGCGGCGCTACTCCCAGGAACGGCGCTTTAAGTTACACATGGGACGGCACTGACAGCCGCGGCGCCGCTGTAAGCGCAGGTGATTATTCCGTTGTTATTGAAGGAACATTACGATGGGAGAATCAAGTATACTACCGCGCTCCGATCCGGCTTGGTTCCGGCAATGCCGCCGCGCGGGTAAACGTTGAGTACACAGGCGATAGGGACACAACCGCCGAACGCGCGATGATTAGAGATGTGTCAGTGACGGTATTGCGGTAACATTTTACGGAATAATTATATGTATGTAAAAATCTATACTCCGGCTGTAATGTTTGTTTTATTGTGTTTAACGTTATTGCCGTTTAAAATTTATTCACAGGAAACTGAAAACGCGCAAGGTGTTACTGAAACTCAGGCAGCCGGACAGGAAAGAAGAATTCTCGCGGATTTGGGTCATGCGGTTTTTGGAGTTACCGCCAGCAATGTTTTTTTAAATTATTTAAACAGACTGGCGGATCAACCTTACGGGCATACGACTTTTCAAACAATGTGGGATTGTTTAATCGATCCCAGATGGGATTGGGAGAGCGCTGACAGATTTATTGTAAATCAGTTGGGGCATCCGTATCAGGGGTCTACTTATTTTGCCAGCGCCCGCATCAGCGGTTTTAATTTTTATGAATCCCTTTTATTTTCACCTTTTGGTTCTTTTATGTGGGAAATCGCCATGGAACCGGGCACTCCGTCTGTCAATGATTTTATCTCTACATCGTTAGGCGGCATTCCGCTTGGAGAAATGCTGCACAGGCTTTTTCTTGAAGCCAACGCGTCGCCGTCTGCCGCAAGAAGAGCCGCCGGTATACTTATAAGTCCGATGGGAGGCCTTGTTAATATTTATCACCGTCCTATTTATGAATCCGGCGGAGGAAATATTTACAGCTTATCGGTTAGAACAGGCATCGATAAAACATTCGCATATTTTTCAGGACACGAGGAAGCAAATGAACCGTGGAAATACCCCGGCGGATATCTTGATATGAATGTAGTGTACGGTAATCCGTTTACACAAAACAGCAGAACTCCGTATAATCACTTTGAACTGCTGACAGAAATTGCTTCGAATATTGATACAATTAAAGTTACTGTAGTATCTGACGGTTATCTTTTTTCATTTAACCCGGTTCATACCGAGAGAACTTTACTTAGCACCGGTTTGAGCTTGCATTTTGATATGTTTTACACATCAAGCGATATTATCGGCAATCTTGGATACGGCAATATACAATTTGCGAGTAACGCCNTTGGCTGGACGTTGAAACAAAAGTACCAATTCTCGCAAAGATCCCACCTTGAGTTTCAGGCTCANGCCGCTGTTGTAATATGGGGCTGCAGTTTATATCACGCTGATACCGAAACAGACGCCCCCTGGGGGGATCATTTTTCCATGGAGAATATACGCGCCGCCTATGGAGTTGGTGAATGTGTTAAATTCGCTTTTGCGCTTTTTAATAACAGAGCCGGCAGACTGGATATTCACGCGAACGGCTATCATATCATTTCCATTCCCGTTGATGAAACCCATTCAACAGGAAATGTATTTTTCATTCATGGTTCTCTAGATTATGTTTTTCCGCTCGGAACAAGCTTAGGCATCGGATTAAAAACATCTTTTTGGGGATTATTCGGCATATACGACGACGCTGATAATGTCAGACGCGCCACTTTATCGAACAGTCTCTATGTTAGATTTGCGTTCTAAGCCAAAACGGGGAATCGAACCCCGGACCTGCGCTTTACGAGAGCGCCGCTCTACCGACTGAGCCATTTTGGCAGTACAATCAACGTACTGAGACGAGTATACCATTTGACGGAGATGGTGTTCAAGGTGACGGCACAGCGGTTTTATTTCCGCGTCAAACTTGCATTTTTTTTATTTATGCCGATCAATCAAACATTAATTCTACCGCGCCAACCGGCCTGATGCGAAGCGGCGTTACTGATCCCGCGCCGAAGATCGATTCAATGTATGAGGCGTAAGCATCCAGCGCGTTAAGCGGAATGTAAACCTGTATGGTGCCGGCGAATCCGCCGCCGTGGACTCTGCACGCGCCCTGTAAGGATTTTTTCTCAAGAAAGTTTTTTGTAAGCGCCAATGCGGCGGAAATCCCCTGATCTGAAGGATTGTTAGGTGAATATATATTCTGTAATAATTTCCATGATGAATCTCCGGATTCATTGACCAATTTGAGGTAACGATAAAACGCTGCCTTTTTTTCATCAATATTTTTTGTATCTTCCATCTCTTGCAGCGTATTTGACATTTTATCCACACGTTCATTTTCATCAAAGAAGTGGATGGCGCGTAATAAAGCTCTGTCTCCAAGCGTTTTCCGCACTTCGGCTGCCCGGTTGATGACAGTTTCTTTTTCAATTTCTCTTAGAACAGATTTTCCGAAAAAAGCCGCGACGGCTTTCATCTCTTTAGGGATCGACGNGTAATCGGCGGTCAGGTCTGCGTGGCTGCCGCCTGTATTTACTACGCAGAGTGTGTAATCAACGCTTGCGGGATCGAAGNTGATCTGTTTTACAANCGGATTTGCGTTATCTGCAAAGTCGATTGCGACAGCTCCGCCCGCNGCGCAGGCAGTTTGATCCATAAGCCCGCATGGTTTTCCAAAGTAGACATTCTCGGCAATCTGNCCGATTTGCGCAATTTCAAGCGGAGCGCGTTTACCTTCGCCGTACAGCGAATCGAAGATGCGTCCGACCAGCACTTCGAGCGCCGCTGATGATGAAAGCCCGGAGCCGGGAAGCACTATCGAGTCCGCGTTAGCTGAAAATCCGCCCGCGGCGTTCATTCCTTTGGAAGTGTGCGCCTCTTTTGACGCGGACGTATTGTTAATGCTCCGTTTGTGGAACTCCGCCGCGATTCCTCTGATTAGGGCTTCTGTTTTTCCTTTTTCTTCCGGTTTTGGCTGTAAATCCGGCGCACCGTTTGAATCTGTTAGTTTTACTTCAACATCGGGAAAACCAGTTGAGCGGAAAAATACGATATTGTCGTTTCGCTTATAAACGACAGCGGCGCTGTCAAGCTGAATGGATGCAGCCAGCACTTTTCCGCAGTTGTGGTCTGTATGGTTTCCCGCAAGTTCTGTTCTTCCCGGAGCTGTAAAGACACGTAAGGGGCCGGTGATGCTTTTAATTTCACTTTCTGTAATATTATTTCTGATCGCGCCCTGCGCTAATGACACGTAACGCTTGCGGGAAGCGTCAATATTGTTCAAGCCGTAAAGTTTGTTAAAAATTTCCGNGGCGCGTTGTGAGTTTATTTTTTCATTAATAATTTTATCAATCATTATCATTTTAATTTNTTTCCGCGGCTTTTTCTGTTTTNTTATAAACATATAAATAATCGAAAAATGATATTACCGCTAAAATTACGGATANGGCGAAGATGACAAGAGATCCTGTTTTTAAATAAGGCTGAAGAGATTCGAATATACCCAATCGTTCACAACTGACGGCAAGAAGAGCCGCGCCGATNGCGATTATATANGCTACGGTTTTAATTTTACCGCCGGTTCTGGCGCCGAGAGTAACGCCTTTTTTTAACATTAAATTNCGAACGAAGAGAATGCCAAACTCACGGTAGACGAGAAGGATAAAAAGCAGTATGGGAATAATGTTGTCTCCCCATATACCGTCGATTACAAAGCAGAAGAAGCATGTTACCTGCATAAGCGTATCGGCAAACGGATCAAAAAGTTTTCCAAAACCGCTTGTCAAATTGAGTTTACGCGCGGCAAGCCCGTCGAAATAGTCAGTAATTTCCGAGATTATGAAAACGCACCATAAGACGGGAACAGTCCAGAACACAAACTCTGCCGGCGCGTCACTGTTTAAAAAAAATTTATGTGAAAGATAGATTATTAAAAATACCGGAGCTAAAATTACGCGTAATAGAGTCAGCTTATTCGCAAGGTTCATGCTTTATTTTCGCTTTTAACAGTAAGTATGTCAATTACTTTTTTTTATTCAGCGTGAACTCTTTACATCAAGTAAAACCGGGATAAGAGAGAAACCCAGATCTTTTCGTATTTTATTTCTAAGATACGCAATATACGAATCAGTTACCGCCTGAATACGGGAAGCAAAGAAAATAAAATGAACCGGATTAGCGGATTTTTGCACGGCGTATTTTATTTTAAACCGCGTGCGCGGACCTGAAGGAGGAGGATATTCGGCGAGCCATTTTTCCAGCGCCTGATTTAATTGCGATGTACCGATCTGTGTGTTTAGCTGCCCGAACATTTTTACCGCTGTGTTTAATAATTTATCAACGCCCGTTCCGTCCTTCGCGCTTACCGGAATGATGGGAGCGTATTCCATCTGTCCGAATTGAAAATGAATCATGTCTTCGGCGTTTTTAAATGTATTTTTCTGTTGAGGCATTGTGTCCCACTTGTTAAGCGCCATGATGATGCCCCTGCCTTTGTCATGNGCAAGCGACGTTATTTTTTTATCCTGCTCGGTGAGACCNTCTGCCGCGTCTATCATCAATATAACAATATCTGCGTCATTTATAGTTTTGATTGCGCGGTTAACCGAGTAATATTCGATATTCTCAGTCACTTTTGCCTTCCTGCGAATTCCGGCGGTATCAAGAATTGTAAAATCGCGCGACTTCCAGATAAAACGCCCTTCGACAGTATCTCTTGTTGTTCCGGGAATTTCACTTACGATTGAAGCGTTAGTTGAAGTAAGCCTGTTTGAAAGCGTTGACTTGCCAGTATTTGGTTTCCCCAAAAGCGCGATGCAGATTGATTGATTCTCCATGGATAACGCGTCCTCAACTTTTGAAAAATCAAGACGCTTTATAATTTCCTGTTGAAGCTCCGCGATATTATCTCCATGCTCCGCAGAGATCATCAGCACCTTATCGAAACCGAAAGAAAGAACATTCCACGCGTCGGCTTGAAGCCTGCCGCCTTCTGTTTTGTTAACCGCAACGATCAATTTTTTTAGATACGGACGCAGGATGCCGATGAGTTCCTCATCTTCGCTAGTCATCTCTTCCGCGTCGAGAAGCAGAACGATTAGATCCGCTTTTTTAATTTCATCGAGAGTTTTTTCGACAACCAGTTTATCAATATCATGCAGATCGGAAAGTTTAAAACCGCCGGTGTCGATCAGGCGGAGAGGTTTTCCATCTATGAGGCAATCGGCCTCGATTGGATCGCGCGTAACGCCCGGAGTCGGATCCGTAATCGCTCTGCGTTTTCGAAGCAGCCGGTTAAACAAAGTAGACTTGCCGACATTAGGCCGCCCCGCAAGAACAACCGAGGGGAGGTTTTTGTATTTTTGATTTGCCTGCATATTACTTTCCCCTTTTTCTGATCATGTTAACCAAGCCGGTAAAATTGGGATCTTTGACAATGGCGAGCAGGGCGGTTCCGAGAGCAAGGTAGATGATTGAGTTTATAGCGAGAGGGATGCCGTAGGAGAAGAATCTGTTTGGCTGGCGGATTAATAGCGATGATGATGAGGAGGAGGGGCTTAAGCTCTGTCCCTCAAATATGCTGAAAAGCGAGCACTGTCCCTCAATGAGTGTTGAGCTCAAGCTCTGTCCCCCAAATATGTTAAAAAGTGAGCTCTGTCCCTGAAATAGATTTAGAAAAGATGAGCTCTGTCCCCCAAAAATATTATGTAAAACCGGCGAAATGAATAAAATTGGAATTATAGCCAGCACGGAAAGGAGCAGCATTTTCAAAATGTAAAACATAGCAGAGCCAGCTACCGATCCCATGTTGATATTTGGATTCCTTTTTAGGAAGATAAGGAGCAAAATTGTATTAACCGCGCTTGCGAAGGAAAGTGCAAAGGCGATCCCTGCACCCCGGAACGGCCCGGCAAGGACAACGGCAAGGGCAATATTTACAGCGAAGGATATAATCCCCGCTATTGTTGGTGATTTTGTATCGCTCTGAGCATAGAATGCGGGAGCGATGATGCGGTTTAAGGCTATAAACAGAAGTCCCGGCATATGAAAAGTGAATGCGGCAAAGGTGAGCGCGACTGAGGTTTCATCGAAGCTGCGGCTTTGAAAGAGGAGACGGATTAAGCTCTGTCCCTGAGCGAGTGAAAAAACCGTGATTGGGATTGTGATTAGAGCGATTATATTCATTGACGAGGCAAGCCTTTTATTATAGATGTCCCATTGGAAGGTTTTTGCGTATTCTGTCAGGTTTGGCAGCAGCACTGTCCCTATTGATACCGCGAATACCCCTAAAAATAGTTCTTGAAGGCGCAGCGAGTATTGAAGGCTCGAAACTACACCTTCTCCGGCTCTTCCGGCTAAAGCAGTGGAGACCAAATCGTTTAATTGGTAAGCTGCCATACCGATTATTGTAGGGCTAATAAGGCGCAGGACTTTTCGTGTGCCGGGGTTGCTGATAGCTCGCTTTATTGTGGTGAGGTAGAAGCTCTGTCCCTTTCTAAGGACAAATGGTAATTGAATTGCCGCCTCCAAAAAGCCGCCGGTAAGAATGCCGATAGCCATTGCTCTTGCCGGGTTGGCGGTGAATGGGCTTAATAAATACGCACAAAGAATTGTAACAATATTTAGGAAAATTGGAGCTAAACCGGATGGAGTAAAAATATGCAAGCTATTCAATACGCCTTGAAATAAAGCCGCCAAAGAGATAAATCCAAGAAAAGGGAACATAATCCTAGTTAATAAAACTGTTTCATCAAATTCTTCCATCCCAAAAATACGAATAAGAAACGGCGCAGCAAGTATTCCGGCACAGACTGCCAATGTTACGAAGAATGTCAGGAAAGTAAAAATACATGATAAAAATTCGCGTGTTTTATCATGATCTGCTTCCAGTAAATATTCTTTAAATGTGGGAATAAAGGCAACAGAGATGGAACCCTCTGCAAAAAGACGCCGGAACAGATTTGGTAAGAGAAATGCCACTGAGAACGCGTCGGATAGAGCAGTAGTACCCAGAAATTTAGCTTTTGTCATTTCTCTTAATAAACCCAGGATGCGGGATATAAGAGTGAGAAGGGACAGAGCTGAGCTATGACGTACGATTGAAATTACTGTTTGCGGAGCGTTCGCGGGGACAGAGCTTAGATTTTCTGCGGGGATAGAGCTTGAATTTTCTTCAGGGACAGAGCTCAATTTTTTCATAATCTCTTCAAGACTATACTTTCCCTAGGTTATTTTCAACCTTACATTCAACCGATGAATTAGTTGTGTTTTCTTAAAAAACCTTGTGTGGTATATCCTCAATATATTAAATGTATAGATTATAGAGGAATACGGTCAATTTTTGTTCCAATTTTTATAGCACGAATTAAATTCTCTGCTGCAAAGCATAAATCTCTTCTACTGTCTTTAATCATTGCGTCCATTCCGGTTTGACCGCAAGCTATTGATACCGCATAATCGTATATTGATAATAAATTACTGGTATTATTCCCTAAAGCACCTGAAATTAACGCGACAGGGATGCCTGCTTTGCGGCTTTCACGCGCAATTACAGAGCATAACTTACCTCCTGCAGTCTGTCCATCGGTCATACCTTCGCCTGTTATAATTAAATCACAACCTGAAAGATGGTTAAAAAAGCCGGTGTATTTCATTACAAGCATCGCTCCTGATTCCATATGTGCTCCCAGGCAGATCCGCAGTGCGGCACCGATACCCCCTGCAGCTCCGTCCCCAGGCTGATTAGCATCTTCAGCCAGCCCTGCTTTAATCCATGCGTTTGCAAGCTTCTCAAGTCCTGAATCAAGAAGTTTTATCATTTCATCCGTTGCTCCTTTTTGAGGGCCGAACACTGCAGAGGCGCCGTTTAATCCAAGGAGAGGATTAACAACGTCGCAAGCTGCTTTAATGGAGGTATCTTTCAGTCTTTTATCTGTCAGACTGCAATCAATATTGGCAATTCTTGATAAAGCTTCGCCGCCTTGCCCTGCCAATTGGTCATTTTCATCATAAAACTTATAACCTAATGCTGAGAGCATTCCGATACCGCCGTCGTTAACCGCACTTCCGCCAATACCGATAATGATCTCTTCGGCGCCTGTATCAAGAGCAGCCGAGATCAACTCACCTGTGCCGTAACTTGATGCTTTCATTGGGTTAAGCTTGTTTTGCGGTATTAATTCAATCCCTGAGGCGCTTGCAATGTCTAAGACAGCGGTCTTTTTATTATTAATTAACCCAAATTCCGCCTCGATTTTTTCTCCCATGGGATCAGTAACAATTGTTTTTATAAACTGGCCTTCAACTGCCTGCGTTATTGCTTTCGCAGTTCCTTCGCCTCCGTCCGCCATTGGGATTTTTATTATTTCTGTGTTATTTGCCGTCTTTTTGATACCGGTCTCTATTATTGAACATATTTCAGACGCGCTTATATTTCCTTTAAACGAATCAGGTGCAATAATAATTTTCACTTAAGCCGCCTTTGGAACATAGTTCCTTTTATTGGAGTACCATGATTTCTTTAAGCTCTGTCCCCTAGTCGCTAGTTGAAGAGTTCTTTTTTTAGCTCTGTCCCCAGAGGATAGTATAATGGATTATACATCATTATTTATATGTTTAAAGGTATAACTACTTGGGGACAGAGCTTAAAAAATTCTAAAATATTAGCACAATCGCAAGCAACAGCGCATTCCCGCGCCATATATATGTATGAGATTAAATAGAAAGCTCCATGATGGAGCTGAGTATCATGTTTCTGCCCGGATTAACAGGGGTGAAATGATTTTTTCATTGGAAGAAGAAAAGTATCTTATGTTAACAGTAATCGCGCGCGCAAAAAAGCGGTATTGTTTTCAAATTANAAACTTCTGCATTATGAACAATCANATTCATCTGCTNATTAAACCAGGCAAGGATGAATCCCTCTCCCGAATTATGCAATGGATTCTTAGTGTTTTTGCAATGGCATGGAATCGAAAACATAATTTAAAGGGACATGTATGGGGTGAACGGTTCTATTCCAGAATTATTCAAGGAATAGTAGATTATTTACGGGTTTTTATCTACATCGATGATAACCCTGTAATCGCTCAATTAGTTGATTGCTCATGGAAATGGAAATTTGGCGGATTGTGGCATCATCATAATGGGATTTTTAGCGTTACTGATCCACCCGATGACCTGACCCTGAGATATTGCCCAGAGCATGCGGTAGGTTAGGTTTTTCTTAAAAGCTATCTGTTTGGGCGGGAGATTGAGAATAATGATTAAGCTCTGTCCCCAAATGCATAACTTCAGGCATAAAAAAAGCCTGACTACAACAGCAGCCAGGCTTTTCTATGAAAATTGTTAAAAAACCGCAAAACGGTTTTTAGTAATCCATTCCTCCCATACCGCCCATTCCACCGCCGGGCATTGCCGGGGCTTCTTTTTTCTCAGGGATATCTGTAATGGCGCATTCGGTCGTAAGCAGGAGGCTTGCTATTGATGCCGCATTCTGCAGGGCAGATCTTGTTACTTTCGCCGGATCGATAATACCGGCTTTCATCATATCTACCCATTCCATTTTTGCGGCGTCAAAACCGATGCCTTTTTTCTCTTTCTTTGCCCGATCGGCAATGACCGCCCCGTCAAGACCGGCGTTTTCTGCGATCTGGCGGATCGGCTCTTCAAGAGCGCGTTTAACGATTTTGAAACCTACCTTCTCATCATCAGTGAGACCTGTTGAATCCGCTTTGTCCAGGGACAG
>WQRT01000099.1 GCA_009786625.1 Treponema sp.
GCTTCTACAGGAAGTGCTGTATCTATTTCGGCGTTTAAAAGCTTGTCGATATTGTTCCATTTATTAATTATGCCTTGTAGTCCCTGATTATCAGGGCTTGCGCATGACAAAAATACCGCCGCGGATAAGACGCATAAAATAAATCTCATTATAACAAGCATATCAAATATTTGATTATATTGATATAATATTAAAATGATATTTAAATGCTTAAATCTTTTTACCTGCGATCTGTCACGGCGAAACATAATAGTATTAGCGGCTCTCAGTGTTTTTGCGGTTATAATGAATTTGTTATTCAGTGTTTTTATAATGAATTTTCTGCGCTTCCCCCTGTTTCTCGACACCGTATTTTCCGCGGCAATCGCTTTCGCTTTTGGCATAATACCCGGAGTTTTTACGGCTTTTCTTACATGGCTGCTTCCATGTGTTTATTACGGCAGTTACAGTTTTTATATACTATGCAGCATTGCGGAAGTTTTACTTGTCTGCGCTTTGAAACCTGCCGTACCCGATATACCCAATTTTTCATCCAGAGAAAAAATAATAGCTTCTTACACAGCGCTTGTCTCCAAACTTTTTTTATTATACATATTATGCGTCATGACGATCAGCGTTTTAGGCGGAGTTGTGGATTATATTACGCATTTGTTTTTTGAAAGACATTATTTCGGGGTGGACGATCTTTTTAAACCGGGTCTTATTATGTACAATCTGCCCGCTTTAGCAGTAAATATTTTATCACGAATCCCCGTAAACATTGTTGACAGATTCATCGTAATTTTCGGCGGATATATAATTTCAAGGGGATTGCTAAAATTAATCCGGCAGCCTGAAAATGGCGTTTAACGTAAATTATCTAACCGTGAATGTCACTCTCTGAATCGGCGACGGACCGTATTTCAATACCGCTTCGCGGTGGGCTTTGGTCGGGTAACCTTTGTGTTTTTCATAACCGTACTGCGGGTATAATGCCGCCATTTTATCCATGTAATGATCTCTTTCCGTTTTAGCGAGAATAGAAGCAGCCATCACTTCCGGCACTTGCGCGTCTGCCTTTACAAGCGCGGTACAGGGGATGTCAATGTCAGGCGCGAACTTGCCGTCTATTACCGCGGATAAACTTTCGCGTAACAATTTTCCGTTTGATCTTTCCATCATATCTTCAAAAGCTCTTTTCATCGCGAGGAGGCTTGCCTGTAAAATGTTGATATCGTCAATCTCAGTGTGAGACGCGCTGCCGATGCCGTACGCGAACGCCTTTTCAAGAATGATTTCCCGCGCTTTTTCACGGCGGGATGGGTTTAATTTTTTAGAATCATTTAACAGATCCGCAGGAAAAATATCGTGCGGAAAATTTCCGTTAGGCGCATTTCCGCGTGTAATATTTCTGTGTTTAAAATCGCCGTACAGGATTACCGCGGCGGCGTAAACCGGACCCGCAAGCGGACCGCGGCCGGCTTCGTCAATGCCGCAGATAATTATATTATTCGCCGGTTTTTCGATCATCAGGATTCCCGTTAATTACGCTTAAGACTTTGCGCAGTTCGGGATCGTGCTTATAATAATTTTCCTCAAGCTCCGGTTCCGNGAGACCCATAAGCTCGTGGCTCATGTAGTGGATCCAGCAGTCTTCATCATGAATAGAAAGATCGTGNTTGCGGCACCAGTAGTCAGGTTGAAACTGAAGCTGTTCGGGTTTATCNGCGAAATATTTATAATCGTGAACNGCGATTTTTAAATCTTTGCGGGGAATCCCCTTGTCAATTATTATGTGAGCAAGATGATTTATCGTTCTGCCNGAATCGAANATGTCATCCACGAGCAGAACCTTGTCTCCNACGCGCAGGTAATCGGGAGAATATGTCCAGCCGTCGACTTTAACTTTATCCGACTGCGCGACGTCGGTGTAGGAACGCGCGACTACAGCCGCGTAGTAAACAGGTCTTTTACTTTTGTGCACGATTTTAAAATATTCGCTGATGATATTTCCAAGATACGCTCCGCCGCGCAGCGAAACATAAATTACATCGGGGATAAATCCTTCGCTGTAAATGCGGTGCGCCATCTTAAGGGCGTTGTCGCGTTCGGTATCAAACTGTAAAAATTCTTTTTTCATAAATTACCTCTTTGGCGGNCTGAAGAATCCGAAGAAACTTCCGCAAAGACCGCCCGCGATGTGCGCGAATTGTGAAATATTATCATTGTTTAATGAATCAAGCAATTGTACACCCATGTAAAGGATTAAAACAAGAATAAATGTAAGAGGAATTTCTCCCTTGTTAAAATTTGTAAACGATGATAATAAAATCATCATGAAAACAACGCCGGAAGCTCCCATTAAATAGGTGTTGAATAAACAAGCGTTGAGGATGCCTGTGACAAGAGCGGTAATGATCATCATTACCAGTAACGATGACGAGCCGTAATTGGCTTCCAGCATCGGACCGATTAAAAGTATCAATGTAAAATTGCCGATTAAATGCCCCCAGTTCGCGTGTCCGCAGACNTGAGTTAACAGGGTGATTAAGTTTTTAAAATTCGTTATGTGAAAATTATTTTTACCNGGAACCGCAAACCATTCCATCAAACGTGGAGTTATTGTCTGCGAAAGAAGCAGTATAATGGCGCATAACAAAGTGAATGTCAGAACTGTAGGCGCGTTGTATTTAATCCTCATTGTAAAATCCTGTTATTCGAGCCTTTTCCAAAAGCTGAAGTTTTAAAAGGCTTCATTCTATTCTGTTTTAATTTTAATTTCCACCGGACAATGGTCTGAACCTTCGACATCCGGCCTTATGATTGATGATTTTACACCGGGCAGGAAGGCTTTGTCTACACAGTGATAATCGATTCTCCATCCGATATTTTTCACTCGCGATTGACCCATGTAAGACCACCATGTATAATGCCCGGTCTCGTCAGGATGAAGATGGCGGAAAGTGTCAACAAAACCCGCGTCAAGAAAGGATGTCATCCACGCGCGTTCTTCCGGGAGGTAACCGGCGTTGTTCTCGTTCTGCTTAGGACGCGCAAGATCTATCGGCGTATGCGCGACATTGTAATCGCCGCATAACACTAAATGCCTTCCTTTTTTTACTATAGATTTACAAAGTTTAAGTACCGCGTCGTTAAACGCGAGCTTGTAATCAAGCCGCTTTCGTTCGTCCTGTGAATTGGGAAAGTACGCGGCGATAACCGAGAAATCTTTGTAATCGGCGATGAGAACGCGGCCTTCATCATCAAACTCAGGTTTACCAAGAAAGCGNACATCATCAGGCTGAACTTTTGAGTAAATTGCGACGCCCGANTAACCNTTCTTTTTAGCGCTCGCCCAAAAAGATGTATANTTTGTTCCCGGAGGTTTGATAAAATCCTGAGTAAGCTGTCCGGGTTCCGCCTTTGTTTCGTTAAGGCACATAATGTCAGGCGACTCTTTTTTTAACCAGTCAAAAAAACCGCGCTTTTCCACCGCGCGTATACCGTTTACATTCCATGAAATTATCCGCATAGGAGATTGTAGCATGATTGATNTTCTTTTTTAAGTGGTTGACAGTGAAGTTAATTGAACGTGAAAAAGTTATCCTTACTCTTTATTACATAACCTACCTTATGCACTACTAGTATTAATATTACCATCACCCGCCTGTATTCTTAATTCTTCCCGGGTTCTTGAAATTAGTATAATTTCAGATATAATGTATGCCATGCCGCTTCTTAACGTAGGGACACTGATAAAAAAACTTCGTATTCAACAGGGAATGACGCAGGAGGATCTGGCGTACCCGATTATTGAACAATCAACATTGTCAAGGATAGAGAATGGGCAGACCATGCCTAATAAAAGCACGACAGAGATGCTGCTGGAAAGGCTTGGGTATAATCCGAGTAATATCGATATTGTTGTTGATAAAAAAACAGCGGATATCCATAAGAGCCAGGATGAGCTGTTTGGATTATTAAAAACAGAAAGCATATATGACGACCAGGAAGAGAGAACCAAAAAGGCGGACGCGATAATAAAAACGCTAGAAGATGACGCGGAGTTCATGGAAGAGCGCGTTAATCGTCAATATATTTTATTAAACAAGGCTATGTGCGCTTTGCACAGAAAAGAAGACGGCGGGTGCATACTTGAGCTTCTTATGGAAGCTATGAAAATCAGCATCCCTGAGTACAACGAAAAAGACATAGACAAATATTATTTATCCAAGCAGGACGTGCGCATAATCAACCTTACAACGATGGTGTACCGTGACAACGGGCGTCTTGAAGACGGCATCAACGTGTTAAGCCTTTTAAAAAAGAACTTCGAGGAAACCAACATTGACAAGGAATCCAGAGGGGAATATTACGCCAGTGTTGTCTATGCTCTTGCCACGCTTCTTGCCTACGCCGAAAGATATGAGGAAGCCCTGAAGATGTGCGACCGCGCCGCGGAAATATGTATAGAAACAGGGGTTTTCCGCCTTTTGCCTTTGGTAACCGCGTATAAGGTGCGCTGCCTGAATAATCTGGGGGACAAGGATGAGTGCCCCGAGCTTTTGAAGCAGTCGTATTACGCTTCAAAGATGTTCGGTTACCATAACTGGGTAACTATGGTAAAGGATTACGCTAAAAATTACTTTGATATAGAACTGTAACCCCAAAAAGAGCCTTAAAAATGTAAATATTTCTCTTTTTATCTAAATATGAGCAAAACAACATAAACATTCCCGGTATCGAAAGATATATTTATTCAAATGGATAGATATAACTGATTGAAAATTCATTATAACACTGTCCGAATAATCAACTAAGGAGGTTTTTCAATAATGAAAAACACACAAAAGGTATGGCAGCGCAGCCTATGCGTTATTGCCATCATCACAATTATCAGCTTTGCCGCAGTGTCTTGCGGTGACGGCAGTGATAACGGCAGCCCCAGCGGCGGTACCCCTGAAGTTCCGGGGGGTGAATCCCAAACCTACACCGTAACATTTAACAGCAACGGCGGATCAACCGTTTCCGCGTATACGGCAGTGACCAGCGGAGCAAAAATCACCGCGCCGACACCTCCGACAAGAGCTTTTACCCTTACCGAGCCTGGATTGTACTTTGGGGATATGCCGGCAAACTACACATTTGTCGAATGGCGTAACGGCGCAACCGCCTGGGACTTTGCTTCCAGCACCGTAACCGGCCCCATTACCCTCACCGCTCATTGGACATCTAACCGCATTGAATCCGTTGCGGCAAATGACATAGCCGCCGCTTTTACCCGCTTTGTTCTTACAGGAGCGGCGAATGACGGCAAGTACACCCTGGCAATAAATCAAGATGTTACATTAGCAGCAAGAGCTTCAACGGTTACTTCAGCTTTGTTAAACCGTGAACTGACCATTATCGGTATAGGTCAAGGTCAGGAACGTATCATAACCGCACCCGTAGGCGGCGCTTTCTATGTTGCTGCCACTTATTCAAATACAAACGGCGGTGTTTCACTGATACTGGGAGAAAATATTACCATCGAAGGTGTAGATGGTATGACAACACACCTTATAGCAGTGGGTACGAGAGGCAACCTGATAATGAAAGCAGGCTCGAAAATCACGGGACATAGTTCTACTGGTCAATATTATCCGGTGAATTTAACCGGCAGCGCAAATGAAGGCAACCTCGCCACATTCACTATGGACGGCGGGGAAATCAGCGGAAATACGGTCACTTATGCATCAACATCAAACATGAATGGATGTGCAGCTGTATTTGTGGGCGCTCATAGTACATTTACCATGAACGGCGGAGAAATTACCAATAATGTCTTTACCACCGGTTCTACATCTGGCAGTACCTATGGCGCGGGCGTAAGTTCCGGATCGGCTCAACGCATCAACTTTTTCATGAACGGCGGAACCATTATCGGCAATTTAAGAAATGAAGAACCGGCGGACGTGCGTATGTTGAATTATAATTATGGTCAAGCAAGTGGAGTTACATTCACCTACACTGGCGGCACAATCGGCGCGTTATTTGATGGGAATACCACAAGCGTATCGAAGCCCTAAGTAAAAACAGCAAGCAATGGGGAGTGACTTCCCCATTGCTCAATAAAGTAATAAAAAAGAACAATTAAGTAGGCAAATGCATTGATATTTTTGTTAAAAGTAAATATATTAAATGTGTAAAGACTTGTTTAACAGAATATATATTAAATAAGGAAGTGATGTATGAAAAAGAAATTGAGTTTTACCGCGCTTGCATTTGCAATGGTCGCAATTCTTGCTGTCAGCGCACTATCGTTTTCCGGCTGTGATATTTTATTAATTATACTTGAAGAAATCATCGAAAATGAAGCCAACGGAAATGGGACCATCGGAAATGGGACTAACGGAAACGGGACTAACGGAAACGGGACCAACGGAAATTACGTCGAACAAGTACAAATAGAATTTTTAGATCTTCCGCATTTTAGTTTTCCCGATGATTTAACTTTTCCTGAAATAATGCATTACGGAGCCAATATTGGATTTTTCCCGCCTAAAGCAAGAGACTGGATCGTGAATACCGGATTTTCACAAGAGAGAATGGAAAGAGCGTACATGAGAAATTCTTTGTTAAAAGTATGGTGGGATGATGATAATAACACCATTTTATTTGAAGCGTCATATATTGTAGCGCCGGGATATAAAGATGCCGGAACAAGAAAAACATGGGGGGAAGGAGCAAGATACCGGGGAGGATCATCCATATTTACTACTTACGGTGAATACGCGTATTACCAAACATTAAGATTCAAATATGAATACGATCTATATATTGAATATTTATTAGAAAATGATCCTGTTTTTGCGGAAGTAATTGATTTTGCGAAAGAACTATGCGATGAAATAGAATATGATTGGCAAAGTTACAGCGGATATACCGGCTATAAACCTATAACACCAACTCCAGGTAAAAGATACCGAGTATGCGGCGGTTATACAAATGAAGTTTTTGATAAAGCGTTAGAAGTAAATTCTGTTCAAACTGTACAGAGATGGAGAGGTCCGGATCACGCATGGAATGTTTTAATATTGACTGACGGCAGAACATTATATTTTGATTTGACATGGTTCGATAATGAACATATAAACCATGATACAGGCATAATATATCAAACGGATAATTACAGATGGGCTAACATCACTTTCCATGATCATCTTTTCCGCTTTTCAAATGTCGCGTACGGATCACCACCGGAATTTACTCATAACCTGGGTTATTTAGATAATGAAAGAATAAGGTGATCGATTTTGAGGTGAAGCGAGAGGAATGATGAGGGAACTAAACAGCCGCAGCCAAGCAGCGCAAAGATCGTCAACGAAAATAAGTGTATTGCCCTTCTCCGTATGTTTAGCGAAAAAGCCGCTTTTGCCGTTACCCGACAGTTTCGGCGGATTTTTAGTGTAAAATTCATCAAGAGCGTCATATTCTTCTTCGGTCAAATCCGGCAAAAAACTCCTCATAAATTAAGTATGCCTCAAGTAAGGATTTAAAACAATTCCGGCGTAGTTTGGAATTAATATAAGGATAATATATGAAATCGAAATACGGCTTTATCGCTATTTTGTTAATGCTTATGCTGGCATTTTCCAACAGCAATTATTTATACGCGCAGGCGGCTGGAGACAGCGTTGATCCGCCGGAAGCGGTGCCGGGTGATTTTCCAATTTTACCCAGCGATGACGAACTTGAGTCGCTGTTAAGAGAAGCTCCGAATCCTGGGGCTGTAGTAAGGCCGCTTATACAAACAAAGTGGAACCAACGCGCTCCGTACAATGATTTGTTTCCTTTTATTCCCGGTCATGCAAAAGATGACGGCACCGGGCGGCTCCTTACCAATTGCACCAATACGGCATGGGCGCAGATAATGGCGTTTCACAGGCATCCGGCGCGGGGCAGCGGGCAAAGCAGGACAGTTGGNCCGAATCACTTTGTCACTGTATCATCTGTAAATTTTAANGTTGCTTATGATTGGAATAATATGCTTAACAGTTATCGCAGAGACGGNGGAAACAGCAACGAACGTCAGCGTAATGCCGTAGCTGTATTAATGTATCATGTTGCTCTGGCAGTCGGCGCACAAGGAAATTATTACACCGCAATGCTCGAGACTTTCGGTTATGACAGAAGCATTCAACAGCATGAGCGCATATTTTACACCGATGCCGGATGGGAAGCTTTAATAAGATCGCAGTTGGATGCCGGCTTACCGGTATACTACAGCTCAAGCAGGGAGGATGGCGGCGGCCACGCTTTTATAGTAGACGGATATGACAATCAAGGCCGATTTCATGTCAACTGGGGCTGGGGCGGCGGTTACGACGGGTGGTATTCTCTTAACGCACTGGCGCCTCGTCCTGAAAGAAATTACGACCGTGCGCAGTCCGTCGTCATCAATATTAAACCGAATGCAGGCAGTACCGGCAGTAATGAATTTGCGTTAACTGAGTTCACCGCAATTCGATCTACAGGCCGAAGGTCTATTGCCAATATCAATTTAAGAAGTTTGGGATTTTTCCCCGGCGGTCAAGCCGGAATGGCGGTAGTGGATAATAACGACAATATCGTATCTGTTATCGCGAGCAGGAATATAGGCGATAATCTTGTTGGCCATACGCTGCGGCCGGGATCGGAAGTTGTAATGGAAATGACTTGTGTTGTACCTGAAACGGTAAGGCAGGGACAGTACCGTTTAATGGCTGTTACAAGAATCGGAGGCGGTCAATGGAAAATCGTTACACTTTCCAGAGTGTCAAGAATTCCCAACGCGTTTATTCTTACTGTTACCGAAAGCGGCGCGGAAATCAGCCGGATGGCGGTACAGCAGACGCTTACGTTAAATGTTCCGGCATCTGTCGCCATAGACAGAGGGCTGAGTGTGCAGTTGAATTTTACCGCACCTTCGGCAGGTGAATACACGTTTGAATCTTCTAACAGCGGTTCGTTAAGGCCGGCTGTGTTTACAAATGCGAGCAGCACAACGCCTATTAGAAGCGATGGAAGCGGTACCAATTTCCGCTTTACGCGGAATCTGCGCGCAGGGGAAGTTTTTACTTTCTTCACCGGAATTGTATACGGCAATGGAAGCGGCAGTTACACGGTAAACGTTCGAGCCGTGCAGCTAGGGTCATTATCATTTACGGCGGACGCCCCGGCGGTTGTCAATATAAATAACGGGCTGAGAGTACAGATGAATTTTACCGCGCCCTCGGCAGGGGATTACAGGTTTGAATCTTCAAACAACGGAACGCTTGACCCGACTGCGTATTCAGCTTCGACCGGCACGGGAAGCGCAGTGGTAATTAGCCAGGACGACGGGAGCGGCAGAAATTTTCTCTTTGCGCGGAATTTAAACACAGGGGAAGTTTTCACTTTCTTCGCGGGAGTTCGCAGCGGCACAGGAAGCGGCAGTTATACGGTAACTGTTCAACGCGTTCAGTCAGTGATGCTTGCGTTAAATACTCCGGCGGCTGTCACTATAAATAACGGGCAAAGAGCGCAGATAAGTTTTACCGCGTCATCTGCGGGCGTATACACGTTTGAATCTTCAGACAACGGAACGCTTGACCCGGTAGCGTATTCGGCGATGAGCGGCTCAAGGGAGATTAACGATGACGGCGGACAAGGTAATAATTTCCTTTTTACACGGAATCTGCGAGCAGGAGAAACATTCACATTTTTCGCGGGAGTTATCTGGGACAGGGGAAACGGCAGTTACACGGTAAACGTTCAGGGCAGCCGGTAAAAATAAAGAACGATAAGGATAATTATATGAATAAAAAATTATTTGCGGTTTTTGCAATCTGTGTATTGGCGGTGTCCAATGTTTATGCGCAGACAAGCACAACAGGGCAGCCCGCTGATGAAGAATGGCGGCTGATACTCGACAGGGTAAACTTGTTAGTGGACAACCACTTTGAAAACAGAAACTTTAGTACGGGGCAAAACGCCAACTGGAACATAACAGGGCTTTCTGTCGGCGTTTATAAAAACGGCAGGACGGCGTTTTTCAGCCGGGGATATCATGAGTCACAGCAGCGAAGAGTCGCCAACAGGAGGCCGGTAACGGAGAATTCGATTTTCCCGATTGGCTCTGTTTCAAAACCAATTTCTACCATTATGCTTTCGTACTTTTCAAGGCTCAATAATCCGCGGACAGGAAGGCCGTATGTCAATTTAAATGATCCTGTTAACAATTATTTCCCGACAAGGCCTTATATTGACACTGACGGAACGCAGGTGCATCCGACTCTTCTGCAATTTGTTACGCACTACGGCGGTATTGCAATAGGAGGAGGCAGTTACACTCTTG
>WQRT01000100.1 GCA_009786625.1 Treponema sp.
TCAGCTTATTCACAGCAGAATAGGCCGCGGCTGGCTATTCTGCCGATTACAGGCGGCACCGGCGATGACGGTGAAACAATTGCTGAACTATTTTCATTTGAACCTGAGATAATCAGGGTTTTTGTACCTATTCCAAGAACAAGTTCCATCGACGCAATTATGAGGGAGCAGCAGTTTCAATCTTCAACAGGTCTTACAGACTCCGACACAATCGCACGGCTTGGGCGTCAGGCAAACGCCGATTATGTTGTCGCAGGTCATATACAGGTATTGGGCGGCAGCAAGCTTGTTATAATCACTATCATCCATGTCGAAAGCCTTCAACAAATTGCCGGGGATTATCGACAGTATACCAATATAGAAGAAATTCAAAGTTTTATTCCTGATATGGCAAGGCGCATTGCTCAAGCCGCCCGGATAAACCGAACCAATTTGCCCCGGCTTGCAGTATTACCTTTTGCAATTCCGGCGCAGGGCGTGAATCAAAGCGATGCCGAGGTACTGGCTCAGCTTCTTGCCACAGAGGTCGCCAATTCAGGCAGATANGCGGTTCTTCCAAGAACAAGCCAGATTCAAACNGTAATGAGGGAACACGAAATCCAGCGTTCGGGGCTTACGGAAGAGAGCAGCATCAGAAGAATAGGCAGCGCTCTTAACGCGCAGTATGTTCTTGCGGGAAATGTCAGGCGGCTTGGCCAGAACAATATGTTTACAGCCCAGATACTCGAAGTAGAAAGCGCAAGCCTTCTTGCCGGTCATGCGGAAAACTATTCCTCAATTGGCGATGGTTTGACTTTAATGGCTTCGTTGAGTACAAGGCTTACAGGACCTGCCGCTGCTATTGCGGTTGCTCCGGCGGCGACACCTGCTCCAAGACCAACTCCTGCGCCAACTCCCGCAAATCAAAGTACAAATATTTTATCGGCAAATGTAGAGTGGTCATTTTCGCGTTATTCCAGCCAATCAGGACTTGCCGACAATATTGATGTTTCATCCTCTTTTAGGAATGAAACGATTCAAAATCGCAATGTCGAAGTAATGTCTTTACTTGTTGATCTTCCTAGGGCATCAAATGTAAGAAGATCAGGCGACATAATGACCGTAAGCGCGTCTATTGTCCAAAGATTGAGAACCGCGACCGGTGTCAGATTTAAAGTTTTAGGTGACGGCGGACGCGGCTGGTATATTGCTTTCCCGATCACTCAGACAGCCAACGTGGGGAATTATCATCAAATAGGGTTTTCTGCACCCAATGGAAGAGTTGTGGAAATAAATATACCGTTTTCAAGACTGGTTCAGACAGAATGGGGCGCAAGGGTACAATTTAACCGAAATAATATACACGGAATGTTATTTCAACGAGCCGTTAATAATGAGGAGACTTTTTCAGGTTCTTCCACTATAAAAATCTTCGATTTTGAAATTTATTAATTTTGAAATTTTAAAATAATGAGTTATAATATGTCATGGGAGTTTTTATGAAAAATAGGGTTATTTACTGTTTATTTATAACAATAGTAATATTTTCCATTTTAACCGTCTCCTGCCGGGGAAGGGACGTTTCGCCGTCTTCGACCGCGGCCACTAGTTACACTCAGGAACCAGCTCCGTCAGGCGGCGGTGTCGAAACAACGGCATTTTCATTTGACGATATTGCGCCTTCACCTGCTGCGGCTGTACCGCCTTCACCTGCCGCCTCAACTCCGGCAGCCCCTGCGGCACCATCAGCTCCGACTCCGGCAGCGCCTGTTGCACCTGCACCGGCGGCTCCGGTTGCCCCCGCTGCGACACCTGCAGCTCCGGCTGCGGTAACACCGGTTGTACAGGAACCGCCTCCTCCGCCTCCTCCTCCCAGATCTATTTATCCCGGCGGTTTTGTCAGTATCAGTGCCGGAACATTAAATATGGGAAGCCCCAATCATGAGCAGGGCCGCAACACTGATGAATCTCCCCAACGCCAGATAACTCTGAGTGCGTTTTATTTGGCAAAGTACCCGGTCACACAGGCTGAGTATACAGAAATNATGGGAAGTAACCCAAGCCATTTCAGAGGCGAGGATCTGCCNGTNGAACAGGTTGACTGGCTTGACGCAATAGAATATTGCAACAGGCGCAGTTTGAGGGAAGGGTTAACGCCTGTATATTCNGGAACCGGCAACAGNGTTACATGGAACCGCGAAGCTAACGGGTACAGGCTGCCGACNGAGGCCGAGTGGGAGTATGCTTGCCGCGCCGGAACTACAACGATGTTCTATGCCGGCAACAGCATCAATACAAATCAGGCGAATTTTAACGGAACTAGTCCGTTTGATCCCGATTTGCGCGGGCAAAACAGGCAGAGAACAACAAATGTTAATACATTCGCTCCAAACAGATGGGGCTTGTACGATATGCACGGAAATGTGTCGGAATGGTGCTGGGACAGATACGGCACTTACTCAGGGTTCGGAAGCGCACTTGTAAATACCGCTGGCCCTGCATCCGGGTATAACCGAGTTTTACGCGGCGGATCATTTGATTCAAGCCTGCCTCAGCTTCGCAGCGCCGCAAGGTCAGGAGCTACTCCCGAAGGAACCAAACTTTCGCATATTGGTTTTAGGATTGCGCGGAATAATTAAAAAAAGTGCGATATATTATAATTAGTAAAAATCGCTGCGTATGCGGTGATTAAATAAAGTTGAGGAGAAATATTATGAAAATGGGTAGAATTGCATTTGTACTGGCTGCTTTTACAGTCATACTGGCAATGGGATGCGGAAGCGGACCTACGCCTGGTACTGANTCAACATCAGCCAGAGATGCATCAAGGGTTGCTATCAGCTGGGATAACGATTCAAGAGGTACTTTAACGGTTCAGAACGATGTNACAGACGACGTGATTTTATTCGCCGGAAGCATCAACAACCGTAACATTCTGGGCGGCGCGCGTCAGTTGTCATCNCGGACAATTGATTTCTTCGGNAAAGTAGCTGAAGACAGCGGAACATTCCTTCTTAGGGCTGTTAAAGAATCCGTATACCGCGAGAAGGGCAGCAACCTGAACAGTGATGATATAATTTTTGCCAGCTTGGTAATTTTTGATAAATCCAACGCGCGCCCGATTATGATCAACATTCAGAGATATGTTGGCGGCGAAGCGATTGTAGTTATGCAGAATGACACCGCAATGGCATTACAGATTCGTCTTGACAGACCGGACGGACCGACAATCACAACATTGGCTCCTCTTGAAAGAAACAAGAGAGTATACATGGATTANAACAACATGGGCTANACATTCTATCCTGTATATCAGTACTANGATCGCTCAACAATGGGTATCCGCAGTATTATGCCGTCATCTGTCGCCGAAGGCCGCCAGATGCTCCCGATCGTTCCCAGACCCGGTCAGAACATTCCGACCATCACATGGGATGCATCACCTGTAAATATGTTCTCGCCGTTTGCGACATTGATCGTTTCCAACGAGACCGACCGCGGCGCGTTCCTTCTTCAGGGATCAGGCCGTATGACCAGCCAGACCGGAAACATTATGTTTAACCCCGGCCACGAGACATTTGAGTTGAACCTCAACAGACAGCAGTCTCTCGTAATCGGCGGTTTATCAGTCGACCTCGGCACAGGACAGGCAAACCTTATCCGTATTCCGGATTATACATATGAAGCAGAATGTTCATATCAACTCCGCGTCAGAACAGGAGCAACACCGACCATTACAGCGATGGGTAGATCTGACACCAGCAATCTCCGCCTTGAGTTGTTAAACGAATAATGCAAGGCATTAATTTTGTACCGCCGCATTTATTGCGGCGGCTACTTACCTTCTTTGTAATTCTCGCGTTTGCCGGATGCGCGTCGTCCGGCGGCGGGAGTGCGGGACAGTTGGCCTCGGTAGTTGCCCAGGCCGTCCCCGCAGAAGGGGTTGTTGTTTTCAGGAACACGACTCCCTTCACTGTACATCTGGTCCGGGGTTCAGGGCGTGTCGACGCGGGCAGTATTGCTCCGGGAGCGTCCTTAACTGTCAGAAACGCGTTTGGAGTGGCTGAAGATTATTATCCGCGTTTTGAAATTCGCATGACCGATTCCTGGTCGCCCGATCCGTTTACGCCGGAAGACAGGGATTTTTATTACCGTGTTGACAACACTCATGCGCGTCAGGAAATTGACATATCGCTTCCTCCATCGTTTTCCTTCAATGACGTGTTTGTTGTTTTCATTAACAATTCAAGAGCGGGCGGCGTGTATGTTACGCGCAACAGTTCCAATGACAGAATGACGGGTTTGAATTTCAATCCGGCAAAAGACAATGTCAATTCAGGCGAAACGATTGTATACAGGCAGAGCATCAGGGAATTGCAGAATTTCCGCGTAAATCCGGGTAATGTCGTTTTCGGCAGAATTGAATATCAGCCCGGATATGTTTATACTTTCGCGTTTGACGGCAACGCGGTATTGCAGACGGACGCTTGTCCGTTGAATGAGTTCGGCGCACCTCAGCTTGTGAGCGTGGAATTTTCAGGCGGCGATCTTAGTAACGCTGAACAGCAGGAAGTTCTCACGGCTTTAAGCTCCGCGATTACCAGTAACAATGTTCCCCTTCGTTTGGTTCTTCCCGCCGATGAATCAAGATATCAGGGAAGAATTTTTCACAAACTAAGAATTACTATGCCTATTCAGGTGATGCCCTCCAGTCCTCAACTGCGGACTACGGTAATGAGAGTCAATGTATCAATCGCTCTTTTACGGGGCAGTAATGTCATCCGCACCGCTGATCTTGGTAATGACAGCGATATAATGCGCGCAAATGTTGTTCGTTTGGGAGCCGCTTTGATAAGAAATGCGTCTACATTCTATCAAGGGTTAAGAACGGATTTATCAAGGTAATGGTGTTCTCCAAAATGATGAATGGAATCAAAGAACCGCTGTATTTATTACAGCGGTTTATTTTAATCTTGTTTTTGTTAATATTCGCATCTTGTTCATCAACTTCGCAGACGGCGGGCAGAGATTCGCGCACGGACTCAAATCAAACTCCATCCGAGATGCTCGTTTTTATTAACAAGACGCATTTGAATGTGCATATTAAACGCGGTTCGGGCAGAATTGATGTCGGTACAGTAGCTCCGCGGTCGCAAATTGAAGTGCGGAATGTTTTCGATTTAGCGGAAACATATTACCCGTCATACGAAATCCCCATGACAGGCGCATGGTCGCTGAGCGAACCTAGAATGCCCGCGGACAGGGATTTTTATTTTCAAAGCAGCCGCACAGGCTCGCGTCAAGAAGTTGAAATTACTCTCCCCCCGGCTCTTGATGATCAAAATGTTTATATCGTTTTTACAAACGCCTCAAGAAGCGGCGGCGTTTCTGTAAATAACTCAAGCGGCATAATGACAGGATTAAATCAGCCGTCAGGCGGAGGAGTTGTCAACGCGGGAGAGACTGCCGTATTCGGCAGAAGTAATTTAAATGATTTTGAAAATCTCAGGGTAACCCCCGGTAATATAAATTTCGGCAGAATGACATTTCAAAGAGGTCATGTTTATTCCTTTGAATACAACGGAACCAGAGTTGTAATGACCGATGAACGCCCGCTTCACCGCATGGGCGAAGCTCCCTGGTCGCAGACTGTTTCCGGCGCACAGGGTAAGATGCATATAGTTTCAGCTAACGGGCGGCTCAATCTTTTTTATCCGGCGCGGCAGGGTATTCAAAGAAGCGTATATGACCCGGCTGGAAACGAGATTTCTCCGCAGACCGGCTTCGGCGGCAGTTTTGAAATTGAATACGCCGGCGCGGTTGAAGGCGGCTATTTGCTTGCCGGTTATGAAGAAAGCGGCGGCGTGTACAGACCTGTCGCGAGAGTTCACGGGGAAGATGGAGTTTTGCGCCGGAGCCTTGAACCATCAAACACAAGAAGCGCCCGTTCGGCGTTTTTTAAAACCGCTGTGCAGATTGATTCCGGCAATTTATTTTTTGCCGGGGGCGGCGGAGAGAGTGCAAATGCCGGGACAGCGGCTTATGCCCGGTTTGTCAGATATGAGAATTCACAGTTTACTCAAGTGCGGGAACTTACCGGAAGCGATTTTAACGCCGCTTCTTCAAGCGTAAGATGCGGCGAAATTACTGCCGCGGCTTATGATCCCGCCAGAGACAGAATAATCGCCGCGGGGCAGGTTCTCACCGGCAGGTTTGACGCGTCAGCTTCATATATCGCGGAGATCAGCAGAGACGGAAGGGTACTTGAGGTTAATACATCATTCAGAAATATGACATTCTACAATATAATTCCCGCGCCCGATGGTTATTATCTTGCCGGAGAAGAAATNAAGGGAGACAATACCTACGCATTCGCGGCAAAGTATCAAAGCGGCGGCAGGTTAGTCTGGCAGGTTAGNGAACAGCCTCAGGCGGATTCCTTTTATCAATGCGCTTTTCTTGACGGNGAAAACCCGTCGCTCATTCTNGCGGGATCAATGCGCGCGGGTAATAGCGGCGGAATTAACGGAATTCCTTTTATTGACAGGATTAATACTGAAAACGGCGATATATTATTTAGAGAGGGGTTGTCAAACTCATCACTAACCGGCGCACACATTGTTACTGACATTGTAAATGCGCCTGATTATGGTTTTGCCATGACGCTCTCCGGCGTAACTGATTTTTATACGGAGCCATTTATAATCGCGAGGGTTAACTCGTTTGGTAAATACTAGATAAGGAGTGAATTGAATGAGAAAGTTTTTTTTGGCTGCACTGATGACAGCTTTTCTTGGGGCGTCTCTTTCAGCTCAGCAGGTTCTGGATGATTTGATTAGAGCTTCTATAAATAATCTGGCATCGCAGCAAAACCGTGTTTTAAGCGTCGGCATCGGTTCTATACCGCAAGCGGGAACTGAAGTCTTAAGCGCGTTCTCTCATCACCTTGCGGGGCGGATAAGATCAATTGCCGGAAACCATAATTTTTTGGAAGTAACCGCATTGTCGCGCGGCATTTCGACTGTACGCCCCGGAGCGCAGCAGAGCCGCGCAAGCATCACCGGAAATTATACGGTTCTCGGTGACAATGTACAGGTTCAGCTCGAATTGATTTATGAAAATGGAACAATCGCAAGCACTGATGATTTCATTGTCCCCATCGCATTGTTAAGGCAGATGGGAATCGAACTTGCGCCTCCGAATCAACAGGCTGTAGACAGGCGTGAACAAATAATCGCCGAATTTGATATACCCCAGGCGCAGGACGTGGCTCATGTTCCGACTTCGCAGGCCTTTGTAATAAACGCATGGCCGAGTTCGGAATCTAACACCTATGTGGCAGGGGAGACGCTCAGGTTTTTTGTTCAGTCGAACCGAAACTGTTATTTCAGGCTTTTTTATATTGACGCGGATAATAATATGATGATTCTGTATCCAAGAAATCCGAATAATCCTGATAATTATTTAAATGCGAATATCCGCCGTCAGATACCTGTTACATTTGTGGTTCAACCGCCCTTCGGTCAGGAGACCGTTATAATGGAAGCATCTTCGGCTCAATTTGATAATCTGGCGCAGGAAATACGCACTTATCTTGAGCCGAGACCGATGACGCGCCAATTAACAGCCGCGGCTTTCAGAGGTTTAGGTGTAGCGGCAGACGGACAATCAGATTCAACGTCGACGCGTTTTAATATCACTACTTTGCCTGCAAGTCCCGGCGGCAGATAGAAATATATTCATATAAGGAGGAAAGGATATGAAAAGAGCAGCATTTTTAGTTTTAATTATTTTATTGGGGACGGCGGTTTTTGCGCAGCAGAAATTCGCTCTTGTTATCGGTAATTCCGCGTATACCGGAATGTCAGCGCTTGCTAACCCCGGCAATGACGCGGATGATGTCTCCGCCTCTTTACAGAGACTGGGTTTTACGGTTGATAAACTGTTAAACGCAAATCTGGATCAGATGGAAAGCGCGGCGATGAGGTTTAAGGATCGTTTAAGCGCGAACAGAAACTCGATTGGTTTTTTCTATTATGCGGGGCATGGCATTCAGTCAAACGGCGTTAATTATTTAATACCGATCGGCGCGAGCATCCCAACTGAAAACCATTTACGCGAGAGAGCGTTTTCCGTTCAGACAATGCTTGAAAATATTAGTCAGGCAGGAAATCAGGTGAATGTAATTGTTCTTGACGCATGCCGCGATAATCCGTTCGGCTGGTCGAGAAGCACAAGCCGCGGTCTTGCGATGGTAAGCGCACCTGCCGCCAGCATAATAGTATACGCCACAAGCGCAGATTCTGTCGCAGAAGACGGTTCGGGACGCAACGGCTTATTTACGACCCATCTTTTAAGAAGTCTCGGCACCCCCGGTTTAAGCCTTCGGGATGTGTTTGACAGAACAGGCGTTGATGTTCTTGCCGCGAGTTCGGGAAGACAGCATCCTGAAATTTTTATCAGGTATTTTAATCCTGTATATCTTGGTACTGCACCTGCGCCGACACCTACTCCAGCACCGGCTCCTACTCCAGCGCCAACTCCTACACCTGCACCGACTCCTGCGCCTGCACCCACACCGGCTCCTTTCGCTCCGGCATCAGTAGTGCCTTCTACACCCGCGCCGTTCGCGTCTTCTTATAGAATCGGAGATCGCGGCCCCGGCCACGGCGTTATCTTCAATGCGTTAATGGGTCAATATTATGAGTTCAGCGATATCATCGGATCCGAGCCTTGGGCACAGGCGAGTACAATGGCTATGGCCTACAGAGGCGGCGGTTATTCGGATTGGAGGCTCGCTACAATGCAGGAGATGGAAATTATTTTAAACAATATCCACAAAAGGGATCTGTTTAATTTTTATGGTTACGCCTATTGGTCGGGAAATATTATCAATCCCGAACGCGCCAGCGCAATCCGCTTTAGAACAGAAACCCATGTCAACGCCGGAAGAAACATCGCGCTGCCGTTTTTCGCGGTCAGAACATTCAGGATTCCGGGACAATAATTAAAATATTAAATGTTAAAAAGCCGGTCGTGATGATCGGTTTTTTTTATTAGTAAAATTTTTAAAATTATCCGTCAATTGCTTCCAGAATAAATTGCTTATAATGCGCGAAGCCGCTTGATACGGTAAAATCCGAATCGCGCGGACGCTTCGGCTGAATGTCAATTTTATGCGTTATTTTTCCCGGCTTTCCGTTCAGTATGTAAACAGTGTCAGATAACGCGAGAGCTTCNTCAACATCATGTGTAATAAAGATGGTGGATAATTTCATCCGCTCGGCAATTTGCGTATACCATGTCTGCATCTTGCGGCGTGTAATCGCGTCAAGCGCGGAAAACGGCTCGTCAAGAAGTATAACGGAATTTTGCTGCATCCATGTGCGTAAAAGAGCGGCTCTCTGGCGCATACCGCCTGAAAGTTCGCACGGGTATTTACATTCATAACCTTCAAGCCCGAATACCGGGAATAATAAAGCCGCTTTTTCACGCGCGATTTTTTTCTTTACTCCCCGGATTACAAGCGGCAGGATAACATTATCGAGTACCGTACGGTATTCAAGAAGCAGATCCTTTTGCAGCATATAACTCACTTTTCCCGTAACGCCTGTAATGTCTTCGCCGTTTAGAAATACATTGCCGGCATCTGGTTTGTCAACGCCTGAGAGAACGTTAAACAAAGTTGTTTTACCAACACCGGAAGGACCGACAAGTGAAATGAATCCTCCGTCCTGAAGCTCAAGATCGATATCTTTAACTACAGGCTCATCGTTATAATTTTTTTTAATACCTTTACAACTAAAAATTATTTTCATGTTTTACGGCAGGAATTCATTTGTAAAACCGCCTGAACCAATATTCGTTTCAAGAAGCCCGTGTTCGTACATCCACCTGTAAAAATTTCCCCATCTTTGCGGATCAATTTCTCCCCAGCGGGTGTTTTCACTTCCTTTGTAACGGCTTTTAAGGTATTCCTGGCTTCGCATAACAAGTTCCCTGTCAAGTTCCGGGGCATGCCTTAAAAGAATTTCCGCGGCCGCCGCCGGATTATCAATCGCGTAGTTGTACCCTCTGCTTGCCGCCCGCATGAACTTCGCGGCTGTTTCCCGGTTCGCGGCAGCCCATGTTGTATTTACGGCAATGATCGGCGTGTAAAAATCCAGTGTGCCGTCTATTGTTCCAAGATCCATGTAATTGATCTGTACGCCGTTAATTTCGGCGGCGATTCCATCCCAAGCGTAATAGATCCATATCGCGTCCACATCGGTGTTAAGCGCGGAAAGCGCGTCCGTCGCGGAATTGGGAACCATGATGACATC
>WQRT01000101.1 GCA_009786625.1 Treponema sp.
TATTTGATTTTTAAGGCGTTTATATTTTAATATGAAAGAAATGATAATTTTTTATATGGCGGAAAAATGAGTTATACGTTAAATGAAATGTTCATGCTTCTTGAAAATGACGCATATAAAGACACGAAAGCGCATTTTGATTTTTCTGGTGAAACGCCCTGCCCTGCCCGCCGTTATGTGCAAGAGGATATAGATTTTACCTGCGCGTACTTCTCGAAAGGTTTTAACATATCCTTGCTTAAGGGAGCCTCGGGAGTTCTTTTCGATCTGTCGTTTAACGCGTTTGACTCATTTCTGCACGCGTGGATGAGCGAACTGCCTGTGGAAAAGGAAATAATCACCTTTGGAAAAAAGATCATTTCCTGCGCTCATGGTTTTAAAAATACAAATGAGAAACAGGCGGCGGCGAAAATGGCCGCCGAAGATCGGAGCGACCCGGGAACTATTTCCGTAATGAACGCGGCTTACAAAGTAAGCAGCGAAGTCCACAAAATGATGGGTTTACTGCGTTTTCTGCCTGATGAAGACGGCGGATTTATGGCAAGATGCGAACCTGATCGTTTTATACTTCCTTGTCTCGGTGAATATTTTACTTCCCGCTTTGGAGAAACCGCATGGTCTATCATTGACGATAAACGCGGATTAACCCTGCGCCGCCTTCCCGGCGAAAAGGCAAAGCTGGTTTTTTCAAGTGATTCCCCAAAACCCATAAAAAACGACGAGTGGGAGGAATTATGGAAACATTATCACAGGACAATCAACAACGAAGACCGCCAAAACCCCGATTTACAACGCCAATTAATGCCCAAACGCTACTGGAAACACCTGCCGGAAATGAATTAGGGGTNGTTAGGGGANAGGAATTAGGGGTTTGGGGTTAGAGATGTAACTTTAGCTGTCTTATATTTATTTTTCCTTTATAATATAATTCGGTAAAGAGGCAGCGTCTGAAACCGGTTTTTTCCCACTTATTTCTTTGCTTATTTTTATTTTTTCCCGGTTTCCGCGTTTTCGCGCAGGACGCTTTGACGCTTAACCTTGATGATGCCGTAAGATACGCCATCGAAAGCAATTTAAGCCTGCAAAGACAGAGGATTGATTTGGCATCCAGCGGTTATTCGGAAAGAAATATCTGGATGGAGATTTTTCCAACGGTAAACGCGACGGCGGGCGTTGGGTACCGCAGCCCGCTATTCAGCGAGTCCATTCAAAATCCCGGAATTAATTACAGCATCGGTTTTGGATTAAATCTTTCCCTTAATGCCGGGATTCCCTATGTCATGAACAATATCAAGCTGGCTCATCAGGGCAATATTCTAAAGTTTGAAGACGCCCGCAACCAGCTATCAATTCAGATAACAAAATTATTTTACGCGCGTATTGCCGAGTTTAATAATCTCGCGCTTCTTGAAGAGATTCTGAATGTCGCGCAGATACGTTACGCAAGAAGCGAAACGGCTTTCCGTAANGGTCTTGCGGGCGAACTGTCGCTTGTATCAAGCAGGATGGCGNTAGAAAACGCGAGGTATAATCTGTCAACCGCGAGAATAACATATTCGAATAACATGACGGAATTTCTCGCGATGCTCGGCATGGANTACGGAACCAATGTCGCATTGTCAGGTGANATNGACATCGCGCGNATTGAGGCTGACGCAGATTCCCTTATCGCCGCGCATCTTCCGGGACGTCCCGATATTGTAAGAGCCGCTCAGGAAATTGAAAGGCTAGAAAACGTTCAGTCACAGGTTCTGTTTCAAAACCGCGCTCCGTCTGTCAGTCTGTCTTTAAACTGGAGCAGTTCCAATTTTGACCCCTTCTCGGATTTACTCAGCGCAAACGCGAACCTGACAATTCCGGTTGATTCATGGATACCGGGAACNACNAGGGGGCAAAATGTGACAAGNGCGCGGGAAAATATTGAGAGGGCNAGGCTCGATCTTACGATGACGCAGAACGCCGCAAGAACGCAGATACGTTCGTTAACGGCGCTGCTTTCCAATTCNTGGGACAGCATATTGATAGCAAGGCTCGCTCTTGATGCCGCGCAGCGNACATATCAGCTAACAGAAGAAAGATTTTTAAGCGGAAGAACNGAAACAACCGCGCTTGAAGATGCGCATAACGATCTTGCGGCCGCGAGGCGCAGGCTTCAAACGGCGGAGCTTTCCTATTTNTACATGATTCTTGATCTGTCCGCGGCTCTTAATATTGACTGGAGGGATTTTATGAGGACATTTGGGATAACAAATACTACGGAGGCGTTACGTGAAAACAGGTAAAATTATATCAATTACCGTCACAATCGTAATCATTGCCCTGATACTGCTCTTCGCGGGTTTTATCGCGCTTAACTTTTTCGGTCCGCAGAAAGAGACCGCGCAAACGCAGCAGGGTTCATCTTCGCGCAGCGCGTCTGTTGTCCGCGTAACGCCTGTCTCTTTGGGCACCATAGAAAGAAGCGTAATTATAAACGGCGAAATTCTTGCGCGTAACCAGGTGACAATTTATCCGACAACAGCGGGAAGGATTGTTGAGCTTCGCTACCGTATCGGAAACAGGGTAAACTNAGGCGATGTAGTGGCTGTTGTTGATCCTTCAAGACCGGGCGATGTATACGCGCANAATCCTGTNACAAGCACGGTNTCAGGCACTGTATTAAATGTGCCTTTAAACATCGGAGATATGGTTACAACTCAATCCGGAATATACGTTATAGGAGATCTTTCATCGCTTCTTGTCGAGACTCATGTTCCCGAACGTTTTGTCGCTTCCGTTACGCCGGGAATGCGCGCGGTTTTATGGTTTGAAGCGATCGGCGGAGAAACATTTAACGCCGAAGTATTCGAGATAAATCCCGTGCTTGATCCTTCAAGCCGCACATTGAGAATACGCCTCAGGTTTTTAACGCCTGATCCGAGGATCAGAGCGGGAATGTACGCGACTATAAGCCTTGTAACATCAAGAAGGATCAATGTACCTGTCATTCAAAGAACTTCTAGCATTAACACATATGGTTCATGGATTGTTTTTGTCGTTGACGAAAATAATATCGCAAGAAGACGGGAAGTTGTATTGGGAATAGATAATGAAGAATACATGGAAATTCTAAGCGGCGTAAATCTTGGAGAGAATGTCGTAAGCGCGGGAGCCAGCTTCTTATCCGACGGCGATCGCGTCCGCGTAATTGAATAAAGGAACCATATGAATATAACTGAATATTCTGTTAAGCATCCTGTCACAATAGTTATACTTTTCGCGCTTGTTATCGGCATTTCATTGACGCTTCTTTCAAACCTCGCTATGGATCTTTATCCGTCCGTGGACAGGCCGGTCTTTTCGGTTTACACGCGTTTTCCCGGAGCGGGTCCCGCTGACGTTGAACGCAATGTAACCGAGCGCCTTGAACGCTCTCTTTCATCCTCGCGCGGCCTTGTAAACATGACGAGTAACTCGCAGTTTGAAACAAGCAATATCAATCTTGAGTTCGCCTATGGAACGAACATGGACAAAGCGGTTAATGACGCGCAAATTCTTTTAAACAGGCTTGTCAATTCGCTGCCGGACGGCGTTCAAACCCCGGTCGTGCGCCGTTTTGACATGAGTTCAATGCCTATCATGCGTCTTGTCGTCAGGGGAAATTATCCGCCTGATCAACTGCGAATTTTCGCGGAAGATGAAATCCAGCCAAACATTGAACGCATCGAGGGCGTCGCTTCGGCGGAGGTCACAGGCGGCACTACCCAGATTGTAAAGGTCGGCGTTTCGCTTAACAGGCTGTCGGCGTTTAATCTTTCGTTAAGCGACATTTCAAACTCGCTTAAAGGACAGAATGTTTTATCATCAGGCGGAAACTTAAGACGCGGAACGAGAGAATATCAGATAATGACACAGGAAGAACTTGTCAGCATCGAGCAGATAAAACGCCTTGTTGTAAAAACAATAAACACGGCGGCATCGGGGCAAGGAACGCGCTATCAGGTAATACGCCTTGAAGATGTCGCCGATGTATCAATGGGTTATAACGATAACGCTTCAAGGGTTAATGTCAACGGACAAAGCGGCGTCTATATTCAGATAACGTGCGAGAGCGGCAGCAATCAAATTAATGTGTCGGACAGGGTTCAGGCGGCTCTTGAAGACATAAACTCTTTGCTTCCGCAGGGAATCACGCTGCAAATTCTTTCAGATAACACAACGATGATCCGCGCCACNCTNGCTCAAGTTTATTCAAACGCGATTCANGGCGCGGCTCTTGCCATGTTCATCCTTTTACTTTTCCTTCGCAACATTAAAGCNACGCTTATTATCGGGCTTTCAATACCGATTTCAATTCTGCTTACGCTGATGTCCATGTCNGTTTTCGGCTTTACGNTGAATCTTATGACATTGACAGGTTTAATCATGGGAATGTGCATGACGCTTGACGCGTCNATTGTAATCCTTGAAAATGTNCATAACTACCGCGAACGCGGCACTAAACCGGAAATCGCCGCGATTCTTGGAAGCCGCGAAATGTTACGCGCTATTACTGCCGCTACAATTTCGACGTTATGCGTTTTTATTCCGATGATAATTTACAAAAACGATCTTAAAGAGATGGGGCTTCTTTTTAACGATTTAATTTTTACGGTTGTAATCTCGCTCAGCATNTCGCTTGTCGTGGCGGTTACCCTTGTCCCNGGGCTTTCAGGCTCGATTCTGAAACTCAACACAAGAAAACAAAAACCGCTTAAAAACCCGGTTATAAGGNTGATNGATAACGCTATTGAATCTTCCATACATTTTCTTGAAAATATTTATAAATCNGCGCTTGGCTATTGCCTTTCTCACAGGTTTATCATCATTTTACTGGTAGTGTTNATTCTGGCATTTTCACTTTTACAGTTCAGCGGCATCGGTCTTAATATGTATGTCCGCATGCGAACCGACGATAATGTGACGCTTAACGTCGCTCTTCCGCGCGGAACGGCAATTGATGTAACGGAAAAAATTCTATTCGATATAGAAGAAGTCGTAAAACGTGATGTGCAAGGTTATATCAACATTGTGCTTACGGCATCGCGCAGCGGCAACAATCAGGGATCGATTCAAATTACACTGCCCCCTCCCGCGCAGCAAATAGACACTCCCGATACGATCATCCGAAAGCTCACTCCCTACCTGAACACAATACCCGATATACGCGCAAGTTTCAGAGCGGGACGCGGAATGGGAAACACGACTCCGATTGTCATCGCGGTCAGTTCCAGAAATTACGAAGCGCTGATCGCGGCATCCGAAGAGATTCAGCAGATTATGCTGAATTACCTGCCCGAGATTGAAAACCCCGTTATCAATCTTGACGAAGGCTCTCCTCAACTGCAAATTGAGATTGACCGCGAAAGAGCGTCAAGTTTCGGTCTGCCGCTTTCTTCCATCGCTTCGGAAATACGCATGGCGATGGACGGCGATACGGCGGCGACCATGAGCCGCGGAAACAGGCTTATAAATATTCAAGTAAGATTGAGGGATGACGACAGGCAGGGGCTTCCGAATCTGGACGCGATTTCCATTTTAAGCCGGAACGGCAGCCGCATTTCGCTTTCCAATGTCGCGCGAATTTCAGAAGGAAGAGCGCCGTCTTCTATCAGGCGTGAAATGCAGGAGCGCGTTCTTCGCATAACGGGAGGTCTTGAACCCGGTATCGCCGCGACAGACATGCAGCGCCGCCTTGAACAGACAATCAGCGAACGTCTTGTCCCGCGNGAAGGGGTGAATGTCCGCTANCTCGGCGAAGCCGCGGAAATNCAATCATACACATCCAGTTACATTTTAATTATCGTAACGGCAATCTTTTTGGTTTTNGGAGTTCTCGCAAGCCAGTTCGAATCATTTGTCGATCCGCTTATCATCTTTTTCTCGATACCGCTTTTATTTATAGGCGTTATATGGATATACAAATTTACCGATCAGGCAATGACAATGTTTTCCATTGTGGGGATAATCGCGTGCGTCGGAATTGTTGTAAACAACGGAATTGTGCTGGTCGATTACACCAACACTCTGCGCGCGCGCGGAATGGAATTGCGGGAAGCCTGTCTTGAAGCCGGAAAAAGGCGTCTTCGCCCGATATTGATGACAAGCCTTACAACAATTCTGGGAATGGCGCCCATCGCTTTCTTCCCCGGAGTCGGTGCGGACACAATTCAGCCGATCGGAAAAACATTTGTAGGCGGTCTTATCGTTAGTACATTTATGACTATTTTTATAACTCCGATTATGTATTCAGTTTTGAACTCATGGCGAAGTAAGAAGATTGTAAAAATAACGAATGAATGATTGGGTGTTAGGGGATAGGGTTTAGATGGCAGCTAATGTTTAATTTCTTATTTGGAGTTTGATTTTTTTATGAGTGATAATGATAATAAAATACGCGCAGCTATTGCCGGGCTTGGGCGGATTGCTTCTTTGCTTGAGGATGATGCTCTCCGCGAGAAACCATGCACTCACGCGGGGGCTATTTCAGCTAACAAAGACTGCGTTCTTGCCGCGGGCTGCGATATTGACGAAGAGCGCCGCCGCCTTTTCGCCGAAAGATGGAGTACAAATGACAATAAGGTTTCTGTTTACGATGACGCGGCGCGGATGATTGAAGAGCAAAAACCGCAAATTTTGGTTATAGCGACACACCCTGACAGCCATTATCATTATTGCCGCCTCGCGTCCGTTATGAAAATCCCTGTCGTTATCTGCGAGAAACCTCTTTCTGATAAAATAAGCACAGCGCGGAAAATCGCGCGTCTTACAGAAAACAGCGGCACAATTATTATTACAAATCATGAGAGGCGTTACTCGCAAGATTACATCAAAGCTAAATCAATTCTTAATGAAGGTAAACTTGGAAATCTGATAGCTGTACGCGCCGTTTTGTACATGGGAAAAACAAACCCGCTTGTAAACCAGTTCTGGCATGACGGAACTCATCTTGCGGACGCGGTAATGTTTTTAACAGGCTGTACAATCAAACACCGCAGGAAATGGGGCGCGGATTTAAAATCACGTAACGGAACCGCATGGCTTGAAGGGGATTTAATTAAAACAATTAAAAATAGTAAAGAACATAACGCAAAAAAAAATCCCATCTCAAATCACCAGTCCCCGATCCCCGTCATATTTGAAATCGGCGCGGGAAGAGATCATTTAGTTTTTGAAATTGAGTTTTCGTGCGAAAAAGGACGATTAAGAATCGGCAACGGCGTTTTTGAAATCTGGGAAAGCATCCCAAGCCCTTACGCCGAAAAATTCCGCTCATTAAAAAATATAGGAGAAACATTTTCAGGTCCCACAGGATATTTCGCGAATATGCTGCGCGACGCTGTTTCATGCGTTAAAGACCCGGCGCGTGTTCCTGTGTCAGGCGCTGTTGATGGATTAAAAGTGATTGAATATTTAAATGGAGTGAAAAAATGGCATTAAAAATTTTATTATTTTTCATTATTATTAGTTTTACTGCATGTAATCAAAGAAATGAGACAAACAACAGCATTATCAAATAAAATCCGGAAACCATCCCGATTCAATCAGAAAACACACAGGTATTGTAAAATTCTTTAGTCATTAAAATTACTTAGAAGATATGGACGATGATTGATTANTTGATCAACACCTCCTTCAGCACGAGTAAAAGGAATTTTAATAGGGGATAGTATTGAAGAGCTGGAAAGTATGCTCTCATCGCTTTATNACGATATAATACAATTTGATGATATTCAATACAGAAATATATAATAAAAATATATGAAAAAAATAGAAAAANCTCTTGAAAAATAAAACAAAATGTTATATATTACTNCCATATAAAATAAAANATAATAAGGAGATTTTTCTATGAAAAACACAATCAAATGGTTCGGGATTATTGCCTTTGTTGTAATAATCGGGTTTTCTTTGGCTTCCTGCGATTTATTATCATGTCCGCATACAGATTTAAATCCCCCTACTTATACTAAACAGTCTACTTGCGTAGAACAAGGTTATACTGATAGTAGTTGCAAAAAATGCGGCGAAACAGTGAGAAAAGAGCTGCCATTGACGGATCATAATCACCGGTTTTCTAATTCAATAGTTGATGAAATTCTTAAACCGGGTAATGGAAGTTATGTCTGTACTAGGACTGGCTGCGATCATGTTTACAATGTAGGCGATACGGGACCCGCAGGCGGAATAATTGTATATGCTGCTCCTAACGCAGAATCACCTTTTACAGTAGAAGGTTTTGAGGTTGATGGATNTGGAGGTTTACGCTCTTTNTTTTTTAAATCATATACTGCCTACTATCTTGAAGCCGCNCCTGTCACTCTGTCCTCACCTGTTGCCTGGGCATCAGNNGATTTTCAAACTACCCCTATACAAATATTAGAATACCAAAATGTTATAATGACTGCAACCGAAGTTTTAGCAGAAATGAATATAGGAACAGGCAGAAGAAACACTGCCATGATTCTTTTTGTAGACAGAACCTTAAACATCCCTAACAACAATGCCGCGAAGGCCGCCAATAGTTATACAACCGGCGCAAACGACTGGTTTCTTCCAAATGTAAGAGAATTAGCTCGAATGTTTTACTCGGAAGCAGGTTTACTTTCAAGTCTTGGTGATCGTCATTATTGGACTTCGACGCAGAGTGGCAACACTCAAGCATATAAAGGTTATTATATACCAAATACCTCACCTCCTGGTCCTGGGTTTCCTCAATATGGTAAGTATGAAGAATATTACGTTCGCCCTGTACGCGCGTTTTAATTAAATGATTTATACGCCTGCAAAAATATTTGCGGGCGTATAATTTTCTATAATATTCTGTTTCCTATGATTTTCTATACAGGAAGAATTTAGCCGCGAACCACGCGAACAATATTGAAAGCGGTACAATAATAAAACCTTCGAATCAAAAATAATCAAGTAGATCAGATAAAGACAGTTATGTGCAACACGGAGAAATAATAATATATATTGACAAAGAATAATAAATAATTATTATATATTGTTATATAATATTTTATGGGAGAAAATTATGAAATATGTAAAACTTGGTAATTCTGGGCTTGATGTGTCAAAAATATGTTTGGGGTGTATGGGTTTTGGTGATGTAACTACAGGTTTTCATAACTGGGTTATTGGTAAAGAAGAAAGTATAAAAGTAATACATAAAGCATATGATTTGGGCATTAATTTTTTTGATACCGCAAACTGTTATTCTGGAGGAACAAGTGAAGTGTTTTTAGGAGAAGCAATTAAAGCATTTCCTCGCGAAGAAATTATTATTGCAACAAAAGTATATATTCCAATGAGAACAATAGGTGATTTAAATAATAAAAAAACAGCTCCTAATGGCGGTGGTCTTTCACGAAAAGAGATAATATATGAAGCTGAACAGAGTTTAAAACGTTTGGGCTTAGATTATATAGATCTTTATATTATACATCGTTGGGATTATAATACGCCTATAGAAGAAACAATGTCTGCTCTGCATGATTTAATAAAAAGTGGAAAAGTACGTTATATTGGCGCTTCCGCTATGTACGCTTGGCAATTTCAAAAAGCACAATATACTGCGGAAAAGTATAATTTAACAAAATTTATTTCAATGCAGAACCANTACAACTTGATATACCGTGAAGAAGAACGTGAAATGATACCGTTTTGTANAGATCAAAAAGTATCTTGTACTCCTTATTCACCANTAGCTTCCGGCCGCCTTTCACGTGATTGGTCTATTGGAAGTCAAAGAAGTGAAACTGATCCTGTATATAAAGCAAAATATTTATCTAGTTCAGATATAGACAAACCAATTGTAGAACGGCTAATTGAAATTGCATTTAAATATGAAAAAAAAATGCCGCATATAGCGTTAGCTTGGTTATTATCAAAATCTTATGTAGCTGCACCTGTGATTGGCGGAACAAAGATAAGTTATGTAGAGGATGGTATTGAGTCTTTAGATGTTGTTTTAACTGAAGATGATATAAAATATCTTGAAGAATTATATTTACCGCATAAGGTTGTTGGGGCAATTTAATATAAAAATTATAGTTGTCCGTACTGCACATAACAAACAGTAACTGCTTACCGCCGGAGGGTAGCTAGGCTCCAAAAAAGGCAGCACTACTAGTTTTAAGAATTCCACACAGAGGCTCGGAGTTCGCGGAGAACACGGAGATTTTTTCAACCGCGAACCACACGAACCAACACGAACAATATTGAAAGCGGTACAATA
>WQRT01000102.1 GCA_009786625.1 Treponema sp.
GGGAAAATACTTACCCTGTTCCCGAAAGCGCCTCCCATGGTGCGGTTGGCAAAATCATGGAGATTTTGAATGTACTCAATCTTAGTATGAAGAGCGGCATCNTCTGANGGAACCGGAGATTTGAAATACCAGCTAAAATCCGCGTACTCCTGNTGCCGCGCTATATACCACGCTTCCTGCGCTTTTANATCCATCATGCTGCGCTCAATCTGCGGGATTTTTTCTATGNCGTATAAATCTGGAATATAAATACGATCCCAGCAGATCTGGCGCACTTTGTANAAACGCACGAAGTAATCGCCNTCGCTTTTTAAACCGAGCATCCTTTCGGCTGTTTCAAGAGCGGCGTATGCGGTTTTTTCAATCCTGTCTATGTATGAACATTCATTTAACGGTATTGAAGCATCGTTTTTTATTTTATAACGCTCTTCATTTACTTCGATGATGCGATCCCTGCACTTTTCAAGTCTTTCGCTGAACTTTAATTTTTTTGATTCTTTGCGTGAAAAGCCGCAGAGTCTTTCCGTCAGTCTTAAAAGGAGTTCCATGTTGCCGTTCCCCCAGGGGCCAAAACGGAAATGAATTGACAACGGAAGAATTTCTACAGGGCAATCCGGATTTATTTTTTCCAGTTCGGACGCGGCATGAAAACCGATGCGGATAACGCCCGGCTCAAGACGCGGGACTGTATCGGCTGTATAGGAAACCTGTCCCTCGGGAGCAATCGCTACGGGGTACGGACCGCTGACTATCGCCTTGTAAATTCTTGACATCCCCTTGGAATCCATTTTTGAATGATAAACGCCTGTCGCGCCCATGTTGGGCAGAACGAACCGCGGAACCCAGCCGCCCCATCTCATCACTTCNTAGCCGTATACAAAAATCGCGTGCGGTNTNCGGATGGTGCGTATACCGTGCTTGACGGCATATTTCCTCAATTTAAANAGAAAAAACCAGGCGAGAAGCTGAGACTCACCGCCGTTGGGATGCCGAAAAGCGATTATGCATCTGCTCTTTCCCGACATTACACGATCAAAAGTTTCAAAAAGCGTTTTTTCATTATGCGGGACAATTTGTGTTATTCCATAAAACAGAAATAGATACGTCCTTCCCAGCAGCTTAATAAGAAACAGCACAAATTTGGATATCCGGGGTTCCGGTAATTTNATATCTGCGAAAGCACTCAACACTGGTGCCTTATACGGCTTGTACATACTTAAGTAGGATTATATTNATATAATTCGATGATATCAAGATGTATAACGCGGTATNTATCGCTCTTGTAATTTTATTAAAATAATGGTAAAAATATCGAAATGAGGCAAGGAATATTATCAAATATTATACGCCGTTTTTTTCTTTTCCTTATTATATTTACGTCACATACAAACCTCCTCGCGGCGGATGCGCAGGAAAGCATTTTGATTGAAGATGGCCGGTATTATTTTTCGTTCACCCCNAAGATTCTGGGNGATCGAATTCAGAACGATTATTCATTGGGACTTTTTTATACCGAAGCGCGGAGATTCGGCGGTGAAATCAGGTACCGTAANACTAACTCGTTCGGCCTNAATGAAATATGGGATATAGACGATTCCATGCTGGCGATCAGNCAGGAATCGTTCGAAGTGCATCTGATGCCTGTCAGGTATCAGTTTCTCAGGGGAGATATGTTGTCTATGCGAGCCGGAGCCGGCGCTTATTATAATTACAGTAAATCAGATAACAGAGGCTACTTCCTGTATCATCCCGCCGGACCAGATAGTTACAACGCGTATCATTATAACTTTTCAGGTCATTCAGTTGGCCCGATGCTTGACGCTGATGTCAACTTTAACTGGAGATTCCTGTATGCTTCATTTTCCGCCGGACTGGCTCCTGTTTACTACCTTGATCAAACGCAGGAGTGGTATCTTTCTCCGCTGATGAGTCCGGCGTCCTATTCTGTTTCGAGCGGAGAGATGAGCGGCCCTTATTACTATTTGAATCTTGATGTAGCGTTTGATTTTTTNGGAATTTTTTCGCTGTTCGGNACAATGTTTTTCGAATANAATAGATTATGTTACAGATCGATAGATACAGGTATTACCAGCGGATGGACTGAGATTGACACAAAGGATGAATTCATTACTCTCGCGCTGGAAATATCAATATTAATTAAAATGGGAAGAAGCGGCATCATGCCCCAGATCGGATACGGCAGAACATTCAACGAACAAGGCGGCGGCGACAGTTATTTTATTATTGGTTTAAAGAATTTTGGATTTAGATTTTAAAAAGTACAGTAATTTATGGGACTGAAGGATCGAAAAACATTTGTAATTAATGCACTTGACGTTTTTTATTTTTTTTTACATAATAATCTTTGATGAGCAAAAACGCCGCCAATTTATTTAAAACTCCCACACAAAAAATGCCAAAGGCATTTTTTGTGACTGATCGACAACAGACAACAGACAACAGACAACAGACAACAGACAACAGACAACAGACAACAGACAACAGACAACAGACAACAGACAACAGACAACAGACAACACAATTATAAACATAATCTAAAAAACAATGTCAACACCTTACAGGTGTTAGCTCCATTTAATTACTCAATACCTTTAATCAGTAAAAACGCTGTAGGCGGACATCACGCAAGATGCCCTAATGCGCTTTTAAATATTAAACACAAATTAATAAGGAGAATCAAAATGAAGGACAAAAAAAGAATTTTGGGAATTATCGCAATTGCTGCGATGATCGGTTTCGCGTTTGTTTCCTGCGATGAAGGCGGAAGCGATAGCGGCGGAAGTAACAACGGCGGCAATGGCAACGGTGGCGGCAGTGTGTCAGGAATGGAAACATTGAATCTTTCAGGCCAGGTGTATCTGGAAGATTTTGATGGAGTTATTAATACATATACCAGTTACACTGGCAGTGATCTTGAGATTGATGATTCATTATATGCCGGAGGAAGTGGATCTATTATAAACGGGAATCTTAATTATTCTGTAGAAGTTCCGAGGAATTTAAAAGCGATGGGTCAGGAATTTTTTGAAACACTTTTTAATGGTTATACTATAGCTGTTAGTAGGCAGGATGTTGAAGGCTATATAATACTTCATTTATTTGCAGGAAATGGTGTTTGGCTTCAGAAAATATATAGAACTGGCTATATTTCCGGTAATTCATTTGATAGTTCATATGAGAGAGTAGATTACATTTATGTTGATAAAGATGTAACCATTACCGGAACAGGCGGAACAGTAAATAAATCCGAAACAGAAAACGAAGTAGTATATAACGAAACTTATATTTCAAATAGCTTTAGTATCATGTTAAAAACCGGCTGGAACGCGGTTTATGAAAAATCAATTCAAACAGGTACTTTCGAAGGATCAATTGAAAATCTAACAAGTGTAACAGCTGTTGAAACTACAACAATATCTTTAGGTAACCCTTCTCTAAGATGGGTATTGAGGTAATGTAGGATAATTAATATGAATAAATTAAAATATACATTACTAATAACACTTATCGTTTTTTTCTCCGCGGTTTTTATTCTGGCGGGATGCGAAGAAAACAGTTCCGAACCGGAATCCAATGGCAGTCTGACAATTAACGGACTTTCCGGCGGCAGCGGAGGTTATGCGGTATTTGTGTTTAACGCCGGCACTGACATATCATCATTTCAAGCCATAAACGAAGCCATTTATGAAATAAGAAATTTTCAAGCGCAAAGTGTAAGACGGGACGGAAACATGTTTACTCTTTATAGCTGGGACGGTACAAATGTAAAATTAGGATGGAAAGGATCGGGAAGTCTACCTGTCGTTTTACTTAATAATAGCGGCAGTTATTCTGATGCGGATAACCCAACATTTCGTTATGGTACAGTCAATTTTAACGAAGGGCATGGAACAGTTGAATTTTCTGTTTTTTCTCCGATTGTCAGAGTCAGCGGTCTTGCGATTACCGGACTGCCAAGCGGAAGAAATTTCGCGGTGTATGTGTTTGAGTCAGGTACATATATATACAAATATAATAATATCGTAAACGCTTTCGAATCCGGCAGTTATCAAGCTGTCGGCGCGGTCATAACCGCCGGAAATACATTCGCTCTTACCGGCTGGGACGGTTTATCTGAGACCGGAGCTGCATGGAACGGCTCCGGCATGTTTCCTGTATTATTATATGACATTGATGGCAGTACGACCGATAAAACAAACTCCATGTACAGTTTTTCATCAATTTATTTTGGTCAGGGATACGGTGTTGCTAAATTTAGTGATTTTATGGCAGTCGTAGATATTCCGCTGGAGATATCTGGACAGTTAGCTGAAATTATCGAATGGCTTGAGGAACAGCCTTTAAACACGGTTAATACACCCTACGATATTATATTAACAGAACTCAATCTGGAAACAGATTTATCTGACGGCTATGATCCGCTTGGTTTGTTATATCATTATTTAGCTGTTAGGTTTATCACTATTGATTTAACAGGCTGTTATGGGACATGGATTGGCGGAGGCGATCGTATTTATATTGATGCCCGTCCAAATGCGGACAAAATTGTTGGAATTCATCTGCCTGATACAGTTGAGGATATACGTGATTACGCGTTTTATCCTCCATCATGGAATATGCGTGAAAGAACATTGCCGGCCGGTTTAAAACGTATTGGCAGAACGGCAATAGGATATCAAAGTCTAATAACCGGCGAACTTTTTCTGCCTGATACACTGGAATATATCGGAGAAGGAGCTTTCTTTATGAATTATGGTATCACGTCGGTATCATTACCAGCTAATATAGAAATTGATTCAAATCCGTTCAGGGCATGCAGCAGTCTTTCCACTTTCACAGTCAGAGGAATCGGAAATCTAAGCACTTTGGATAACGGAAGAATTTTGATGGATGGCAATACTTTGATCTCATGCCCTACCGGTAATGAATATGAGGTTATAAATGATCCTAAAATTACTGCAATTGGAACACTCGCCTTTGCTCACCGCATGAATACCATGACTAACATAGAAATCTGGAGTCCTGTTACAATAATACAAATGGGAGCTTTTCAATCATGTAATCTAGTTAAAGCAGTCTTTCCGGCGCAATTGACACAGCTTGGCAATTATATATTTTACCAAGTTCCGTCGGTTATTGTGTTTAATGGAACAACTCCTCCTCAGATTTTCGCCAATTCCATTGCATCCGGCAGTGTTCCGGAAAATCTCACGATTTATGTTCCGGATGCTAGTGTGCAAGCATACAAAACCGCTGCAAACTGGACAGCTTACGCATCATACATAAGACCGATGAGTGAACAATAATATTTAAAAATTAAAACTATCATACGCCCTTGTATATTTCCATACAGGGCGTATGATAGTCGCCCAAGTGACTATCGTATAAAAAACATTATATAATTTAATCATGAATCCGCTCCATGAAGCCGCCATGTTACTTGAAGGCATGTGGTTTCAATTTAAACAGATCGCTCCCTATTGGGCGTTGGGGCTTGCCGCCGGTTCTTTGGTGTCAGTTTATCTCTCGGATAAAATTACGGAAAAAATGGCGCGGCTTGCGTCCGGCAGGTTCTGGCTGCTGCCTCTTTGCATCGCATCATTTCTGGGGATTGTTTCTCCGCTTTGCATGTACGGCACTGTTCCGATAATCGCGGCGCTTGGGAAAAAAAATGTTTCGCAGCATCTGCTCGCGTCTTTTATGGTAAGTTCTATTTTGCTCAATCCTAATATTTTATTTTTCAGTTTCGCGCTCGGTGCGCCACTTGCGCTTTCACGTCTTGCCTTGTGTTTTTTAAGCGGAATTTTGGCGGGAGTTCTTGTCCTTTTTCTTTTNCGCGGCAGGCAGTTGTTTTCTTTTGATCGATTTGCGCCGCCAAANGAAAAACAGAAAAANAATNTTTTTACCGATCTGTTTAAGGCGTTCAGGATTACATTTCCGTATNTGTTATTTGGCATAACGCTTACCGCGCTGTTTGACAGGTACATTCCGCCTGACTGGATTGCCGCGATGTTCGGATCAAGGCGNGGCTTAGGCGTNCTTTTCGCCGCAACGCTTTCCATTCCGCTTTACGCCTGCGGCGGAGGCACTATTCCCCTGATTAACGCGTGGCTTCACGCGGGGATGGGCGCGGGAGACGCGATGGCGTTTATGCTCGCCGGTCCCGCTTTAAAAATTAATAATTTAAGCGCGGTAAAAATGATTTTTGGCGCGAAACATTTTCTAATCTATATCGCGTATTCTCTTGTGTTCGCGGTATTGACTGGTTTAATTATCAATTTGATGTTATTATGATTCAGTGTTTTTTGACTAATGATTTAAGAATCTTTATTAATTATCTTGGAGGGTTTTCATGAAAGCTGCCGTCANAATNATATGTTTATCAGCGTTTTTTATTATGTTCTGTTTTAGCTGCGCGAATAGATCATCTGTACCCGAGGCNGCTGTTTCTCAACCGGAGGNTGCGGACGCAGGCGGGCAAAACGCGCCTGTATCAATACCTGCGCCGTCAATATCGCGCGGGCTGATGTCTACCATCTTCATCGAAAATACCGACGGCACTGATGACGGAGTGGAAAGATTGATAGCATCGATGAGTGAACATGGATTGGAATTTTATCAAACACAAAACTCTCCGCAGGGGCTTATCGCTTCCGGCGATGTGATCCTAATAAAAATCAACTGCCAATGGGCGGAACGCGGCGGCACTAATACCGATCTGATCCGNTCTTTTATACGCGCGGTTGAGCAGCATCCAAGCGGNTTTACCGGGGAAGTAATTATCGCGGATAACGGGCAGNGTCANTTTGGCAGCGGCAGGAACGGAGGAAGTCTTGACTGGGAAAACGCCAACTCCAAAGACCGCAGACAGTCCGTNATGGATGTTGTTCACCTTTTTCATGTATCGGGGTTTCGCGTAACGGGCGTTTTATGGGATGAGTTTACCGCCGTACGGGTGCAGGAGTTCAGCGAAGGCGATACAAGAAACGGTTTTGTNGTGGAAGATAANATACGCAGTACGGGGCTTGAAATTTCTTATCCAAAATTTACTACAGAGTANGGAACGCGCGTNAGTTTTAAACATGGTATATGGGACGCTTCATCGCGATCGTATAACAGTCAAAGGCTTAAAGTAATCAACATGCCGGTGCTTAAGACGCACGGAATATATCAGGTAACGGGCGCTGTAAAAGCGTACATGGGAACTCCCTCCGACAGATTGACAAACAGGCGCGCTCACAACAGCGTCGGCGCCGGCGGCATGGGTACACAGATGGCGCATACAAGAATGCCTTTTCTTAATATCATGGACATGATTTGGATTGGCGTGGAGCGCGGACCGAGTTCAACTTACGCCAGCGCCAAGCAGATTAATAAAATCGCCGTATCGATTGATCCTGTCGCGCTTGATTACTGGGCAAGCAAGTATATACTTATGCCGGAAACGGCTTTAGTTCCCGGCGGAAGAAGCAGGTTTGTAAATCCCGACGGAACTGAACCGGGTGTTTTCGGTTATTGGCTGCGGCTGTCCATGAATGAAATTCGTGATGCCGGTTTTTGGGCAACAATGAATGAAGCGGAAATAACTGTTGTGGATAATAGCAATTAATTATTCAACCAAAAAACATTCATCTCTTGCTCCGGGTCTTTTCTTCTCTTTGTATAAATAACACTTCGCGACGTCATTTGTTATTCCGAAGTAATACCCCTTGCAGTGATTATCAAGTAAATCCGGCTCCTTTAATAAACGTTTTTTCCAATTGGGCATATTTTTTATACATCCGTCAATTATATCCCGAAGGGATTTGCCTTCCATCAATTGAATAATAAGTTCCTTAAAATATTTTTCAAACCGATCGCCTTTTGTATACATTTCCTTTAGATCGCCTCCGGATGTTGTAAAACAAAATTTATTAGTTTCCGTACTCCAGCTCCATGAAACAAAATAATAATAGCAGGTATCTCCTGTTGTTAATAACGCGCGTCTGAAATCATTGGTAATATCATTGTTCAAATGATTATCAATTATTGTTTTAATTTTTTCCAGTTTTGAAAGTTCTGGCTCGTCATCGGAATTTAGACAGTTAAGACACCAGTTTACAACTCCCATGCAGAAAACGGTATCTTCAAGATCGAATAACAATTTTTTATATTTTGAATTATTAATAATTATTTTCGATTTTCGTATTTCTTCTTTCACCTGAGTTTCAGCGGCNTCGGATTGAATTTTTGCGTTTAACAAATGTTTATANATATCAGAGCAGCCTTCNGATAATTCTTTAATTAAACCAACAGCGCGGATAAAATCCCCGGCGCTGTCTATATCGGCGTTATATACAATGTTTCTGATCACCCTCATCCAGTCATTAAAATTATTTTTGTTTACAGTTTTATTGTTAAATAAGTACATGCTTTGAGCGTAAAATAATACCCTGATCTTATATGTTAATCCCTTTACTTTTCCGTTGATAAAAATTTTAAATAAATCAGAATCATTCCCGCAGTAATCCCATAGATCAATTTCAGGTTTAATGCTGTCGTTTTTATTTTCGCTGTATATATTAAACATGCTTGTCAGGAAGCTGTAATATTCTTTAACTGGGAAGTCATTTATATTTACATCGTCGGGATTATTTGAAAGGTATTCAATTCTTTTTTCTATCCGCGTTCTTTTTACAAGGTTATCAGTTATATTTTTTCTTTTCTTGTCTGTCAGTTCCCGCAGGGTTTGTTCATGTTCTTTTTCGTTTTTGATTATTTCCAAATACTGCGCGTAATTCAATACGGCTGTTTCCGCGATAAAATTTATTAATTGCTGATCAATCTGATTGTCTTTATCTCTGTGCCGCCAGAATAAATCTGTCCAGACTGTGTCAATTTTTTGCGCGAATTTATCCGCGGCGTTTTTGACATCCTTCTCGAATTCCCGCTCTTCGATATATTTCTCGAACGGTGATTTAAAACCCTCAAAGTCTGTCAGTTGTTTTCCTCTTGCGTTCATTTTAATATATAGATCGTCAGACAGGCCGAAATCTTCAAGCCTTAAATATAAAAATGTTATATTTTGCTCTTTTGTAAGTTTCTCCCATAAATCGCCGGAACTACCGAACATATCCCGAATCGCGTCAAGCATTATAAGCATTGCGGAAATTGTCGGGTCTTTTATCCACGATGAGACAAACCACGGAGTATAAGTAATTGTTATACTGATTTTTTCTTCATTTTTTAATTCAATGTTTTTATTAACAAGCGCATCGCAGAACTCTCTTGAGCTTGTTCTTGTTTCGTATGTAAATTTCGACAACATTACTTTTGAGTTTTCATTTAGCTTATTTTCCTTTAACGCAATAAACCAATGCAGAAGAAACAAGGTAGTAAGCCGCTGCTGGCCGTCAAGAGGTTGAAATATTTTTGATTTTTCACTGCCGTAGATAAATTCCAGTTCTTCAGGATTTTTATGCAAAGCATCATGAAGCGTAGTTAAAAAACCACTGCGAATTTTATTTTGTTTTTCCCTGCCCTGAGCGTAATCTCTTTGAATTATAGGGATTTCTATGCGATCAACATTATTCAGTAATTGCCAAAAATTTAATTTTTCAAAACTCATTTTATTCTCCCTGATCAGGTAAATATTTTTCTAATACTTCTTTTATGTTTTTCTTATAGAGGCTTCTGTCTGTTTCATCCCAAAAAGTCATTTGATCAACATTTTCGCTGTAATATTTTAAAAATACATTTCTTGTACAGATAGGAATGAATGTGCCGTCTTTTTCTCTTTCGATTATTGTTTTGCGTTTAACAGGAAAAACAACATTTTTATAGCTTGTGTTGGTCTTCGCGTCTAAAAGAACTAAATTTGAAAGATCATTAATTTCTTCCAGTTTTCCGTTTTTACTGAAATAATTTAGGATTTCCAAAAATAAATCGTTAAAATCATTTTCCGTGCAATTTTCAATTCTTTTTAATAAATCCGTATTTTCTTTATTGATAAATTCTTTTGCTTGATTCAGCCAGTCTTTCTGGTGCTGTTCGGTTTTGGGAATCTCTGACGCGA
>WQRT01000103.1 GCA_009786625.1 Treponema sp.
GCTATTTCACGGATATCCTCGACGACTTCCAGCAATCCCTCGTGCCCTATCTCGGAAGCATCCCGAAGTTGTTTTACATTACCGGTATTTTTAACAAGCGTACCCGTAACAGAATGTGTATTAGCTACCATTTCTTCGATAGCGGAAGAAGCCTGTGAAACGAAAATATTCTGATCTTCGATATGGTCGTTTAACTTATTAATATTTCCTGTCACCTGCTCCATAGTCGCGTTGGTCTGGGTTACACTCGCGCTTTGATTTATAATCCTGCCTTTTATACTTTGAATATTTGCCGTTATCTGATTCACCGCCGCGGCAGTCTGGTTCATGTTACTCGCAAGATCATTTCCTATGCCGGATAATTTCATGGCTTCGTCTCTTATATTAACAACAAGGTTTTTTATTTTCATCAGAGTTTGATTGAAATAACGGGAAAGTTCCGTGATCTCGTCCTTGCCTTTCTCCGGTATGCTGCGGGTTAGATCTCCTTCACCCTCCGCTATATCTTTTAAAGTTTCTGTGACATTAACAATCGGCTTCATCGTAAAATCTAAAATAAAATATACTAATACTGCGACAGCGGCAATAATTATTATCGCAAGAATTATTGTAAACCGCGTTATATCACGCACTTCCGATAAAATATAAGCGTCAGTTGTCGCAACCATTATAGACCATGATGTATCTGAACTGCCAAGCATAAAAGGCGCTATAAATATTTCCAAAGTTAAATCCATTACTTTTGAATATGAAGAACAGTTGAACTGTATACCATCCGCAACAGCCTTAACCGCCGCCTGCATATGTTCNCCGTAAACCGTATCTACATCTTTCATATTTTTTCCAATACGATCAGGATACGCGTGAGCTAAAATGGTTCCATCGTTGGAGTAGATAGCCATTGCCGCAATTACATCGTTGGCTTTAATTGTCTCNGCGATAGTCGGCTGCATCATTTCGACATCCATAAGCATACCCACAGCGCCTACCACCTGATTAGTNGAGGAACTGATAATGGGNGTTACCATTCTAACCATCAAAGTACTTTTCCCTTGAATATTTCTGAAAAAAGGAGCGGGAACATCTTGTTTTCGTGAATCAGGACCTGTAAGCCAGCCCATTGTTGATTCCAGGAAAGGACATACTATAGCTTCTATCGAACCTCTTTCTCTTGAATAAGCGATCGCGTATTGCCCTGTGGGAGTAGAACCGGGTCTTCCTGTCATTTGTTCATCTATACCATCAACGGCATTAGGGAGCCAGACTGTATANATCTGNTGAATATTCGGCTGCGCGGTCAATGTACCCTGAAGCATGCGGTCAAATGTGTCCCGCCGTTCAACAACCGGTATCCGGGAATAATCCGCCATTATATCCGCTAAAGTGCTGATCATTCTTAAGTGAGCGTCCCGTCTGCCCTTCCAATATTCAGCCTGCTCGCCTGAAAGAAATTTCATTACATCTCTGTTCAGATCGACACTGATATTTGACGCTCTGTTCAAAAGAAGCACAGAGACTCCGGCAACGACAACTGTCAAAATGGCGATTACCATGATGCTTAGTTTAAATTTTAGTTTCATACATTTTCCTCCAAATTTACTCTTCAACATTAAAAATAATAAAATAAGCAAAGAGGAGGCAAGAAAAATCGGTTTATATTTTATTGAAAAAAAATATAAAAATAATTAAACGGTATATTCTGCAACATCAGATTTTAACTTTTTAAGTATTAAAAATAAAACAAATAATTATATAAACGCGGCAAGCGAGGGGACTGAAGATCGGAAAATAATTTTTTGCGGTTCCCTGCCGAAGAGACCTAAGCATCCGAAGAACGATGTTCGCAGGATGCAGAGCTCGCAGGCAGACTCTCAGCAAACATTTACCGATCCTCCAGTCCACTCGCTTGCCATGTCTATATAGTTAAAAATATTTGATTTATTTTTATACCTGATATATACTGATGCGAGGGAGTCACACATGGAAAAAATATCCAGTTTTCAAATCGATCATCTCAGGTTGAAGCCGGGGGCATATGTTTCACGAAAGGACAAGTTTGGAAAAACTGTTCTTACTACTTTCGATCTCCGGTATAAAGAACCAAATAAAGAGCCGGTTCTTGATCAACCGGCGCTTCATACCATTGAACATCTTTGCGCAACTTTTTTACGATCACATAAAGAATGGAGCAGTAAAACTGTATATTTTGGACCGATGGGCTGCCGTACAGGCTTTTATATGATTCTTGCCGGTGAGTATAGCTCTACCGATATTCTTCCCCTGCTGCTGGAAATGTACGGCTGGATAGAAAAATTCAAAGGAGACATCCCCGGCGCGACTGCTGTGGAATGCGGCAATTGGCGCGAGCAGAATATCGACATGGCTAAACTTGAATGCCGGAAATACGCGTCACTTNTAAAGAAAAAGAATAAAGAAAATTTTGAATATCCAAATACAATTGTTTAAAATAAATGGATAAATGTCCTNAATCGGTTTTCTATAAGCCATTTTCAAATCCCCCGGGGTTGAAATGGCTGTATTTTTATATAAAACGGGAAGATTCATTTTAAAATGTTTTTGTAAAAAAACAGGGAGCAGGTATTATGAAATTAAAACTAAAAATGAGCATCATAGTTATCGCCATTCTGGTAGCTGTTGTAGCGACACTTTCCATTCTAATGCTTAACAGCGCGTCACATACAGTTATCGAGCTGAACAGATCGGTGCTTGAATATATGTCAGGCGAGCAGGCCGAGTACTGGAAGGGGCGGCAGGATTACCGTTTTTCCATGCTTAACACTCTTGAAAATATTTTCTCTTATTATCAGGATGTACCAGCGGCAGAGCGCCGGGATCAATTTGATAGATTAATACGATGGGTATTAACATCCAATGAAGAATTTTTCCAGATTTATACGGTCTGGAAACCAAACGCTCTCGACGGCATGGACGCGCAGATGATTGGCCGTGTGGGATCTACTCCGACAGGACAATACGCGATGTGTTATACAAGAGAAACAGGCGATATAGCTGCCAGAGCTACCGCCGATATAGAAGATACAATGACATACCTGAACAGTCTTGACGTTAATAATTTAAGAGACAGGATTGAGCCTCCTTTTCCCAGAACTTTGGGCGGGAAAAATACATTTGTAATTAGAATGATGAAGCCCATCGTTTGCTCTGCCACAAACCAGATTGTGGGAGCTGTCGCATATTTAATGACCATAGACCAAATGCAGCCGATACTGCAGAGTACGATAGCAGGGCACGAAGAAATAGCGGCCATGGCGATATACGCGGATACCGGTTTTATAATGGCGCATGTTTTTCCTGATCGCATTGGAAAGAACCTGACGGAAGTAGACACAGTATACGGCGAATATATGCAAGCGGCGAGCCAAGCTATCGCCAAAGGAGAGGATTTTTTCTGCATAGCGTATTCAGAAGCGATGAAGACAAATCTTGAAATGTTTATTTCGCCTCTTAAAATCGGCAACTCAAATGTGCACTGGGCTGTCATGATCGCGGCAAGGGAAGATTACGTTTTATCCGAAGTTACCGATTTAACAATTTTTACTATCATTCTTTCGGCGATAATTATCGCGGCGGTAGCGGTAATAATTTACATTGTTCTTCATTTTACGATGATGCCTGTCGTGCGCGTCGCCGAGACATTAAAAGATATAGCGCATGGCGAGGGTGATCTAACGGTTAAAATTGCGGAAAAAGGAAAGGATGAAATCACAGAACTTTCACGTTACTTTAATCAGACGATAGAAAAAATCAGACAGTTAATTGTAATAATCAAAAAAGAAGCTGCTACGCTTTCCGGTATCGGGACAGAGCTTGCGAGTAACATGAACGAAACCGCGGCCGCTGTAAACGAAATTACTGCCAACATTCAGAGCATCAAAGGCAGAATAATAAATCAAAGCGCGAGCGTAACAGAAACAAACGCCACGATGGAACAGGTTACAGTAAACATTAATAAATTAAACGTCAATGTTGAATCGCAGACAAACTATGTATCTCAAGCTTCAGCCGCTATTGAAGAGATGGTAGCCAACATCGCTTCTGTCACAGAAACGCTCGTCAAAAACGGAGCNAATGTAAATACGTTAACGAACGCNGCGGAAATNGGACGCGGGGGTCTTCAGACGGTTTCGGCTGACATACAGGAGATTGCCCGAGAGTCCGAAGGTCTTTTNGAAATAAACTCTGTTATGCAAAACATAGCAAGCCAGACAAACCTGCTCTCGATGAATGCCGCAATCGAAGCCGCNCACGCGGGAGAAGCNGGCAAAGGTTTCGCGGTAGTCGCCGGCGAAATCAGAAAGCTCGCGGAAAATTCCAGCGCCCAATCCAAGACAATCAGCGCAGTTCTTAAAAAGATAAGGGAATCCATCGATAAAATTACCAGCTCTACAAACAATGTTCTTAACAAGTTTGAAGCGATTGATTCAAATATAAAAACCGTATCTCAGCAGGAAGACATCATTCGTAACGCGATGGAAGAACAGGGAGAAGGTTCAAAGCAGATACTGGATGTTATAAGCAATTTAAATAATATAACAAGGCATGTAAAATCAGGTTCAAATGAAATGCTGGAAGGCTCGCAGGAAGTAATAAGGGAAAGCCAGAACCTTGAAAAAGCGACGCAGGAAATAACATCCGGCATGAACGAAATGGCTTCAGGCGCGGATCAAATTAATACCGCGGTAACTGATGTTAACGAAATAAGCATCAAAAACCGCGAAGGCATTGGTAAACTTATCGCCGAAGTCGCGCGCTTTAAAGTTGAGTAGCCGCGAAAAAGGGTAGCTGCTACCATTTTTTTTAAGATGTTGAAACGGTAGCTGCTGCCCTTTAACAAATATCTATCATACTGTACAATGCTCCTATGTCAGAACTAACAGAATATCAAGGCAAAGCAACGATGGAAAAAATCACCTCGCTGGCGAAACGGCGCGGGTTTGTGTTTCAATCATCGGAGATTTACGGAGGCCAGAACGGCGCGTGGGATTACGGCCCGCTCGGTATTGAATTAAAAAACCGGATTGCAGGCGCGTGGTGGAAGGAAATGACGCGCCTTCATTACAATATTGCGGGATTGGACGCGGCGATTTTAATGCACCCAAAGGTCTGGGAAGCGTCCGGCCACGTGGAAAATTTTACAGATCCGCTGGTAGACTGCAAAAAATGTAAATCGCGTTTCCGCGCCGACATGATCCCGGAAGAAAATCTTGCGTCAAAAAAATGCCCGGACTGCGGCGGTGAATTAACCGACACCCGCAAGTTCAATCTGATGTTTAAATCGAACATCGGTCCTGCTGAAGATACAGCTAGCATCATCTACCTGCGCCCGGAAACCGCGCAGGGAATTTATGTCAACTATAAAAATATCATCCAGTCAAACAGGATGAAGATTCCTTTCGGCATCGCGCAGATAGGAAAAGCGTTCCGCAATGAAATTGTCACCAAGAATTTTATTTTCCGCACCTGCGAGTTCGAGCAGATGGAGATGCAGTATTTTGTAAAACCCGGCACAGATGTAGAATGGTTCAACGAATGGCGCAAACAACGCTGGGCGTATTACGAGAAACTCGGCGTAAAAATGGATCATCTGCGCTGGCATCAGCACGGAGCGGATGAGCTCGCGCATTACGCGAAAGACGCATACGACATTCAGTACCTTTTCCCGATGGGCTGGCGCGAGCTTGAAGGCGTACATAACCGCACAGATTACGACCTCGGCAGACATTCAGAATTCTCCGGCAAGGACATGCAGTACATCGATCAGGACGATAACAACGCGCGTTACATCCCGTACATCATCGAAACATCCGCAGGTCTTACGCGTAACGTACTGATGATTCTCTGCGATGCCTACGACGAAGAGCAGGTCGCGGAAAAAGGCAATGATGATGACTGGCGCACAGTTCTCCGCTTCCATCCCAATCTCGCGCCTGTAACTGCCGCGGTTCTTCCTCTGATGAAAAAAGACGGCCTCGCGGAAATGGCGCAGGATATCCGCAGAGAATTGCAAGACGATTACGCGGTTGACTACGATCAATCGGGCGCTATCGGGCGGCGTTACCGCAGACAGGACGAAGCCGGTACGCCATTTTGCGTAACGGTGGATTATCAATCTAAAGATGATAAAACAGTGACGCTCCGCTTCCGCGATTCTATGGAACAGGTAAGAGTGCCGATAGCGGAACTCACGGCACGTCTGCGGCAGGAGATAAAAACTTATAAGAGGATCAAATAAACTTGAAAGACAGAATACGGTAGTGTAAAATAATTATATGGACGAGAAAACCCTTTTTAGGAAACTGGACATAATTATTTCGCTCCTGGAAAAATCTGTAAAGGAACCGTCGATAGTAAAAAGAATTACAGATGGTTCAGCAACCGGAGTAGGTATTTTAGGGATTTTATCGGCTATAGAAATAATAAGGACATGGTTAGGAGGATAAAAAAATGGATTCGAATATGATATGGCGAATTGTATTAACAGCAGCATTACTTTTTTGCAGTGGTTTACTTTTTTACATTGGAAGAAAACTAAAAAACCATTAGTTTTTGTTATAGAATATGTTTATACAAAATGTCTTTCCTGACCATCTGCCTTAATCCGACGATTCAAAAAACTCTTCGCTTTAATTCGCTTACTCCGGGAGACGTTAACCGCGCGTCTTCACACCGCGTTGATGTCAGCGGCAAAGGGATCAATGTTACGCGGGTTCTGACACAGCTTGGGAAAAAAGCTGTGCACCTGACGCATCTTGGCGGCGTTATGAGGCCGCTTTTTTTATCGCTTTGTGAACAGGACGGGCTTTGTGTTGAATGGGTGGAAAGCGGCAGCCAAATCCGTTTTTGCTATACGGTAATAAACGATGATAATTCCGATGTCACAGAACTTATCGAAGAATCCGAACCTGTCGCGGCGGAAACAGAAAAACTTTTACTGGAAAAATTTGATACGCTGCTCTCTTCACACTCCGCGCATCAAATACCTGACTGTATAATTATTTCAGGAACAAAGGCCGCCGGTTTTTCCGATGATGTCATTCCATACATGGTGCGCAAAACAAAAGAAAAAGGATTGCGGATTATTCTTGATATAAAGGGCAATGATTTAATTGAATGCTTGAAATATGAACCGGATGTAATTAAACCAAATCTTGAAGAATTTTTACAAACATTTAAACTTGATCCTGACAACCAGCGCGTTGAAGCGGATTTAAACGGATTGATAACAGATATAACGCAAAAATATAAATGCCGTGTCATTCTAACCAATGGCGGCGGAAAATTAATTGCGGCTGACCCGCAAAAGATATATGAGATAGATGTGCCGTCTACAAAAGCAGTAAATACCACAGGCTGCGGAGACGCGTTTACAGCGGGACTTGCCGCCGCGCTGGATGACTGCTGGGCAGCTTCACAGCCCGTTAATTTTACAGCGGCGATCAACGAAGGTATGCGCTGCGGCGCGTTGAATGCCGCTTTGATCAGGCCTGGTGTTATAAAATAACAATTTCAGATTTTTTATGAACTGCGCATAATGTTTACTATCTTGTTAATCCCGCGGCTAATCGTTAGAATACATATTCATGCAAGGTAATATGTCAAACTCANTGGATCAAATTTTCATCTCACTCAAGCAGGCACAGGCGAAACTTGCNCTGCAAAACCGCGCCGCAAAAGACAGAGCGTTGGCAGCCGCGGCTGAAGCAATCGACAAAGACAGAGCCGCCATTCTGGAAGCGAANGCGCGTGATGTTGAACAGNCGCGGAAAANCGGCATGAAGGAAAGCCTTGTAGATCGATTACTTCTTAANAATAAACGGATAGACGGCATCATCGAAGGAATCGGAATTGTAATAAGACAGGAAGATCCAATCGGCAGAGTGCAATCAGGATGGACGCATCCAAACGGTATGCAGATTGAAAAAGTTACTGTCCCCATCGGCGTAGCTGCCATCATTTACGAGTCACGCCCGAATGTAACGGCAGACTGCGCGGCTCTTGCGTATAAAGCCGGCTGCTCGATACTACTGCGCGGATCATCATCGGCGCTTGAATCAAACAAAGCGCTAGTAAAAGCTATAAAAGCCGGACTTACAGCAGGAGGCGGAATAGCGGACGCAGCCGCTCTCGCGGAATCAGGGAACAGAGATGAGGTTGACGTTATACTNAAAGCNCGCGGTTACATTGACGCGGTTCTTCCNCGCGGAGGACATGAANTGATCCGCCGTGTGGTGGAAAACGCCCGTGTCCCTGTGATCGAAACCGGAGAAGGCAACTGCCACATTTATATAGAACCATCATATATTGAGACAACGGAAGGAACTGACAATGCGGTCAATATCATTTTAAACGCAAAATTTCAAAAACCCGGCGCATGCAACGCCGTGGAAACATTACTTGTTCACAAAGACGCTGTAGAAAAATTAATGCCGGCGCTGGCGGAAAAGATCGCAGGTAAAACTGAACTTCGATGCGATGCGGCTTCAAAATCAGCGGCGTTAAACAATGGCGCTTATCAGAACGGCGCTGTTCCGTCAACGCTTGTTATAAAAGACGCGGATGAAGAAGACTGGCAGACTGAGTATCTTGATTACATTCTCGCGGTAAAAACTGTTTCCTCGTGCGATGAGGCGGCTGCGCATATCAACAAGTACGGGACAAAACATTCCGAAGCGATTTTGACATACGACCTTAAAGCGGCGGAAAAATTCCGCGCGCAGGTTGACGCAGCCTGTGTATATGTTAACGCGTCGATACGTTTTACAGATGGCGGCGAGTTCGGTTTCGGCGCGGAGCTTGGAATCAGCACACAGAAATTTCACACGCGGGGGCCGATGGGGCTTGAAGCCCTTACGACAATAAAGTATCTTGTAACAGGCAGCGGCCAAATACGTTCTTAGGTGATACAATGATTTCACAATTAATNTCCGACTCAAGAAAAATTGTAATTAAGTTCGGNTCCAATACGCTCGCGGGCATCGACGGAAAAATCAACAGCGCCTTTCTCGCCGAATTCACNGANCAAGCCGCGGCTCTTGTAAAAAAAGGNAAACAGATTGTAATTGTATCTTCCGGNGCGCAGGTAGCCGGACTTTCCACCATGGGTAAATGGGCGCGTAAGAAAGACATTCACTACAGGCAGGCGTTATGCGCGGTCGGGCAGGTGGAANTGATGGACGCGTGGCGCCGCTCATTTGAACAAAACGGTCTTCATATAGCGCAGATTCTTCTGACACGCGACGATTTCAACGATCCCCACAGAACGCTGAACATGCGGAACACACTATTCACGCTTGTTGACGAAGATGTAATCCCAATCATCAACGAGAACGACACCGTCTCTGTGGAAGAAATTAAAATCGGCGACAATGATACTCTGGCGGCAAGATCGGCAATTCTCTGGAGCGCGGATCTCCTGATCCTTTTCAGCGATATAGACGGGCTGTACGATAAAAATCCAAAAGAATTTCCACAAGCTGCGCTGCTCGAGGAAGTGCGTAACATCGCCGAAGTGCGGAAAAATATTATTATAGGAGAAACCAACAGTTTTGGAACAGGCGGTATCGCGACAAAACTGGACGCGGCGGAGCTTGCCTTGTCCTACGGAATCCAGACAATTCTTACAGACGGCGGTAAACCGCGCAGCCTGGAAGCGCTGGCTGCCGGCAATCAAAGAGGAACCGTATTTTTCTCTTAATCTCTTATAAAAACAGACACAGATCAAAAAATTAAATTGACCGCCGTTCCGATATAATTTTTATTCCTTAGCGTCTTTTCTGGCTTCAGCGCGATCTTTCATGTCGGCAATGCCGATAATTACGGCAACAAGGCCGATCAAAACAGCTATTGCGGGAACTCCTCCGCGCAGGAAAGCCAATACATCATTTCCCCAGCCGAGACCGAATTTGTCCGCCGGTAAAATTGCAAAAACAGCGGCGGCAGTAATAATAAGGCCGGTAATAATTGCTTTCATTTTATCTCCTTAATCAATATCCAATCCGGGTTTACCTATTCCTGGATTGCCTGTA
>WQRT01000104.1 GCA_009786625.1 Treponema sp.
TTTCCGTATTGATTGCCGAGGCAGACATAATCATCCGTATACTTCGGATATGAAAGCGGAGAATTTTCATAATCATAATAGAATTGAAAAAGTTTTACATTAGAAGGAAGATTGATATTTCCCGTGTTAAAAATTTGACATATGAGTTCAAATTGATCTCCATCCTTGATTGACGGCCACTTTTCGCCTTTTTCAAAATACGGCTGCCCATTGAAATGAGACCGCAAATAACTGTCTTCAGGCTCTGTCTCCTTACTTTTTAGTATTAATTTAACAGCGTCTTTAACTGACGGCTTTACAATATTTTCCAAATCTTCAATGGTGCTTAAATTTAATTCTTTTAATTCCTTCTCGTTGCGTTTCCACCGCGAAGCGTTTTCTATTGCGCGTATTTTATCACAGTCCTTTTGGTATTCCTTTGATCCGTAACCTTGCGCGGCGGCTTTATCACGCCAATATTTCTGTTGAACGGAATCGGTTTCAACGCCGCATACGCCGTTCACATAACATATTGAAAGCTTGAACTGCGCCTGCGCCAATCCCTGCTCGGCGGCTTTCATAAATAACGGCGCGGTTTTTTTACGATCCTGCTCCACGCCATAACCTGAATCGTAGCACTCTCCCAAAAAAAGCTGCGCTTTCGCGTAACCCTGTTCCGCCGCTTCGGTGAATAAATCGAAAGCCTTTTTATAATCCTGCTCAATGTCATCGCCAAGATAATACTGTAAACCTGTTTCAAACTGCCTTGCGGCGGCGGTGTTTAAATCTTCATTTAATCCATTAAATCTTCCCGTAACATAATGACATACAATGCAAAATTGCTTTCGTATTCCTCTTACGCATAACCAGCACATAAATGAATTAAATTTATCAGCCATTTTTTCGATCATCATTTATCCTTTATAAAAAATTGTTTTATTATTCTCCAACAAATTTTCCACGTACCCACACGCCTTCCTCTACTCTACCGTCAACGTAGGTCATTTTTCCTTTGCCGTGATACATACCCTCGACGAAACTGCCTTCATACGCATCGCCGCCGGCGTATTTTTTTTTACCTTTTCCGTCCATCTTACCGTTAATCCAATCGCCTTCGGTTACAATAATTCCATTTACTATTTCTTTCCCCTTGCCGTGCAAGCTGCCGTTGACCCAATCGCCTTCCTGAACCAGACCGGAAGACCATGTTTTTACTCCTTTACCATTTGGCTTTCCATCAGCGAAATCACCTTCGTAAACATAAAAAAAATCTTCATTGAATTTCTCGGTTAATTTGCCTTTACCGTGAGGCACACCTCCGGCGTGCCGCGCTAAAAATGGTTTAACAAAAGTGTCAGGCTTAAAAGCTAAAGGCGCGGTTTCACCTTCGTAAACAGAGCCGTCTTCAAATGTCAGTTTTTCCATATAATCACCTATAAAATCAATCCGATTATAGCGAATTTTATCATAAATTTAAGATTTTTATATGTAGTATTGTTGCCAATATATGGACTATTGTTGCGTTTTACAAGAATGAGTGATCAACAGGCATCATCCCCTCCCCGGCAATTTCAATACACACGGGGATTATAATAAAAACCAATAACTTGAATTTTAACTATGTTTATATTATATATTACACGGAGATAATGATGACATATTGCCGCAGCGATTTACACGGGTGTTTTGATGAATTTACCGAACTGCTAAAAAGAATCAACTTTACAAGCAATGATAGAAATTATGTAATTTATCAGCTGAATAGACCGTCCGGAAAACCGCCTTTACTTATTAGCGGTAAGAAATATTCTTTATTTACGGATTACGTTAAACACAAGCGCCGCGCCCAGCGGTAAATGGGAGGCGGCCAACAGAGCGTATCCGAGCAAGGTCTGCTGTGAAAAAAAAGCCCAGTAAGCTCCGGCTGCGCAGAAAGGCAGAACAACAATACAGGGAAATGAAATTAAAACTGAGTACCATGTAAAATTATTCATCATCCATCTGATAAATACCGGAATACCGGAGGCGAGAGCTGTCCACAGAAGAGGCGCCATCACAAGTAAAATAGGATCGTTAGTGGAACTCCAGCTTAAAGCCTTAAGCCCGGCCGCGGGAATCATCCAGAGCAGAGCGAAGTTCCCGAAATCGGTTTCGTTTGAAAAGCCCCGGACAATGCTCATCAGTAAATAAAGAACAAGCGGAATAATTACAGGAAGGCTTACGATATCGATAAAACCATACAAATAACGCGAATATCCAAAACCTCCCGGGCTTACAAGATCGCCCAGGAAGAATTGAATAAGGGCTGTTATGCTTCCCAATAAAAGCGCCCACACTCCGCCGGTTCCGCCGTCAGGACGAAAGGAACGGCGCAGAAGATAGAACATCGGGACCCATAACAGACAGAAAAAACTCATACTATGAAAATTTTGCGATCGGTAAAAATAAATCAGCTTTTAATGACGCGCCGCCTACGAGTGCGCCGTCAATGTTTTGCATCGCCATTAACTGGGACGCGTTATCCGCTTTTACGGACCCGCCGTACTGGATGATGATGCTCGCCGCCGCGTCTTTACCGTAAAGGCGTTCGATAACTTTTCGCACAAAAGCGTGGACAGCTTCAGCGTCCTGCGGCGTCGCGGTTTTTCCGGTGCCGATTGCCCATACAGGTTCGTACGCGATCACAATATTGCCGAGTTCCGCCGCGCTTACGCCTTCAAGCCCTTTAACAGTCTGCCTTTCGCAAACCTCTTCAACTTTACCGGCTTCTCTTTCTTCAAGAAGTTCCCCGATGCACAAAATCACTTCAAAACCGTGTTTAAGAGCGAGCTTTACTTTTTTATTGATAAGCGCGTCATCTTCCTTGTATAAATGGCGCCTCTCGCTGTGACCAAGAATAATCGTCTGCACGCCTAAATCTTTAAGCTGCAATACCGATACTTCGCCCGTGTGAGCGCCCTGCTCTTCGGCCGCGCAATTCTGCGCGCCGAGGCGGATATTTGTGCCTTCCGTAATCGCGGACACAGTTTCGAGTAACGTAAATGACGGCGCGACAAGGTACTTATGTTTCCCGTCACGCAGCGAAGACACCATCTCCTGCGCCAGCTGCGCAGCCTGCGCGCGCGTCATGTGCATCTTCCAGTTCCCCGCCATATAATAATTTCTACTCATATTTATCCTCTGCAAACTTCTATGCCGGGAAGTTTTTTGCCTTCCAGCAGTTCGAGGGATGCGCCGCCGCCTGTTGAGACATGGCTCATCTTGCTTGCGAGACCGAACTTGTTTACCGCCGCGACTGAATCGCCGCCGCCTACAACTGTGATGCATCCTTTGCCTGTCGCTTCAGCTACCATCTTGGCAACTTCTTCTGTGCCTTTGGCGAATGCGTCAAATTCAAAAACGCCGACAGGACCGTTCCACACAATTGTTTTTACGTTGGCAAGAACTTCTTTGTATTTGGCAAGTGTTTTAGCTCCGACATCAAGACCGAGTAAAGTATCGGGAAGATTAAGTTCATCAACAGGAATCGGAGCCGATGCCGAGTCAAATGATGTTGCTGCTATATGATCAAGCGGAAGCACAATCTGCACACCGGCGGCTTTGGCCGCAGCGAGAATTTTATTCGCGGTTTCGATCTGATCATCTTCTACAAGTGATTTACCAATCTTGTATCCTTGAGCTTTGAGGAATGTATACGCCATGCCGCCGCCTATTACAAGCGCGCTTGAATTTTTTAAAAGGCTTTCCAGAACCGCGATCTTGGAAGAAACTTTTGCGCCGCCAATAATCGCGGCAAGCGGTTTCTTCGGGTTTGTAACAATCGGTTCAAGATAGTTGACTTCTTTTTCCATGAGGAAGCCCGCGACAGAAACAGGCACAAATTTCGCAATCGATGCTGTCGATGCGTGATCGCGGTGAGCCGTACCGAACGCGTCATTTACAAAAATCTCCCCGTAAGCGGCGAGTTCTTTCGCGAGTTTGTCCAAATCCGCGGCATCCTTCGCTGTCTCTTCCTTATGAAAGCGCGTATTTTCAAGCATGATAACAGATCCGTCTTTCTGGCTTTCGATGAACGCCTTCTTGCCGTAACAGCTGTCTTCACCCGCGAAAATTACGGGCTTGCCGAGCTTCGTTTGAAGATACGCGGCAACAGGAGCCATGCGGTGCTTGCCCCTTATGTACGCGGCTTCGTCAAAAGTTCTGCCGTCTTTCTCGGCTTTTTCTTTTGCCTTCTTCGCGTCTTTGGAAGGATCACCCAGATGCGACATCAATGTAACGGACTTGGCTCCCTGCTCCAGAATATACTGAATGGTAGGCAGCGCCGCTGTGATACGCGTATCGTCCTGAACAACGCCGTCCTTCATCGGTACGTTAAAATCAACACGCATTATTATACGTTTGTTTTTCAAATCAACTGTTTTAACAGTTTTAATCATGATTTTCTCCTTGAAAAAAGGGGTTAGGGGACAGGTGTTAGGGGTTAGAGAGTCAGAGAGGATAATATTGCGTTACATGCACAATTTACGCATAACAATACTATCCCCTATCCCCTAAATCCTAACCCCTTCTTAATTATTTCTTGCTGTCAATGTATTTGAGTAAATCAACAATCTTGTTCGAGTANCCCCATTCGTTATCGTACCATGAGACAACCTTGAAGAAGCGTTTTTCGCCGGGNAGGTTGTTCTGCAGTGTCGCGAGGCTGTCATAGATTGATGTGTTGACATTGTGAACGATGTCCGTGGAGACAATTTCGTCTTCCTGGAACTGGAGAACGCCCTTCAAGTAGGAACCTGCGGCTTTCTTGAACGCCGCATTGATTTCCTCAATTGAGGTGTCTTTTTCAGTGCGGAAAACAAGGTCAACGACAGAGCCTGTCGGTGTTGGAACGCGGAAACTCATGCCTGTAAGTTTGCCTTTTGTAACGGGGAGGACTTCTCCGACCGCTTTCGCCGCGCCTGTGGTTGACGGAATAATATTGATGGCCGCCGCGCGTCCGCCTCTCCAGTCTTTTTTGGACGGGCCGTCTACGGTTTTNTGAGTCGCTGTATATGAGTGGATTGTGGTCATAAGACCGGTTTCGATACCAAANCCTTCTTTTAAGATTACATGTACGATAGGAGCNAGACAGTTTGTCGTGCAGCTCGCGTTGGAGATAACATGATCTTCNTTGGGATTGTAACTTTCGTGATTTACGCCCATTACAAAGGTCGGGATTTTCTTTTCCTTGCCTTTTGCGGGAGCGGAAATGATTACTTTCTTCGCGCCGGCTTCGATGTGGCCGAACGCTTTATCGTCAACAAAGAGTCCTGTACATTCAATTACATATTCAACGCCAAGTTTCGCCCACGGCAGGTTTTTAAGCTCTCTTTCCGCCATTACGCATTGAATTTCGTGGCCGTTTACGACGAGAATGTCGTCTTCTGCGGCGCCAGCGCTCTTCTTTGTCGAAATGTCAGCCTTCATCTGGCCCTGAGTTGAATCGTATTTAAGCTGATAAGCAAAATACTTCGCGTCTGTGACAATATCGACAGCCGCTACAACGTCGATTTTATCCTTTCCCAGCAGCCCCTGTCCAACAAGAGCCTGAAAAACCAAGCGTCCGATACGCCCAAAACCATTAATTGCTACTTTCATAGAAATCTCCTTCATTTTTTGTCAATTTTCTATATGATACTCCAGTTTTTGAATTTCGTCAAATAAAACATGTTAGGGGATAGTGGTTAGGGGATAGGGGATAGTATTGTTGTTCGGTAAATATTCAAAAATTCAAGATTAGGATAAATTCTGATATCTATTATGTATAACCACCAACCTCTATCCCCTAACTCCTATCCCCTAATCCCTAACTCCTAATCCCTAGATTCTTTCAAAATCGTGGTAATCTCACCATGACCCGGATATACTTTGATGGCGCCGTCCATTGCGAACAAGCGTTTTATGCTGGCGATCATTTGTTTGTCGTTTCCGCCGGGGAGATCTGTTCTGCCGTATGCGTTGGCGAATAGGGTGTCGCCTGTGAAAAGCACATTTTCATTCTTATCCCAGAAGGCGGCGCTTCCGGGGGTGTGGCCGGGGACATGGAGCGTTATAAAGGGGCCGATTTCCGTGCCTTCTTCAAGGAGAATGTCAGCGGGAGGCATTTCGTTCCAGTAAACGTCTAAAAACGAAGGATCGCCGAAAGCGGCTTGAATGCTGTTTTTGTGAACCTCGTAAGAACCGGGGCCGAGGGAACTTGAATCAAGGCGGTGGATGGCTATCTGCGGTTTTTTATCGTAATTTTCGATTAACTCCGGCACGGCGATGATATGGTCAAAATGGCCGTGTGTGAGTAAAATATATTTGGGGGTCAGTTCCAACTTTTTTAAGGTGAAAATGATCTTGTCCGCTTCGTCGCCCGGATCGATGACAGCGGCTTCTCCGCCGCCGAGCGGGTAAATCCAGCAGTTGGTCGAGATCGGACCGACGATAAGTTTTTTAATTTTTGTTTCCTGCATTGGAGGATATTAACACGAGGGGACTTTATTTTCTAGTTATAATAATTATCGTCGCGGTTTTTTACGGAATCATCCCCATCATCGGCGCGTTTTACACAAGATATATATGGCGTCTTTTCAGAAACCGCTTTGACGAACTGCGTAAATGCCCGTTACTGGATTACAAGATGTACCGTCAGAAAGACAGCGATAATACCAAATTCAGATTTACAGGCGGAATTGAATCGATTACAGACGGAAAGACACTCTGGGTAAGAGGCGAGGATCTAACAATACCGGTATCACTGGCAGACACTAAATGTTATCTACTGCCGATGCATGAAGGAGACGGGTTTCCCGATGCGCCGGAACAGATCAACTGGAACCAAGTTTCCACATTAACAGAAGGCGCGAAAGTTTTTATCGGCGGTATGACAAGATCGGAAAACAGCAGATTGAATTTTATATCAACAAAGGAAAATCCTTTAATGGTAATTTTTTACAGTTGCTCTGATGATGATCTGCCGCCAGCGGTCATCCGCGCTGCAGGAACGCATAATGAATACTGGAATACTATCACTCCGATATCGCTTGTAATCGGTGCTCTCGCATTAATTTACATTGCGGCTTCCTATGTAGAAAGACCAGCCTTCCGCCTGACATTTATAAGTTCATTTATCGCTGTTTTTATACCATTGCTTCCGGTCATTCCGCCTGGTTTTCTTCTGACAGTCATTTACCGCCGCCTTACATGGAGCGCAAGAATTTTAAGATCGGATTACGACCTTGCGCGTTTTGGATTACTGCCGGATTTCACGCAAAAATCCGCGCGAAAATTCGCAATCCGCGCTTACTCGCTTGAAATATTCGCATGGATAATAATGCTTTTAGGCATTTTCGCGAATATAATATTTATTTATATGATATTGATCTTTTTTAAAGTTATTTCTTTTTAATTTTCGTTATCAGGTTCGGTTGATTTNGGTTTGGCGAAATTTACGGTCAGGGTGCGGCCGCGGAATCTNATGCCTGTTAATGTATTNATAATTTCTTCAGCCTTGATGTCCCTGACTTGTACAAACGAGTAATTNTCAAGAATACGAATCATNCCGATATCTTCCCTCGCGGCGCTTGTTTTGGACATGATAAGCGTAATAATTTCGCGCGGAAAAAGACGGCGGTTCTTTCCGATGCTGATAAAAAGTCTTTTAGATTCTTCCTCGCTCATGTTTATTTCGACAGGAACTCTTTCTGAAGCATTACCCTCTTTACTCTTTTCTTGCGCCGGTTTTTCCTGCGCGGTAAAGACGCCTTTTTTTTCATTAACAGGTTTTGTTTTACCCTGCGTTTTTAAAACGCGCGGATTTTCCTTGCTGTCGTAGTACATAAAAAGCCAGGCAGCCGCCCATGAGCGTTTAAAAAAAGACACCTCTTTTTTATACAGCTTGTAGTACTCATGCAGTTGGGCTATATCAGCGCTGTTGTTCATTTTTTCGAGAATCTCTTTCAGATTTCTTTCCGCTTTTTCCTTATCCAAATCAATCATCCTGTAAAAATATTATATTTTAAGAGAGCCTTCGATTGTCTGTATCGATCCGTCATTGTTATATTTCAATTCCGTCACCTTAAGGCTGCGAAGCCATGTCTTGCCTCCCGACGGAACACTGTCGTGATGGAAAAGGTACCATTTGCCTTTGTACTCCGTAATGCAATGATGAGTCGTCCATCCTACAACCGGTGTGAGTATCACTCCCTGATATGTAAAAGGCCCGTAAGGATTGTCCCCTGTCGCGTAACAGAGAAAATGCGTATCACCCGTTGAATAAGAAAAATAATATTTACCGTTATACTTGTGCATCCACGACGCCTCGAAAAAACGCCTGTTATTATCACTGGCGGTAATGGGGCTTCCGCCTTTGTCAAGAAGCGCAACAGGACGCGGTTCTTCGGCGAATTGAAGCATATCGCCGCTCAGTTTCGCGACCCGCGAAGGAATGGCGCTTTCGTTATTGGCGGGGTACGTTCCTCCGTTCTCATAGGCTTTATTTTTTAAGTTGTAGCGCTGAAGCTGGCCGCCCCATAAACCGCCGTAATAAATATAATGAGAGCCGTTATCCTCGAATACGCACGGATCGATACTGAAACTGCCGCGAATCGGATCAGGCTGCGCTTTAAACGGCCCTTCCGGCCTGTCCGCGACTGCTACACCCAGGCGGAAAATGTCGTTTTTATCTTTAAGCGAGAAATAAAGGTAGTATTTGCCGTTTTTGTGCGCAACATCGCTGTCCCACAACTGCCTTCCAGCCCAGGGGATATCTTTTACATCGAGAACAACGCCGTGATCCGCCACCTTGCCGTTTTCGACATCATCAAGTGAAAAGACATGGTAGTCTTTCATATTGAAATGATCGCCTGTATCATCCTCCGCCACGCCGCTTTCCCAGTCGTGAGAAGGATAAATATAAAGTTTACCGTTAAAAAGGTGGACGGCGGGGTCTGCCATATAATCATCAGGAACTAAATATCTCATAAGCCATGATAACAGGAAAACGGCGGTTTTACAAGGGGGGCTGCTTTGGCAGTTGCTGCCAGATTGGCTGAAATATGTGTTATAATACCTTTATGAATCAGGAAGTGCAGCAGGAAGTGGATAAACTTAAAGAACTCATTGTCAAAGCCATACCGGTAGAGCAGATATATCTGTTTGGATCGTATGCTTACGGCACGCCCCACAAGGATTCCGACCTTGATTTTTATGTTGTACTAAAAGATGATGTGGAGCTGAGAGACCTTGACGCAGGTTTACAGATACGCTTCGCAATAGCGCGTGAGAAAACCATGGCTGTTGATATTGTCGCTAAAAAGAAGAAGGACTTTTTAAACCGAATTTACGATTTTACCCTGGAGCAAAAAGTAACAAGGGACGGAATAAGGATTTATGGCTAAACAGACAAATACATCATTAGATTGGCGGCTTCTTGCAGAAGATGATTTAATAGAATAGTAAAAAGATCAAATTTAAACAAAGTTCTTTAGTCAAAAAAAATAAAAAATGTGCCATAAAAATTGACAAATATAGAGTAATGAGGTATATATATAAGCAGAACAGCTTGGTTTTTCCCAAGCTTTGCCTATGAACCTAAGTCCAAAATCTGGAACGGTTGGAGTGGTGATGTTCTTCCGTAGACTGGCTGGATAATCAATTTAGCAGGAAAGTGGCTGTCTTGAATGGTGGTTACTTTCAAAGCTACGGAGGGAAAATGAAGAGAAACAGAAATTCTCGCGGTTTTAGCTCTAAGACGTATGAGTCTTATGACGACACGGATGTGCGCTTTTATGGCGTATATATCAGAGGGCAAGAGGATAAGTCGTATATACTCGTTGATCCCAAAAGGTTTCAGAAATTCTTCGGCATAAAGCCGGAGATGAAATCTGTTCTGGACAGNAGGAAATTTATGCTGTTCAGACCNAAAAAGAAGCATTTTCTTGACTACAATGTCAACTTTATGCTGCGGGAGCTTAACAGAATACGAAGAAGTTGGTATGAGACCAATAAACCAATAATCGACCGCGTCCTCTCGGAAATCTG
>WQRT01000105.1 GCA_009786625.1 Treponema sp.
AGTTCCGCTTGTTGTAATTGACGAGGCTCATTGCGTGTCGCAGTGGGGGCATGATTTTAGAACAAGTTATCTGCAAATCGCTGATTTTATCGGCGGCATCGCGGAACGTCCTGTTGTCGCGGCTTTTACGGCGACTGCGACTGTAAAAGTACGGGAGGATATTAAAAAATCTTTAGCGTTAAGAAACGCGCATTTGATAAACACAGGCTTTGACAGGCCGAATCTCTATTTTGAAGTGCAAAAGCCAAAGGATAAAAAAGCCGCGTTACTCGAATGTCTTGATAAAAGAAAAAACTCAAGCGGCATTATTTACTGCGCCACGAGAAAATCTGTCGAAGAAATTTGCAATCTGCTTATAAGCCGAGGCTTTAACGCGGCGCGTTATCATGCCGGGCTTGATGACGCGGAACGCAGAAAAAATCAAGAGGATTTTATCTACGACCGCAAAACAATAATGGTTGCAACTAACGCGTTCGGAATGGGAATAGATAAATCAAACGTTTCGTTTGTGATTCATTACAATATGCCCAAAAATATGGAAAGCTACTATCAGGAAGCCGGACGCGCCGGAAGGGACGGAGCTTCGGCGGATTGTATTCTTTTATACAATGGACAGGATGTACGCATCAATCAATTTCTGATAACACACGGCGGAGATGAAAACAACGAAGAAGACCGATCGTATCAGGAAAAGCAAAATAAACTTGTTGAACATAACCTTGAACTTTTAAAACAGATGACATTTTATGCCGCCGGAAACGACTGCCTCCGCCGCCGTCTTCTTGCCTATTTTGGGGAGAATACAGCCGCAAATTGCGGTAATTGTTCAAACTGCCTGAACGAGTATACAGAAACTGATATAACAATAGAAGCGCAAAAAATAGCTTCGTGTGTATTCCGCCTTAAACAGCGGGGAAAGAGTTTCGGCAGGACAATGATCATCGACATTCTCCGCGGCAGCAAGAACGAAAAGATCCGCCGTTTCGGTTTTGATACACTCAGCACTTACGGATTACTTTCTGATACAAGCGCGCATCGTATCAGGTTAATAATGGATTATCTTACAGATAAAAATATATTAAAAATGGAAGATGGAGAATTTCCTGTTATAACGCTCGGCGNCACAGAAAATATTTTTANCGAAGACTGCCGCCTGTTTATGAAACTTCCGCNCGAAAACGATGCCTCAGGCGGGCAGAATAAACCATCACCAACCGGTGCGCGTGAAAACACAGGCGGCTCAAATCAAAAAACGCAAATCTCATCCTCTGATGTTGACGATGANCTCTTTGAAAAATTACGAATGTTAAGAANAGAGATAGCCGGCAGGGANGCGGTTCCCGCNTATATTGTTTTTTCCGATGCCGCTCTTAAAGACATGAGCCGGAAAAAGCCCGTGTCTCCGGATCAATTTNCCGCGGTAAACGGAGTCGGCGCCGTGAAACTGGAAAAATACGGNGAAGAATTTACGTCTTTTATAAAAAAACATATCGAAGAATAAAAAAGTTAACCGGAAAACCGTTGATTTAAATTGTCATAAAATGTTATAATCTTCTGACAGCGGTTAAAAGAATATAACATTTAGATCAAATTGAGGAAAAGGAATCCGGCATTGACTAATAAGTATAGACTATATCAATGTATTTTATCTGTCATTCTGCTTGCGCTGTTTGCTCAGCCCCGCGCCGCGGCTCAGACAAGAACTTTAAACGAACAGGAACTTCCCACGATCAAAGTCGCCATGAGCGATGATCAATCAATTATAATTGAACGTGTGCTGTACACCGCGCTTCTGCGCTCGGGTTATCAAATGGTTGCAACCATGACAGGAATGCGCACCGCTATCGCAGACGTAAATTACGGGGATGCCGGAATTTTACCGATTCAGACTGACGGCTGGGACAGTATGTACCCCAATCTGATAAAAATTCCGGTGGCAATTGATAATGTTGAATACACCGCTTACTCGCGCTCAGATACCTCATACGAATTCTCACAATGGAGCGGCATGGCGGGATTGCGTCTTGGCTACCGCTGGCAGAATGAATACATCGCGAACAATATTTTCAGAACAAGTGCAAGCGAGCTTGTTGCGGTAAGCGAGCCTTCTCAGTTGTGGGAACTGCTGCTTGAAGGAAATGTTGATGCGGTTATTCTGCCACGCCTGTCGCATTTTGAATACCGCTTTCCCCAGGGAATTAAAAGAGTCAGTGTGTTCGAGCGCCAGCCGGTTTACACATATGTTAATAACAAGTACAGCGATTTGGCTCCCATTCTCGAAAACGCCTACAGAGAAATGATCGAAGACGGTACGATGAGTAAAATCAACAACAGCCGCGCGTTCGTCAACATTAAGCCAATAATACTGCATTTAAATTCTTACAACGCTCAAAACGAATGGGAACGAGGCAGGATGGAATCTATCCGCGTTAACCTTGAACCCTCAGGCGGCGCTGATCGATCGGAGGCTGTCAGGCAGAACTTTCAACAGGCAGCCTATGAATATTACAATCTTTACTTAAACACAAACGAGCTTCACAGCCGCTCAAGTTATAACGCAATCGTGTCCAACATGATCCGTACGGGGTTTGTCTCGCGCTGCCCGGATTTAATTATTGTTTCCGGTAATGAAGCATTTGATTTTGCTGCCGGCAATTACCATTTCCTTTTTCCTAATTTACCGGTTTTGTTTTACGGCGTTCACGGTCTGAATGATTCCATGCTTCACGGGCTTAGCGAACATATCACAGGCGTTTCGGAAACAGTTTCGTTTAACGAGACGGTCTCCTTGATGCTTTCCCTTTTTCCCGCGACGCGGCGTATATTTATTTTAAATGATTATTCGCTCTCAAGCAGCCTTAAATTGATGGGGATCATCAGTAAAAACCTTGAGTCAAACAATTTATCTGTGGAATTTACGTTTAACGATAATAAACCGTTAGCTGATATTCTGCGCGATATACGCGCTTTTAGATCTGATACGCTTGTTCTACTGGGAAGTTTTCATACGGATGGAAGCGGCGTTTTCTATACGGAAACTGAAGTGCAGGAACTGATTACAGACGCGTCGGTCAATCCCGTTTTCAGTCTTTTATCTTCGTATATCGGCCGCGGATCACTCGGCGGTTATGTGTCCGCGCCTGATATGCAGAGCAAAGTGATCGCCTCCATGGCTATGGATATATTAAACGGAAAATCTCCATCGGAAATTCCGATTATTTACGATTCCGCGAATCTAAATCGGTGGATATTTGATTACACTGCCGCGAGCAAGTATAGAATAAATATTAAAAAATTGCCTAAAGGACATACGATTATAAATAACTCTCCGCATATCTGGGAATCAAACCCTTTGGAATTCTGGCTGATGGTGACGGCCGGAGTTTTATTATTGTTTATCATTTTTACTATCGTGTATATAAAAAATTTAATACAACACAAAGCGTACGCCGAAGAACTCCGCGGCGCGAAAAACGCGGCTGAAGCGGCAAATAAAACTAAGTCGACTTTTCTCGCGAACATGAGCCACGAGATAAGAACGCCGATGAACAGCATCATTGGTTTCGCGGATCTCGCGCAGCACTGCGGCAATCCGCAAAAAATAATGGAATACCTTAGGTTTATATCNGANAGCGCCGTTTGGCTTTTAAAAATCATCAATGATATTCTGGATATTTCAAAAATTGAATCNGGAAAAATCACNATTGAGCATATACCGTTTGATCTGCATGAAGTGTTAACGCATTGCCAGACAACGATNAAACCAAAGACGGAAGAAAAAGGAATAACATTTTTCTGTTATGCCGAACCAGCCATTAACAAAAAAGTAATGGGAGATCCTATAAGGTTAAGGCAGGTAATTATCAATCTTCTTTCCAACGCNGTAAAATTTACAAACTCAGGCGCGGTTAAGTTTTCCGCTACTCTTACAGAATCGGGAGAAAGCTGCATTANCATCCACTTTGAAGTAAAAGANTCCGGTATCGGTATGAGTCCCGGACAGATTGAGAGAGCTATTGAACCATTCATGCAGGCGGATGACAGCGTTACGCGAAGATTCGGCGGAACCGGGCTTGGGCTGTCGATTACGAAAAACATTATCGAACTTATGGGCGGAGCTTTAAATATAGAAAGCGCGATAAAAATCGGCAGTAAATTCAGTTTCGATTTAAAATTTGATTTAGCTGAAACTGACAGCGGCGCATTTACACCGGATATGACGCAATACGTTCTTGAGAAACCCAATTTTTCAGGAGAGGTGCTTATCTGCGAAGACAATGACATGAATCAAAAAGTAATCTGTGATCATCTTGCGCGTGTAGGATTGAAAACTATTATTGCGAATAACGGTAAAGAAGGCATTAATATTATCACCGAACGCGTAAAGAACAGAGATAAAGATTTCGATTTAATAATCATGGATATACATATGCCTGTAATGGACGGTCTTGAAGCCGCGTCGAAAATCACCGCTATGGGAGTAAAAACACCAATAATAGCTTTAACAGCAAATATAATGCCTGAAGATATGTCTTCATACAATAAAGCCGGAATGTCAGGCTGCCTCGGTAAACCTTTCACATCACAGGAGTTGTGGAAATGCCTTGTCAAACATCTCCCCGACGCGTCTTTCTCCGCCGCGGATGAAAGTAATAAACAGGAAAATGATGAAATTTTCCAGAAACAGTTAAAGTTAAATTTTGTCAGAAACAACCAGAACACCTGCGCGCGGATTGAAAACGCTCTGGAAAAAGGCGACATTAAACTTGCCCACAGGCTGGCGCATACATTGAAAAGCAACGCAGGCCATATCGGTGAAAAGAAATTGCAGGAAACCGCGGCGGCGGTTGAATCCCTGTTAAAAGATGGAAACAGCCCGCCTGATAAAGACGAGTTTAAAAATCTGGAATCAGAGATGAACTCAGTTTTGGAAAAATTAGCTTCTTTGCATACAGAATACGAAACGCAAAAAGATGATTTAAAAAACCAGGCACAGTTTACAGATTCGGAAAAAATTCGTAAAATATTAGTATTACTGGAACAAATGGTATTAAATAAAAATCCGGAATGTGAAGAATTGCTCAAAGATATTTATACAATTCCGGGAGCTGAAGCACTGGCACACAGTATAGATAATTTTGATTTTAAAAAGGCGGCGGCGGAACTAGAAAAACTAAAAAAGGAATGGGAGTAAAACAATGGGCGGCAAAAAGAAAAACAGTATATTGATAGTAGACGATGAAAGAGACAATATCAGTATTCTAAAAAACATACTATGTCAGGAATATACTATCTACGCTTCCACAAGCGGTAACGACGCGATTGAAACAGCTCAATCGTTTATGCCTGATGTTATTTTACTTGACATCTTAATGCCGGATATGGACGGCTATGATGTGATTACGGCAATAAAAAATTCCGATAAAACGCGTGATATTCCCGTAATTTTTATATCAGGGCTTGATAATATTAACGCGGAAATTAAAGGGCTTGCTTTAGGAGCAACGGATTATATACTTAAACCTTTTAACCCCGCTATTGTCAAACTGAGAATAAAAAACTGTATACAGGTTGTTGAAAGGCTGCGGCAGCAGGCTCTGATGACAAAAATTGCGCATAACTTTCTTATAAACGCGCATACAAGCGAACTGTATGACAATACATTGCGCATGGTCGCGGAATTTATGGGCATTACCACATTACTGCTTTACGAGCTTGAAAAAAATAACAACACGCTTAAATGCAAGAACGAATGGCTGGATCCAAAATCAGAATTAAAATCGAGAATAGGCGATAAACTCGAACTCGACGAGACTGTAATATCTACTATCAATAATTCATTAACAGGTGATGAGAAAGATATATGCGTTCAATCTAAAGACCCAATGGCAGAAAAAATAAAAATGCATATGCAGCATCTTGATAATTATATCGCAACGCCTACTTACATTGANTGTAAAATGTGCGGCATCCTTGTTTTTTCAAGCAGCGATAACAANAGGGAATGGGGCGAGAGCGAAATTGATCTCGCGGTTCTTGTATCAAGCATTTTTTCCGGCGCTTACGAGCGTGACGCGATACAACAAGCCGAGCATCTAAGCCGCGCTAAGTCGGAGTTCCTCTCGCGCATGAGCCACGAGATGCGCACACCGCTTAACGCAATTATGGGCATACTTCAATTATTCGGAATAACGGGCGTTCCTGACAACATGAAAGAACATTGTAAAACCATGAATAAATCGGCTCATGATCTGCTGCGCCTTATTGACGATGTGCTTGATGTCGCGAACATGGAAAGCGGAATATTCAAACTTTACGATTCCGCTTTTGATTTTAAAAAGGTTGTGTGGGAAATTCTAAGAGAAGCTGACAACAACGCCGCAAAAAAACAACAGATACTGGACTGTAAAATGGATCCCGCTATACCATCTTCTCTTATCGGTGATGAAAAACGCATTAAACAGGTGATAGCGACAATTTTGAATAACGCGATAAAATTTACGCGTGAAAGCGGCGAGATATTTTTTGACGCCCGCGTAATAAATGATGACAATGGAATAATCACAATTCAGATTGATGTCAGGGATAACGGAATCGGAATATCAAAAGAACAGCAAAACGCGCTCTTCTCGGTCTTTGAACAAGCGGACGGCGGCCTTAGCAGGGAGTACGGCGGCATCGGAACAGGCCTTGCGTTATCAAAGCACATTATCGAAATTATGGGCGGAAATATCCAGGTAGAATCGGAACTGGGTAAAGGATCGAAATTCTCCTTTACCTTTATATTAAAGAAAAACAAATAGTCTGTTTTTCTGTGAAATAATTTTTTAACACACTCTCAAACAATTATTAAACTATTGCCTTGAGGCGGTCTGCGTATTTGCGCGTACAAGACGTTTTGCCAGAAGTTTGGAAAGAAAAACACCGTAATGAGGATATTCACGAATTATATTGATAAATGTTTTTTGTGTAAGTAAAATTAATTTACCGGCGCTCGTTGCCATGATCGTAGCGGAACGACGCCTGTTTAAAAGGAAAGACATCTCCCCCATAAAAATATCCTGAGCTGAAAGATAGCCGACAGGCTTGCCGTTATGAAGCACTTCGTAATTGCCTGAAGAAATGTAATATAAAAAATCACTCGGCTCGCCTTCCTTTAAAACTATGTCTCCTTTTTTTACATGGACAACCTGTTCCCTGTTAAAACCGGCGGGCACTTCATATTCAACCGATGTATCATGATTAAAAGTAATTGCTACCTGATTACCTTTGGCATTGTATCTTAAGTTATGCGAAAGTTTAGCCGCCATTTTAATTCCCCTGCCGTGCAGGCTCAGATCATTCTGATTCTTAACTTTTTCGATACATGCCTTAACGTCAAATCCGCTGCCCTGATCGCGTATAACAAAAGTTGATTTATCGGGTTTAATCTCCCATCCGAAAAAAACTTTTTTTGCATTGATAACCGGGTCTTTACATTTTTCCGCGATCATGTCGACCGCTGAAATGCCCGATTCAAGAGTTTTAGTTTTCTCCTCATAACTGATGCCGCAGTTTCCGTGCTCAATCGCGTTCATGATAAGTTCGATCAATGCAAGCTGAAGATGCATCTTGCTGTCAGGGANTATAAGCCCACGCTGCGCCAAAATGGTAGCGCCNATACTGGCATAAAGAGGCACTGCCAAAAGATTATTATCAATAATGAAACTGCCCGACGATCCGTCAAGAAATGTTTTAGTAAAATCCCTCTGAAAGATAATTTGATAGTTCTGCTCTATAATCTCAATGCTTTTTACCAATTGAGACCTAATCCAGTTTTTTTCCAGCAGCGTAAGCATATTAATGGTTTTATATTTTTTAAGAAGCTCCTCTTCCCTGTCTACAGAAATATCATAAATCCCGATAATACCAAAATTCAAAATCCATTTATCATCTTTAATTTGATTGATTATACCATTAACATCTATCGCAGGATCGGAAAAATTAATTATAACAAGTTCCGGCAGCGTATATTTAAGGAATTCCAGAATTTCCTCTTCATGTTTTAAAAACAGTAAATCTTTGCTATCGGGATTACCGCTTTTTTGATTATATATGGACTCCAGTCTTTCTTGAACTTCCGGCTCCGTGTTAATTATCCCAAGCGTACCCATTATTACTCCTTTATATAATTATAAAACGTCAGAGGGAGGATGTTCAACTCCATCTTTATGCGAAATCCGGCAGGTTTCATTTAACTTGCCTCCGCCGGTAATTTTTCTTAAGTTATAGATATAACAAATAACAATACATTTACTATTATCGGAGGATTCATGAAAAATAAACCAGTATTAAAAGTAACAGTACTAAATCCGGAACAACTAGCCGGTTCCAAATGGATCAGTATAAGTTATTTTTTTGGTGATAAAATGTCGGTGGAATTTATAGATAAAACAAATTGNATTTATAAATCAGANCCTAAAGAATACCCGATGACATATAATGTAATAGGCGGAAAAATTTACATCAGTAAAATNAATGGCGCGTTTGAAATAAGAGATAACATGCTTTATAACAACAACCTCCCTGCTTTCAGGAGGGCGGCATAGGGAAAAGAGAAATTATCAATCGGCGGCTATTGTTTAAAATCTTAAAATCAGCCATAATATCATAATAAAACAAAAACAATTGTCTCCGCTATGCCCCTGATATATCAAATAATCCAAAGAAAACACATGACATATCAATATAAATTATAAGGTTAAAATGATATTTCATTATACTTTCAGGCGGAATGAAAAGTGGTTTTAGAATAAATCTACGCAAAGAGCTTGAATATCAGGGCATGATGGTCAAGGAACTGAGCGCAAAAACGGGAATCTCGATCGCGACGCTGGAGTGCTATCTCGGAGCGCGGTCTACGGTGCCGTCAGTCGAAGCCGCCGTCAAAATCGCCGGAGCTTTGCAAGTTTCCGTTGAGTATCTGGTCAAGGGCATAAACCCGGAGAACAAAAGAACCCCGGCGAACCCCGATCCGGAAACACAGGAACTGATCCGATTAATCGGCTATCTCAGCCCCGAACAAAGCAGAGCGATCCTCCATCTGATATACGCCTTAAAGGTAAAACCTCTCAGGAAAACACCGGGAACAAAATCCGATCCGTCATTGTACAGAGACTCGTCAGACACGCAGTCTTACAGCCATGCGGCGGAAGGGACGAAGTAGGTTTTATATAATTAGCTTTAGATATCGGATAGTAAAAGTTATATTTCTAAATTTATAAAAAAATGCGTCTATTTTTAGTATGTTTTCAACGATAATATTAAGCAATCTACCCTTTTGCACCCATTGAATTGAGGACGGTATCGAAAAGGATGTCGATCTTTGTTCTCTGCTATTCCCATTAAAAATAAAAAAAGTTGATATTTATATTGACAGGAAAATAAATTGATGATATATTAAACATATATTGAACGTGTTCAATTTTGGGAGTTTTTATGAAGGTTGAAAGTAAGGAGCAAATTCTCAATGCGGCGGTTAAGTTAATACAGGAAGGGAAAGAGCCTGCGGACATTACGGTTCGTGATATTGCCGCGGAAGCGAAGGTGCAGTTGGGATTGATAAACTATCATTTCCGCACTAAGGACGAGCTAATGTATCAAGCTGTGGGTGTTCTCAGGTATAAACTGGCTTCAAATATTTTTACAAAAGACAAAGATAAAAGCGCTTATATGAGGTTCAGGGAAATGTTGATTTCTATTTGCGATATGTCGGTCAAGTATTCGCAATATATGAGGTTTACCGTTGAGTATGAATTAACAAAAGCTGAAATTGTCGTTCCGCAATATATTATTCCGCTTAT
>WQRT01000106.1 GCA_009786625.1 Treponema sp.
ATTTGTGTTATACCGCTGTTTATCGCGGCTAATTGGGCGGCGGTAAACGGCGTATTATTTATCTTGATTCCGGGCGTCCATATTCCGGCGCTGAATAACGCTCTCCATTCAGAGCCTGTTTCTCCTATTTCAAGATCAATGTTTGTGAAAAAAGCGTAATCGTTTTGGCTCGGCGCTCTGGGATTCCCGCCTGAAAACCACGGGCCTGCCTGCAAGGCCGCGAAGCTTGGCCAATGATACACCCCTTCGGCTGTCGGTGTGATTAAAAACGCGGCTGCATTATTAATACTGGAATTAACAAAATCTTTATCAGCCAGTTGGTTTGTTGCGCTTGCTTGATTTGGGATTTTCTCGTTGATGCCGGAAACGGACTGCTGCCTCGCTTGCGCCTCGTTATTTATTGCGGCCGCCCTGTTTGCCGTTTCATCAGCGAGCGCTGTTTGTAAATTATTGTCAGAGGTTTTTCTTTGCTGTTCTTCCGCCGCTATCATCTCATGCGCTTCATAAATCCCGTCTTCGATATGATTCATGTTCTGCGTACTGAAAGGCGTGCCGGGTTCTGTTACCGCGCTGGGTTCGTTAAAAAGGTCTATTGTTCTCTCTGTTTCATGTTCTTTCCGATGCCGGTTAAGATTAGAACCTTTCCGTGCTTTCCAAACCGTTTTATTATATGCCATAATGAAAGTGTATCAGGTGTAAATGACGATTACCCTAACTAGGGGTAACTAACCGTATAAATGTAGACAACATGGATATATAGATTATAATATAACAAGGATATTTTATATGAAAAAATTTATTATATTTTCTTTATTCTTAATAATTTCACACACTGCATTTTCACAAAATGATACACAACCTGTTTTTATAATAGAAGCGAATGCAGGTTATTCTATCGGAATAAATACAGACAGTGCTATACAGTTTGATGTAAAATTTATATATCCCTACCATAGATTTGGTATTATCCTTGAAGTTGGTGGTTTTTTTATACCTGACAATATTACATTTCATTGTTTTCTTGGACCTATGTATAAAATAATAGATAATAATAAATGGAGATTGCCTGTTGCTCTTGGTCTTGAGTTTTATCAGGGAAAAACATTGTTTTATGGAATAGGCGGTATAATTTCCGCTCATTACTTGTTTTCAAAACATTTTTATGTGGGATTAAATATCGGAATAACTTATGCATTCAACAATGTCTACGAAGAGATAACGGGATACAGAGATGCCTCAATAGGAGTTGACGGGTCTGGAAACAAAGTATACCCGATAGGACCTGGCGGAGCTCCGATTTTACAAACACCGATAAGAGAGAGAAAAGATCATTATGGCAATTATTTTTTTATTAAACCATCGTTTTTAATAGGTGTGCAACTTTAAAATTAAGATTTTCGTTTCCATACTCTTATAGTTGTATTTTCAGGTCTAGTTTCTTTACTTCCAGTATTTTCTGTATAATAAAGCCCAGAAGGTGGTGGTTCTGTATAACTTAATGTTACATCAGTCAACGGACGTTCTCTGCTCCCAGATTCAAATCTATCAAAGGAATGTCTAGTATTTACTGAATATTCTTTTGATTTTATATATGCTTGTTCATGTCTATGAGATTGAATTGATTGCTCTTGATTCTGTCCAAACGGTGCAGCGTTTCCGCCTTCAACGCGAAAAAATAACCCCGCATATTGAGAGCTAATATCTTCCCATACACCCGCAAAAATCTCTTGCGGTGCAGGCTGTCCTTTGATTTGAAAATATACAAAACCAATAGGCAAATACCCTTTACCGTTCACAGTCAGTGAATTCGCATTTATATCTACCCCTCCAATTAGTCCGCTGTTAAAATATGCATTTCCGAGATAATCGATCAACCATCCTGTACGCCGTGAAGGATTATAATTATCGCTTTGTATTACTCCGCCGTTTTTTAAAGTTATTTTTTGCGCTTCTAATGTTTCTATAAAAGCGTTCATAGCTACTAACAATTTAGCAAACACAGCTCCAAACCAAGCTATATCTTGTATCAATTCAGGGACATCAAGCCCGTCTTTAAAACACCGCATATAAAGATCGGAAAAATTATTTGGCGAACGATATTCCCAAGCGATCCCAGTCCATTGAAAAACACTCCCAGCATTACGATTGCCGATAACGGCGACCGCAAGTACATAATCGCCTTGACGCGCTTTTGTTTGCCCCTGAACAGGACCTTTAATAATCATAACCGTTGCTTCAGAAATATCTAACGTATTTATAGTTCCCAAATATCTTGGAGCAGAATTATTAAAATTCTTTATGATTGATAATGTTGATGTATACACTCCGTTCTGGTATTCCGAGCGAACCGTAATATTATTAACATCATTTAATGCAGCATCTGTATTAATAATAACAAGACCGTTTTCATCAATTGAAATTCCGTTAGGTGCATTTACTAACGAAAATAATACATCAGACAAAACAGAATTCCATTTAAATAATCTCGCTTGAACAGTTAAAGGAAGTAATTCTGCAAGCACGTTACCGTCCCCGTCTGTATCAAGCGTTATATTTTGCGGCGATAAGCTTAACCAAACCGGAGTAAGATCGTCAGTGCCGCGCTCCGCTCTAATCCGCACCGGCAGCCCCCATCCGCCGCTTTCAACCGATTCCGCCACTTTTGACGACTGCCAAACAGAGCGGAAGGTCTGCGCCCGATGCCATCCGTCTGTCTGACCGCTTCCGGCAGGTCTCGGCGGCTCTTCCTCGCTGTCGTGGAATACGTTAAACGACATCCAGTTGTCAGGGTTTACAACACCGCTATCAACCGCGCCCGATACAGGCGTTATACGGTTTTCAAAATCCGGCAGGATAAAATTCGGATCGTCAACGCCGAAAATTTCAGGAGCGTATTCAACGCACGTTAAAACGGCGGATAAATTTTGTCCTGGCTGGATATCCGTTATTTTTAAATTGAGCGCTTCGTAACCGCGGATCCCGAAAGCGTAAATATTGCCGGCTTTCAAGATGTTTGCGTCTAACGGCTCTGTAAACAAAATCACATTTTGCGGTTCGTAATAAACATTGTCTTTTTCATCGATAACAAACATTTCCCCGGCAAAGGGTTCGTAAAGATCGTCATTCTCCGACGGATAATATACAGCCGATTTCTCCCTGCGCAAGCCCGGGTTAAAAACAGCTTCTTTAAGCGTTATCGTCCCGTCTTTCAACCTTATCCTGACCGCGTATTGATTCCCCGCCGTCATTTCCACAGGTTCATCGGTATCGATGCCGACGCAAACGCCGTCGGCGAAGATAACGCCTTTAATTCTTCCCTGCACAGAGCCTGTAAGCGCGATATCCCCCGCGTATTGTATCCAGTCTCCTTTGTCGCATAACAGGTATTCGATGTCCACTTCAATCGTGTGAACAAATGGGCGGTTTTTTATGCAGGCGTAATTATACATCCCTATGCGCCGCGCCTGCGCGTCATCGGTTATCCCCCAAAGATCAACCTTTTGAATCGTGTCAGGAGTTTTTTCATCGGGCGGGTTCCCGTCGGGCGTGTTGTATACTTTCACTTCGTTATGCGTGAAACCTGAATTTTTATCGATGTAGCGTAACGCTATCGCGTCAGGTATGTCGGCGTTAAACATCGTTACGCTGTAAGCGACAGTGTTTTTCGGCGTGAATAATTGCACAGGGGAAGATCGTTCAATATCCTGTACTACAGATATTTTTGAATCAATCCTTAAAATATCAGCGCGGGCAGTACTGCCGATCATCCTTAGCATTTCCGCAATTGTCACGGATTCTGATAAATAAGCGTTACACGTATAGTTATGTTTTTCGCACCAAGTGTAGAATTCTTCCAGCGACTGCCAATCGATGGCATCGGCGTCCGCTTTCTGCTGCGCGGCTCTGCCGAGAAGCGCGTAATACAGCATCGATGCGGGGTTGGATGTTTCCGCCGTGTTAAGCCAATACAAAGGACCGGATCCTCCGGGCGTGTATACCGGCAGTTTTGACACCGCGACATAATTAAAGCTGTCTATAATGTTGTTAAGTTTCGCCGTCGCCATTACACGTAACGCGATGATAGTTAAATCTTTTTGTTTTTCAGGGTTTACAGGCGGCGCATATTTAACAGAGCGGATTGAACCGACATAAACCTGATCCGTTATTTTGCTGTCCGCGTTGTCAGCCGTTACGCGCTCAATTTTGACCGAATATTGCTCTGCCGGTACATTTATAGTAATTTGCTCGCGCTTTGTTTTTAATTCAGCGCCGGATATAACGAGCGTACCTATTAATTTATACGCTGCATCATCAATAAGTTTGTACCATGCTTTTATTTCAACAGATGTTTCTAATAAATCGCCTTTATCGTTATATCTGCCGATGCTTTGAGCGAAAACATCGATGTTAATTTCGCTTGTGTTGGCTGGCGTGTCGCGGGTTATTTCTCCTGATATTTTATTGCCGTCCGCGTCCTCTATCTGATTCTGCAAAGGCGCGTTGATTACGTCTTCATGCACGCAGCGCGGGTATATCTTCGACGCTCCGCCGTTTTGCAAAATTTCCAATTTAAAAACCGGATCGCCGCCGGCGATGATTTTGTTTATGTCTTTCGTTTGGGATAAATCGGTTAATTTAGTTTCGCCTAACTTAATGCTGTCTAAATCTATTGCGCAGTCTTTGTAACCGCCGCAAAACAACTGGACAAGAAACTGCTGGCTTCCGGTTATTTCCGTGTACGGGTTCGCGGCGATGTCGGGGTATACGCGGTGCTCTCCGAACAGCACCGGGATTCTACCGTAAGGCCTCGCCTGGTTTTTCGCCCCGCGGATAGAAGGGTCGCTTTCGGGTTTTTCTTTGTCTTTAAATTTCGGGATGTCCGCGTTTAACAAAACAGCCCCGCCGAGCGCCATTGAGAGTCCTGTGCCGATAAGGGCGACTCCGACGGCGAGCCCGCCGGGAATTAACGCGACAGCGATGCCGACCATTGTTAAGAACAAGCCTCCGCCTTTCATCGCGCCGCCTGTTGATTGGGGGCTGTCCCCGAAAGGCGCGTATTTAACCCAAACAGTGTCGCCGTCTGCGGCTAGCGTTGAAAAATCTTTTACGATTTCGCCGTTACGGCAAACCCTCGCTTGGGGTTCGGGGAAACCGGAATCGATTTCTTTTAAAATTTCAGATATTGATTTCGGGCTTGTTTCGATTTGTATTTTATCATTCTTTAAAGGGTGCTTCTGCGCGATCACTTTAACGGACATTGTAATACCCCTCTATGCGCCCTCTTAACGAAGGGTGCGATACGCGCTGGCAGACGCTTCCCGTTTTAAAGTTTGTGTGCAGTATATAACCGTCGCCGGCGATTATGCCTATGTGGCAGGGGCGGTTTCGTTCCGTGATAACCGCAACCGCTTTCTCTTGCGGTTCTAAAATTTCGCTGGCTGTAAGAACCGGTATATTATCTTTAAACAGCTTTGCCGTTTCCGCAACGTTACGCGCGTTTATATAATCGTTTGATAATTCCGGCAGCTCTATATTATATTCGTTACGCAAAACCAGCCTTACAAGCCCGTAGCAATCGCAGCCTTGCATCGATCTTCCATTTGATACAAAAGGAATGCCTATATATTTATAAACCCAATCATACATCATTAGAAAAACAACCCCTCGAAATCTTCGGGCGTGTAAGCGTCTTTTGGAAACTTGCGGTCGGCGAGATAAAAATCGTGCACTTCGCCTTCGATAGTTTCTTTATTCGCCCTGACGTTTCTTAATTTATATTTTAACGGCCCGCGCTCGTAAACGTCGGGCGTGTCCGCCATGATAACGCAGACGGTCACCGTTATTTCTTTGTGGACGGCTTTTTTTATTTCCTGATAGATTGATAAATCGGTGTTGTCAATCGCAAGCCTGCAGGGCCTCGGCGCGTTGTCCGTTTGTTCCGGCAAAACGATCCCGAAAGCGGCGGCTGTAAATGTTTCGCCGCGTGAGATGACATGCTGGTTGTTATCGGCAAACCGTAATACCGCGCCGCCGTCAACTTCGATTGTTAATAAGTGAAGAAAAACTTTTTCAGTTTCCGGCGCTAAGACGGCTTCGGTTGCCGCCGGGGATAACCTCATAAACGCTCCATTGTCATTGATATTTCGTACATGCCGCCGGCAGATAATTCCGTATAATCTTCTGTAAAACGGAATTCCCCGATCTCCAGTGTCTGCGGGTCTGTGAAATTAAATCTTAATACGCCGTCTGCAAGGACAGTTCTGTAAAATTTTTGCAATTCTAAACGCTGTGTTTCATCTAACAGCATTTTCCCTGTAAATAATTTGACAGATGCGGTGTACCGCCTCCTTGTTTTATTCGGACCTGCGTCCATCTGCGTTCTTACAACATTTGAATTTCTTTTCGCCGAAAGCCCTTCCATAAGCAAAGTTTTAGGAAGGATATCGGGCCAAAAAATATCAGCCATGTTACACTCCGGCAGGGCGGACATTGTACCGCGACATAGCCCTGTCCGCTTTGCCAGACGCGATATGCTTGTTAATAAGCTCCCCGATGATAACGTCAATTTGTTTATTTCCGTCGCTGTCGGCACGTTCTTCTTTACGCACAGCCTCCCCCGAATTATTTATAATATTAACAGTAACCTCTGTATTAGCACCTGATGCGGCGACACCCAGATCGCCGTTAGCCATACGCCGCAGCGGCATAATCGATTCAGGTCCCGCTTCGCCCATTACGCCTAACTTGCCTCCGTGTTTAAAGTAAGTGGGTTTATTTACAATTTGGTTTGTGAAAACGCTTCCGTGCGCGTAAGGTATAACGCCGTTTGAGCCGTATACGTTCCCGTGAGCGTTCTCTGATACAGTTTCTTTTTTTCCTTTCACATAACCCGCAACTACGGCAGACGATCCTGCAGCGGCGATAAAACCGAGCCCGAGAGCCCATTGCCCTTGCGCGATAAGCTGAAGCCCCGCTTGAAGGAACATATTAGGCAGGCTGTTTAAAATTTGCTGCGCCATATCCGCCATCGCTTGTTTAAAATCATCTACGCCGTCAGATCCTTTAGCGAACAATTCCCCTACCGCGCTTAACCCGTTAATTACATTGTCGAAACTCATCATCGCAAGCTGTGATGTAATATTCCCGATAGCCTGCGCGGCTTGTTTCTCCATTTCAGGGAAAATATTTAAAAGACCTCCTGAAACTTTATGCGCGATCAGATCGTCTATACTCATACCGTAACGGCGCAATGTTTCGATCATTTCCTCGGCTTTTTTTATTTCTTCTTCGGTAGCGTCAGATGCTGCCATTGCCGTAAGCGAGAGATCGTATTGATCTTTGCCGAGGTTCTGCACTTCGCGGCTCAAGCCGGAGAGCGTGCTTTCAACCGACAGCCTGTTCATAGTTTGAGCGAGCTCTAAAGCGGCTTCAGATTGCGCTTCCAGCCCGATTCTAGCAAGTTCTGATTCATAGGCAAGCTGATGTTCCGATTTTCCCAGACCGTCAATCTTTGCCGTTAAATTTTTTACCGTTTCCGTAAACTCTTTTTGTATCGCGTCCGCTTTTTGAATATCTTCAAACCTTTTTGCTTCCTCGCCGAGCCTGCGGTATTCTTCGGTAAGTTTTTGTATTTCAGGCTGAATTAAAGCAAACGGCCTGTTGATATCGTCAGGGTTGATTGCAAAAAGCTCTGTAAGGGCGCTTTGCACTTCGGACTGCCTGCTTCTTAATAATTTTGAAACATCAAGCTGTTCGCCTAACGCTTCGGCAATAACGGTTTGCGCCGTAAGCCCGCGCTCGAATTCGCCGATGTATAATTCGGCGGCTTTTCTCCCGCTGTCGCCGAATAAAGAAGGGTCTATGTCGGTTATTTCACCGAACCATTCCTGCCATGATTTTTTTACATTATTGATTACGCTTTTATCTAAATCATCTATATCTACTATCGGGGTAATATTGACAGGTATATCAATAATACCGAAATCGTCACCTAACATTTTTCCGATTTTTGCGAGTTCGGAATTTATCCCTCTTCGGGTCTTTTCAGCTTTCTCTAAAGCGTCATCCCAGCTTTGTTTATATGTGCCGAGAGCGTCTTCATAACCCCTAACACTGAAAGCGTCTCCCAGCCTTTCGGCTATTTCAATGTTTTTTACCGCGCCTTCCGCATACCGATCATAAGCGGAAGCGGCTTCCTCTGCCGCTTCTGCTTGCCTTCGTAATTTTTCGATCTGTTTATTTGCCGCGTTTTCAACTTCGGCATGAGTAAGGCGTTTTACCGCTTCTGTCGCTTCGTCAACAGTTGTTTTATATGCTGTAATCTCGCCTGACAAGCTTGGATATAATTTTATAAGTTCTTCTGTTGTATTTTTATCCAATATTTTTGCATTATTACCGTCCGAATATGCACGCAATAAATTATTCGCTTCATTTTTCGTTTTATGAATTTCAATATTTAAATCGCCGTATGCGTTTGCCTGTTTGTTTATAATACCGGTAACAATACCCGCCGCAGCGATAACCCCTCCTATGGCAAGCATGTAAGGGTTCGCCATCACAAGCGACATTGCGGCGCTTATCCCTTTAACAGCGGCTATAGCAGGTCCAGAAACGGCTATCACCCCGCCCATACCAAGAATAAACCGTTTGGCCCCTTCATCCATGCCGGAAATACCGCGTAAGACAGAGCTCGCGTTGTTGAGCATATCGGTTGCCATCGGCAGCATCATCTCGCCGAACGAAGCAAGCGCCTGTTTGGCGTCATCGGCCGCGCTTGAAAATTTTTCCAGCACGGTACCGGAAAGCTCGTCCATCATGCCTGCAAACTGACCGCCGGGGGAAGTCATTGATCTGAACGCCTTCTCTAGATCGTTAAACCCGATCTTGCCTTCCGCCGCAAGATTGCGGACGCTTTCTTCGGAAATACCGAGCTCTTTGGAAAGCTGTTTAACAACTGGTATGCCTTGCTGTTGCAAACGCACAAGGTCGCGTGCCGTAAGGTTGCCCATCGCCCGCGCGCGTTCAAAAGAGCCGGAGATTTCGCCGAAGGACGCGCTTGTGCCTGCGGAAATGTTTCCAAGCATCTTTATCGTCGTGGTAACGTACTCCGTGTCCTTCCCCATGTTGACCATCGCCCTGCCCAGATCGAACACTTCGTCGGCAGACAAGCCGGGCGATGCGCCGAGCTTTCTCCAGTCTTCAAAAACAGCGGCTGCTTCTTCAGCAGAGGAAGTTATATTTTTAAGCGAGAATTTTAATTTTTCATTTTCACCGGCGAACTTTACCGCGGCGATGCCCGCGCCTCCGAGAATGCCGGAAACCACAAGGGATTTTTTTGAAAAAGAATCGAGGGCTTCGCCGAGCGATACGGATTTATTTTCAGCGTCTTCGATACCGCCGGAGAGTTTCTTAAAGTTTTCGATTGCGCGGGCGACTTCCGCCTCAACCAGCACCCGCAGTTCATCTTTTACCTGCATTTTTTTCCTTTAAAAGCTCAAGCTCTGTATCAAATAATTCTACAAGTTCGACAAGCCCGGCAGGCTCGCGTATCCAGCCTTGCCCGTGAGGCCAGCCGTAGCGTTTTATCCTGCTCCACAGTTTATAAGCCGTATAAAATTCAGGGGAGAGATAACCGTGTACCTCGCCCCTTTTAATTACCCATTCACGCAGAATTAATTTTTCATTGTCATAATACGGGTTTAATTCCCGTTCATGCCATCCGTCCCAGACGAGCCCGAATCCGATTCGGAGATTTTTTTTTG
>WQRT01000107.1 GCA_009786625.1 Treponema sp.
AGTTTATCAATGTTTTCACCGATTTTATTAAAAAAGCGGTAATGCTCAATAGTAAAAGACTGGAGCACGGAGTTAAAAGTCTGGAAGATGAAGTAGAAGACTTTGATGATGAATATTTTAAAATGGGTCTTCGCATGATTATCGACGAAGTAGATCTAAAATTAGTTGACGAGATTCTTTCCAATATATTATCTCATGAAAAAGGCAAGTACAAGCGTATTTATATGACAATAGTTAAAAGAACCGTAATTGGAATACAAGAAGGCATAAGCTCGCGCATTCTTATCATGGTTTCACTGTCTCTTGCGAATTTACCAAAGAGTGAACAGAATACAATCGAATGTGAGTTATTGAAAGATTAGTTTTTCTTAAGGAAAATCATTTTTTCTTACGGAAAAATCCGCTAATTTCACATAACAGTGGTTATATTCACATAACGTTACGCGAATATTTTTTTAAATTTCATTGACAGAATATGATTTTGTAAATTATTATTATTCGTAAATGAAAATTAAAATAAAACTTAGCATAATGGTAATCGCTATACTAATTGTTGTAATTACGGGAATCGCCGCCATTCTTTTAAACAGGGCGTCAGATATAACCATAGATCTTTCAAAACGCGGTATTCAGTATCTCACAAGCGAGCAGGCTCTGTACTGGCAGAGCAGGCAGGATTTACATTTAATGGCGCTCCGTGTGTTAGCTGATATAATGAGCGACTATGAAGAGATAGAACCTGAGTTAAGGCGNGAGCGTTTTAACAGTATGCTGTACGGAACGTTAACATCTCAGCCTGATTTGGTGCAAATTTATACAATCTGGAAACCAAACGCCGTCGACGGCATGGATGAACATTTTATCGGGATGCCCGGTTCTTCCCCGGCAGGCCAGTATACGGCGGTCTACACGCGGGAAGAAGGCAGCATCGACATCCGGGCAAGCTCGGATATTGAGCCCTCAATGAATTTTTTTAATGGTTCTGACAGGACTAATGACAGAATCGAAGAGCCTTTTCTAAGAAACATTATGGGCAAGAGTACATATCTTGTTAGAATGATGGTTCCGATTATCAATCCAAGAACAAACGAAACTGTAGGCGGTGTCGCGTGTCTATTATCAATTGCTCCCATGCAGCCCGCGCTTGAACAAGTTATTGACAGCCACAGTGAAATTTCGGCGATGTCGATTTATACAGATACCGGATTTATACTGGCAAGTTATCAAAGCAGCCGCATAGGAAAAAAACTCCCTGATGTGGACACAATTTACGGAAGCAGTATAAATGACGCGTTACGCGCCGTTATAAACGGAGAGTCATTCGCCGTTACGAGCTATTCTGATGATTTACATTCCAATGTGGAAATTATTTTATCGCCGTTTACTATAGGCAATTCAAACGTAACATGGTCGGTAATGATTGCTGCCTCAGAGGAATATATATTAACTGAGGTTCGCAGCATTACAAGTTTTACTGTTGTACTGGCAATAATTGTTATTGTTGTTGTAGCGGTGATTATTTTTATAGTTTTAAGCAGAACTACAAAACCTATAACAATAGTCGCGGATAATTTAAAAGATATTTCTGAAGGCGAAGGAGATCTGACAAGATCAATCTTAATTAAATCCAATGATGAAATCGGGCTTTTAGCGAAGTATTTTAATAATACCTTAGAAAAAATTAAAAATCTTGTGTTAAGCATCAAGAGAGAAACCGAAAAATTATCCGGCATCGGGACGGAGCTTGCAGGTAACATGAACGAAACCGCTGCCGCCGTAAATGAAATTACAGCTAACACTCAAAGCATTAAAGGACGCGTAATAAATCAGAGCGCAAGCGTTACGGAAACAAACGCGACAATGGAACAGGTCACTAATAATATCAACAAGTTAAATATCAACATTGAAGAGCAGTCCTCTCATGTCACGCAGGCATCGGCGGCGATTGAGGAAATGGTCGCGAACATTCATTCTGTAGCGGAAACTCTTGTAAAGAACACAAAAAATGTAAACACGCTTAAAGAAGCGTCGGAGATCGGACGCGCGGGTTTGCAGGCGGTATCATCTGACATTCAGGAAATAGCGCGCGAGTCGGAAGGCTTGATGGAGATCAATTCCGTTATGGAAAATATCGCCAGCCAGACAAATCTGCTTTCAATGAACGCGGCGATTGAGGCGGCGCACGCGGGCGAAGCCGGGAAAGGTTTCGCGGTTGTCGCGGATGAAATCCGTAAACTCGCGGAAAGTTCAAGCGAGCAGTCAAAAACAATCGGTTCGGTTCTAAAAAAAATCAAAAGTTCAATTGATAAAATTACTTTATCGACAGGAAATGTTTTAAACAAATTTGAGGCGATAGACTCAGGCGTTAAAACTGTCGCGCAGCAGGAAGAAGTTATCCGCCGCGCAATGGAAGAACAGGGGGAAGGATCAAGGCAGATACTTGACGAAATAAGCTATGTAAACGATATAACGCGGAAAGTAAAATCAGGCTCTGTTCAAATGCTTGAAGGCGCAAAGGAAGTAATAAACGAAAGCGGCAATCTGGAAAAAGTGACTCAGGAGATAACAAGCGGTATGAACGAAATGGCATCAGGCGCGGATCAGATCAATGTCGCGGTAACGCAGGTAAATGAAATAACGATTAAGAACCGCGAAGGAATTGATACACTGCTCAGGGAAGTATCGCGCTTTAAGGTGGAGTAATAGTTCCTTTTTCAAAGACATAAAAAACATTTACTTATATAATAATACAAGAGGTTTTTTATGAACTACGAAAAACTGATGAGTAGAAAGAACAGCGAAGGAAAGGACGCTGTAGACCTTTTAAATGAAGCATCTGATTTAATAGATAAAGAAAAATTCAATAACGCGGCTGACTTGTTAAAAGAGGCAATCAGCCTCTGCGGGCATCCGAGATTTTATTTCAACCGCGGCTATTGCCATTATCAAATGAAAGACTCAAAAAACGCGATCAAGGATTTTACAAAAAGTATAGCGAACGACAGAGGCGGCGATCTGCTCGAACACGAAAAACAACGGCTCTATTTGTATCTTGGAATTGTTTACGAAGATACGGAAGAAGATGAAAAAGCTGTTGATGCATATAAAGAATCAGCCGATTTAGGTTATGAAGGCGCACTCGCGAGGCTTGAAAGAATGGGTGTCACATATACGCCGAATTCAAAAAATGAATCTTCAAAAACAGAAGCATCTATATCAAAACAAAAACAATCGGGAATACCGAATCCGGCAGGCGCGGCGCATCCTGCGGGTACGCGTCAGGCGGGTACAGCATCTGCGGCATCAGCGTTAAAATCATCCAATATAAAAAATTCCTCACCCGGCGGTAAGTCAAAGTTACAATTTATTTTGCCTATTGCTGCCGGCGTTATGTGCGGCATTGGCGCGTTTATTTTGTTAAACCATTTAAACGGGCGCGAAACTTCAATTAAGCCAACCATAACTACCGCGCCTATCATTAAAGCGGCGGTCAAATCTGATATTCTCAATCTACGCGCGGAACCATACGCTAATGCAGAAGTGCTGACGATTTTATTCAACGGTTATGTCGTGGAAATTACAGGAGACGTCTCTGGCGATTTCACTCCTGTCGATTATGAAGGCGTACAGGGCTGGGTGCAGTCGGATGGGATTGAAAAGAATAACTAATCAAAATCCAACGATATTTCCTCTCCTCCCGCCTTGATCAGATAACGCTTCTCTCCAAAAGCCGCGCGGCAAAACGGATTGTCGTAACGCATATAATCCCGGATGGCGATCTCTTCATCATTTATTTTGAGCGGCTCTTTCCAGCCGAAGGACATTTTCCCTAGCGAGGGCGACCGGTAGGAAAAGGAGAATGTGTCTCCTGAAAAAGCGGCGGCGTTGAATCGTGATTTAAAATTTTCAAAACTTCCGTCGGTTTTTTCATCACCCATTTCGCAGATGTAGACAACAGCGTGTTTTGGAACCATGTACTCATATGGTTTTGCCGAATGGTACTCTTTCTCCCAGTTGCCGCCGTATACCGCTTTGTAGAATTTTGGATCGGGATTTTCCCATTTGCCGGGAATTGATGAATATACTGCTATGTAAGCTCCGCCGCGTTTTCCGAAAATCCAGCCGTCTTTTTCTGTCACTTGATCAAATTCGTGCCGGGGAAAATAAATATGCGTAAAAAAGAAATGAGCGCTTTCCGCGGGAAGCCTGTAGACGCATAGAACGACATTTTTGTGCTGCGCCGAACGCGGCATGAATTTATTTCCTGCGAATTTACTCGGCCTGTCTTCGTACTCATTTGATCCCGGCGAGTTCGTATACACCAAAGCCCTGCCGCCCATTGTTGCCTGCCAGATGTGCTGCTGATACCCGGCTTTCCCCTTTCTGTAATCCTGCGCGTTACTCAAGCAATAGTAATGAGTCTTGTATACATATAGATCTGCCTGAGTCAGGGCGCAGCATGCCATGTCGGGATCGTACAGGTTTCCTTGTGTAAACGCGTTTGGCAGAAGCGGATCAAAAGATCCGGGTTTAAAGCCGGACGCTTCAAGCGTTTGATATTTCTCCCAATGCGCGTCGATGGAGGGACGCATCCCAAGCCACGGGGGACAGAGCTTCATCGAGTTTTCAATCACATCCCTATGAAGGAATGTCTGCTGCCCCCAGTAGAACATTATGTCATCGTAATTTGCCGGGTCTAATCCGTATTTTTTTGAATCCTCAACATTTAAACTCATGCGTTCGCGGTTTATAAACGCGGTTTTATCAAGAGCGGTGTTTCTGACCGCCGCGCAGCATTCATAACCGAAAACCGCGAGAGCGACAGCGCCTATGGAAACAGCTTCGTATGATCCTTCGCCCCAGTAGAGTTTACATACCGCGCTTGTCGCAGGAAGCTCTGTGCGTATTGTCATTGGAAGGTACGCTCTGCCGTTTGTCGCGCCAAGAATTCCGTTAAAGGAGTTTACGGCGATGTCAAAGAGGGTAAGCTCTATCAATTTACCCGCCTGTGTTTTTAGTTCTTCATCCTCGGCGACGCTCCACAGAAGCGCTAACGACATAAGGTCTTCGCCGTAATAGTCGTTTGACAGCCACTCGGAATAACCGAATCTGGCCCTCCAGCTGATCCATTGCAGCATCCGTTTTTTTCCGCGTTCGCGATGCCAGCTTCCCTTCTGCCGGTTGTTTGTAAATAGTTCATCCGCGAACATCTGCCCCGCTATGTATTCGCTTGCTCCGTAAAGCGCCTGATGGTTTTCGGTAAAGTAACAGATGCCGTGCTTATCCTCGTTTGGATCATCCATCGCGTATTTAAAATTAATAACAGCATCTTTATAGGCTTTGCGGTTTTCGTCAGTTAAAAGTTTTGAATCTTTATACCTTGAAAGTATGGCGAGAAAAACAGGCATCACAAAGTCGGCGCAGTCCCTGTGCTCCGTGATAATTTTTAAGCATTTTTCAATCCTCTCGTAGTTCAACGGATAGATGCCTTCGCCGCGTTTTTCAAGTTCAAGTTTAGGCCATTCTACAAAGACATCCATGCCGAAGTTACCGGCGCTTGTGTCATTGGAATCGCTTTCAGCGATAGACTTAAGATAAACCGATGATTCCTTAATAAAATCTGACATATTATCTCCCTCCTTTAATATTGATTATTTATTTTCTTTCAAATATTACATTACTGATTGATTTTTCTTCCTTTTCTCGCAATAATAATTATAGTAGGAGTTTTAGTATAATTATATGAAAATTCGAACAAAACTAGTCGGCGGTTTCTTATTAATCGCCTTAATCGGCGCTTTTCTGGGTATTATCGGTCTTTTNAGTAATAACAGCCTTACNGATTCAGCGGAAGATATTATCGATATAACGGAAGTAGAAGCGCGTGTCTCAAGCATATTAACCGCGCATTTTAACTGGAGGCACGATTTAACGGAAGCAGTGCATTTGGGAGAAACTTTTACCGGCTCGCTTGATCCGAACGCCTGCTCTTTGGGACAGTGGCTTAACAGCGATGATATAAAAGCGGTAACGGACCCGGCGCTTATTACATTATTGCAGCATATCAGTGTTCCTCATAATTTTATTCATAACAAAGCGCGTGATATTAATGGAATGATAAGCAGGGGCGAGAATGAAGAGGCTGTAAGAGTATTGCTGGAGGAAATCTTCCCGAATACACAGTCGGTTATCAGNGATTTACAGCATATATATGANGAGTACGGCGTATTGCTTCATGAAGAGATAAACAAAGTACATCAGACGGGAAGAACGTTTGCCACAATAATTATTATCATGATAATTATCGCGTTTGCCGCAAGCGCTGTTCTGGGGCTGCTTGTTACAACCAGTATTGTAAAACCGTTATTCAGCGTAATGCATACGTTAAAAGACATTTCCGAAGGTGAAGGAGATCTGACGAAGAGGGTTAAGTACGCTTCAAAAGACGTGATAGGAGATCTCTCGCGTTACTTCAATCAAACAATGGAAATTATNAAGAATTTGATCATCAGTATTAATAATGAGTCGGCTCATCTATCTACGATNGGAAANGATCTCGCGAGCAATATGAACGAGACTGCCGCCGCNGTNAATGAAATTACAGCGAACATTCAGAGTATTAAAGGCAGGGTAATCAACCAGAGCGCCAGCGTAAGCGAGACTCACGCGACAATGGAACAGGTTACTGTAAATATCAANAAACTGAACAACCATGTCGAAAACCAAAGCGANCATGTTTCNCAGGCTTCCGCAGCNATTGAGGAGATGGTCGCGAATATCTCGTCAGTTACCGATACGTTGATTAAAAANTCCGCCAATGTGAAAACTTTGACGGACGCTTCCGAGGTCGGAAAAACAGGGCTTCAGGAAGTATCAGCGGATATTCAGGAGATATCACGCGAGTCTGAGGGTCTTTTGGAAATTAACTCTGTCATGCAGAATATCGCGAGCCAGACAAACCTGCTTTCAATGAACGCCGCGATCGAAGCCGCGCATGCGGGCGAAGCCGGAAAAGGTTTCGCCGTTGTCGCCGACGAAATCCGAAAGCTCGCGGAAAATTCCAGCGCACAATCAAAGACCATCGGTAATGTGCTTAAGAAGATAAAAGAATCGATTGATAAAATTACAAGGTCTACGGCGAACGTACTTAATAAATTCGAGGCGATTGACGCAAGCGTCAGAACGGTCGCGGATCAGGAAGAAAATATCCGCAACGCCATGGAAGAGCAGGGAGAAGGCTCCAAGCAGATTCTTGACGGAATCAGCAATGTAAACTCATTAACCAGGCAGGTAAAAAGCAGTTCCGCGGAAATGCTTGACGGCGCGAAGGAAGTAATACAGGAAAGTAACAACCTTGAGAAAGCGACGCAGGAGATTACATCCGGTATGAACGAAATGTCTTTGGGTGCGGATGAGATTAATGTAGCGGTTGTTCATGTTAACGAGATTTCTGTTAAGAACCGTGAAGCCATTGACACTCTGATCAGGGAGGTCTCTCGGTTTAAGGTTCAGTAATTTAAATCTTTTGCGGCTGCCCGGCGCGGAAAAATAATTATTTATTTTTTCGTTCCCTCTTGACAAAAGTTTTAATATTGTATAGAGTGATTTAAGAAGCAGCAAAGGCGCTGTGTCTAACTGTCTGACTGGTTTAAAAGTCAGGCGTTCAGGCACAGCGCCTTTTTTATTTTTATAATTTAAGGAGTATAGGATGAAAGACATTACCCAATTATTCGGAAGCATGGTCTTTAATGACGCGGTCATGCAGGCGCGTCTGCCCAAGGATGTTTACAAGTCGATGAAAAAAACGATTTCGCAGGGAACGCATCTTGATCAGGAAATCGCGGACTCGGTTGCAAACGCAATGAAAGAATGGGCTGTTGAAAAAGGCGCGACCCATTTTACCCACTGGTTCCAGCCGATGACGGGAACCACGGCGGAAAAACATGACAGCTTTATTTCCCCGACCGGAGACGGCAGGGTAATCGTGGAATTCTCAGGCAAGGAGCTTGTACGCGGCGAACCCGACGCGTCGAGTTTCCCGTCAGGCGGCCTCCGCGCCACATTTGAAGCGAGAGGCTACACTGTTTGGGACACAACATCGTACGCGTTCATCAAAGACGGCACTCTCTGCATCCCTACCGCTTTCTGTTCATACTCAGGAGACGCGCTTGATAAAAAAACGCCGCTTCTGCGCTCAATGGAAGCGATTGACAAGCAGGCTCTGCGCGTACTTAAGCTTTTCGGTAACACGGCGGCAAAGCGCGTAATTACAACCGTTGGTCCTGAGCAGGAATATTTTTTAATTGACAAGGATATGTTCCTCGCCCGCCCGGATTTAATTTACACAGGCAGAACATTGTTCGGCGCACGTCCGCCGAAAGGGCAGGAGCTTGAAGATCATTATTTCGGTTGTATAAAGCCGAGAGTCTCATCGTTCATGAAAGAGCTTGACGAAGAACTCTGGAAGCTCGGCGTGTACGCGAAGACAAAGCACAACGAAGTCGCTCCGGCTCAACATGAGCTTGCTCCGATTTTCGCGACAACTAACATCGCAGCCGATCATAATCAAATCGTAATGGAATTGATGAAGACCATCGCCAACAAGCACGGCATGGCATGCCTCCTGCACGAAAAACCGTTCGCGGGCGTTAACGGCAGCGGCAAACATAACAACTGGTCGATCAGCACCGACACCGGTATGAACCTGCTTGAACCAGGCGATACTCCGCAGGGTAACGCGCAGTTCCTTCTGTTCCTTGTCGCTGTTATAAAAGCTATTGATGATTATCAGGATTTGATGAGGCTGTCCGCGGCAAGCGCTGCGAATGATCACCGTCTCGGCGCGAACGAGGCGCCCCCAGCGATTGTGTCAATGTTCATCGGCGATGAGTTAAAGGGAATCCTTGACGCGATTGAAGCCGGGACAAGTTACAAAGGGAAGGAAAAAAACGAGATGGAAATTGGCGTAACGGTACTGCCGCATTTCCCGAAAGATTCTACGGATCGCAACCGCACATCTCCCTTCGCGTTTACCGGAAACAAGTTTGAGTTCCGCATGCTCGGCTCGGCATTCTCGATTTCCGGCCCAAACATCGTTCTTAACACAATTGTCGCTGAGATATTGAATCAGTTCGCTGACAAACTCGAAAAATCGAAAGATTTTAACAGCGACCTTGCCGCGCTTGTAAAGAAGACATACAGCGAACACAAGAGAATCGTTTTTAACGGAAATAATTATTCGGATGAATGGGTAAAGGAAGCGGAAAGACTCGGACTTTCAAACTTAAAGACAACGGTTGACTCGCTGCCAAAGTTTATGGACAAGAAAAGCATTGAGTTGTTTGAAAAGCATCATGTGTTTACAAAAACGGAAATACATTCGCGTTATGAGATCATGATGGAATCATATTGCAAGACGCTTCACATCGAAGCTCTTACAATGATCGATATGGTCAAGGGCGAAATAATTCCGGCGTGTCTTGATTATCAAAGAGAACTGATCGATCTTCTGCGCCAGAAAAAAGCATTCGGCGGCTCATCTTTTGACTGTACGCTTGAGGAGCATTTCTTTAACAGCATCACAAAATTATCGGCGTGTCTTTTAAAGAAACTGACGGCATTGGAAAGCATCGTTCTGGAAACCGCGCAGGAGCGCGACATATTGGCGCAGGCGACTTTCTACCGCGACAAAGTTTTTACGACAATGTCGGAATTGCGGCTTATCGTTGACGAGCTTGAAACACT